>JBBJLY010000088.1:0-28515 GCA_037720695.1 Kofleriaceae bacterium | reverse complement strand
GAGCGCTTCTCTGATAAGGAAGAGGTCCCTGGTTCGAGTCCAGGCAGGCCCACCCCGCTAAGATCGCAATTTGCAGGTAGTTTCAAGGGTAGGTAGCGTGCCCTGCCTGACCGTCACCCAGGCTCTGTGCAGCAACTGTGCAGCAACGTGGCGGGACGGTTGAATATCTACCTGAATCGTAGACCACGGGGGAGAGGGCAGGAGATTCGACCCTCGGTCGCGTATTGCGGAACGGCGCTGCAGGGCGGAGCGCGCCCGACCGCTCCTCCCATCGCCGAGGAGCCAACGCCCGAGCTCGCACCAGCGCGGTCCGTGCCGGCGCCCGTGCTCCCGCCCCAGCCAACGCCGGCGCCGATCGTCGCTGCGCCCGAGCCAATATCACCTGTCGTCGAGCCAAAGTTGACGGCCCCACGCACGAACAAGACGAGCAAGTCGAACAAGATCACCAGGCCAACGACGACCCGAAAGCCGGCCGCGAAGCAGTACGATCGCGACAGCACGATGGACGTGTTCGGGAGGAACTGATGATGCACCGGCTTGTCCTCGCAATCGTGCTCACGTGGTCGACGGTTAGCGCCGCGGATCCCAAGGAAGACGCGCGCGCCCACGTCGTGGTGGCCGACACGCACTTCAAGCTCGGCCGGTTCGAGCAGGCGCTCGAGCAATACACCAAGGCGTACGAGCTCTTCCCGGTGCCGGCGCTCCTCTTCAATCTCGGCCAGTGTCATCGGAGCCTCAGGCAGTGGGAGCGCGCGATCTTCTTTTTCAAGGGCTATCTGCGCGAGGCACCGAATGCACCGAACCGCGCGATCGTCGAGGATCTGATTCGCGAGAACGAGCTCGCTGCGCGAGAGGAGGCCGCGGCGCGCACGGCCGAAGAGAGTGCCGCGCGCGCCGCAGCGCAGGAGCAAGTGAAGCTCGAAGCCCAGCGCCGCAACGAAGAGCGCCTCCGTGCCGAGAAAGAAACACGCACTGACGACGCCGTGCGCGATGCACGCAAGACACCCGAACGCGCTCCCTTGTATCGCAAGTGGTGGTTCTGGACGGCCGTCGGCGGCGCCGCGCTCGCGACCGGCGGGACGGCATATTACTTCTCGCGGTCGACGACGGTCGATCCGACCGGCTCGCTCGGTGGATTGGATCGGCGCTGATGCGCGGTCTCTTCGTCGTGCTCTTGACCTTCGCCGCGCACCTCGCGGCGGCGTGCGCGAACACCGAGGTCGACCCCGAGGCGACCGGGTTCGAGATCACCACGCAGATCGTCGAGGCGGACGGTGTCACGCAGCTCTCGCTGTCGGGATGGGTCGGCTCGTCGGCGGGACCCATCGCATTCGCACCCGGTGTCGTACCGGAGGTGCCGCGCGCCCTCTCCGGCCAGCAGTCAGCCGTCGTGCTGCTGCCGGACGATCTCGATGGCAGCGACGTGTTCGTACGCGTCGATGCGCTCGCGGGACAAGAGATCGTTCACACCGGCGCGCAGATGATCCCGATCCGTCGAGGCGAGCTGCGACGCGCCACCATCACGCTCGGCGAGCCCGCGAACTGCGGCGACGGCGTGATCAACGAGCTGTTCGAGCAGTGCGACGACGTCAACGTGGTCGACGACGATGGCTGCTCGGTCGCGTGTCAGATGGAAGCGGGCTGGAACTGCGTCGGGACGCCATCACAGTGCGCGCCCCTGAGCTCGAGCAAGGAGATCATGGCGTACGCGTTCCTCGCGATCGCGAACCCGGGGCTCAAGCAGGACGTGATGGGTACGATCCAGGGCACGACGATCACGCTGTCCGTTCCGTTCGGCACGAACATCGGCGGGCTCGTCGCGACGTTCGCGAGCACGGGCGCGACCGTCCGCGTCGCCGGTGCGTCCCAGGTGAGTGGGCAAACCCCGAACAACTTCGGCGCGCCGATCACGTACACGATCGTCGCCGACGACGGCTCCGTAAGGACCTATGACGTGGCCGTGGCCATCGCATCGGCGACCGCAAACGACATCACCTCGTACGCATTCCTCGCCACCGAGAACTCGGGACTCGCCGCCGATGTCGTCGCCACGATCAGCGGCACGGCGATCGCCGCGACGTTGCCCGCGGGGACGAACATCACATCGCTGGTCGCGACGTTCAGTGCGACGTCGGGCACGGTCACCGTCGGCGGGACGGCGCAGGTAAGCGGAGCGACCGCAAACAACTTCACGTCACCGGTGACGTATACCGTGACCGCCGCGGACAGCTCGACGAAGGTTTACACCGTTACCGTGAACGTAGCGGCGAGCTCGGCAAACGACCTCACATCGTTCGTGTTCCGGTCGGCCAACAACCCGACGCTGCCGGCCGACGTCTCCGCCTCGATCGTCGGCACCACGATCACGGCGAGCCTCCCGAGCGGCGCCAATGTCACCGGCCTCGTCGCGACGTTCGTCTCCACGGGGGCGTCGGTGACCGTGAACGGGATCACCCAGTCGAGCAGCGTCACCGCGAACAACTTCTCGACGCCAGTGAGCTACGTCGTCACCGCCGCTAACTCGGCGACGAAGACGTACTCCGTCAACGTCACGGTCGCGCCCAACTCCGCAAAGGCGATCACGTCGTTCGTGTTCGCCTCGGCCCACAACTCGGCGCTGAACGCGGACGTCGTCGCGGCGATCTCCGGGACGCAGATCACCGCGACGGTGCCTGCCGGCACGAACGTCACCGCCCTCGTCGCGACGTTCGCGACGACCGGGGCACAGGTCCGCATCGACGGGGTCCTGCAGACGAGTAGTGTCACCGCCAACAACTTCTCGAGCCCGCGGAGCTATGTCGTCACCGCGGCCGATGGATCGACCCAGACCTACACCGTGACGGTGAACGTCGCGGTCGGCTCGGCGAAGGACATCACGTCGTATGTCTTCTTGTCCTCCAAGAACCCGAGCCTGCCCCAGAACGTCGTCGCCACGATCAGCGGTACGACGATCACCGCGACGCTTCCGAGTGGCACGAACCTGAATAATCTCATCGCGAGCTTCCAGACGACAGGCGTCACCGTCGAGGTCGGCAACGTGACGCAGAACAGCGGCATCACGCGCAACAACTTCACGAGCTCGGTGACGTACACGGTGACCGCCGCCGATTCCTCGACGAAGATCTATACGGTGACGCTCACCGGGGCATCGACGTCGCAGAAAGACATTACCGAGTACTCGTTCCTGTCCGCGAACAATCCCGGACTGGCGGTGGACGTGATCGCTACGATCACCGGCCAGTCGATCATGGCGGTCGTGCCGCCTGGAACGAACAAAAACGGCCTCGTCGCGACGTTCTCGACGACCGGCACCTCGGTGCGGAGCGGCGGGACGCCCCAGGTCAGCGGCGTGACCCCCAATAACTTCACGATGGCGGTTAACTACATCGTGACCGCCGCGAACAACTCGTCGCAGCAGTACACCGTGACCGTCAGTGAGTGACTGCGACGCGCCGCAGACGATCGACAAGCTCGGTACTGAGGGCCGTCCTCCTGCTTCAGGCGCTTCACGGATATCTGGCGGGTGCGAGGATGACGAGGTGTCAACTTGGCACGTCGTTTGATCGGCTGACACGACCTTTGGGCGAGCAGAAACCCCGAAACGTCTAGCCGGGTCCGGGCTCCATCTGTCCGTGGTTGAGTTCGCGCTGAGCTCCGGCGTGTTCGCGCTGAACGACCTCACGATCGTGCGCGACGGTGTCACGCAGTCGTTCGACACCATGGCCGATCGCGCGGGCCTCGTCGCCATGGCGCGCGGTGGCAGTGGGCTCGCGACGCCAGCCGCGTTCACCGGCGACGGTCGCGGCGGCTACTCGGCCGTCGTTCCTGCCGCAGGCGGCTCGTCTTCACGCGCCAGGCGCTGCCGCTCGGTGCGATCGAGATCACCTTCGGCGCGAAAGGATCCGATTCATCCCTCGTCTGCGGCCTGGTTCACGCCGATGGCAGCGAGAAGGCGGTCTCGTGTGTAGGAGGCCGGGCGAGCCTGTCCGCGTCGCGGACGGCGCAACCGCTCGCATTCTTCGTCGAGCGCAGCGGAAGGGAGCCTCTGGTGCTCGAGACCGTCGCGGTGTCGACGCGGTAGCTCGGTCGAACGCTCGGGACACGACCCTCCGATTCCGCGACAATCGCGGCGCGGTGCGGTTCCCCATCGGGCTGGTCTGCGTCGCGAGATGTTTCTCGCCGAGCCCGCCCACCGCTCCTCGTCGCGTAGAACAGCGGCAGGAACTGCAGCGCCAGGGCGTCGCCCGGTCGCCCCCGTGGAGTGGCCGCAGGACGGCAGCGGCTGGCTCGATCCGGCGTTCGATCCGGCGCGCCGATTCAGCACGCCGCAGCGCCCATTCCGCTGGCGATCAGGCGGCGAGTGGGAGCGCCAAAGTGAAGCGCGCTCCGCATCCGCTGCCCTCGCTATGCACGGTCAGCGACCCACCCATTTCCGTCGCCGAGATCGCCGCGCCGTGAAGGCCAAAGCCGTGTCCGTCCCGCTTCGTGGTGAAGCCGTGGTTGAAGATGAGGAGTCGGTGCTCGGGCTGAATGCCCTCGCCGTTGTCCACCACGTCGATCCGAAGATCGTGGTCGTCGGCTCCAATGGACACGCGAATCTCGCCACCGGCTCCGAGTTTCTCGACGGCTTGCTTCGCGTTGTTGATGAGGTTCACGAGGATGTGGACGGTCTTGTGCCTGTCCAGCCGGATGGGTTTGGAGAGCGCGTAGTCCCGCACGATCTGGACCACGGACCCTTCGACCGCCGAGCTCGAAATGCGCAGGGCGTCCTCCATGACATCCCGTGGATCGACGAGCGCTCTGACGTCGTGCGAGACGCGTGCGAAGGATTGCTGCGTCTTCACGATCCGCTTGACGTGATCGATGTCCGTTGTCAGCGATCCGAGCTCCTGGAGCATGTCGCGCCGCTCCTCGAGGAGGCTTTCGCCGAGCTTGTCGAGGTATTCGGGCAATAGCCGACCACGCTTGTCTGTCGTCAGAAACGAGCCGAGGTCGTTCGCATGCTCGCGGAGAAGTGCGGTTGCCTTGGACACGGCGGTCATTCGAGAGTTCTTCAATCGTTCGCAAACGAGAGATGCCGAGACGTTGATGCTGTTGAGCACATTGCCGACGTTGTGCAGCACGTTGCTCGCGACCTCGGCCATGCCTGCCTGTCGAGAAGCGTCGACAAGCCGCTCGTGCATTTCCTGGTTCTCCGCCTCGGCTCGCTTGCGCTCGGTGATGTCCCGCACGATGGCGGTCAGCAACCGGTTGCCGTTGATGTTCACCTCGCTGAGGGCGATGTGCATCGGAAAGGTCGTGCCGTCGTGGCGCAGGCCGTGGATCTCGCCTTCCGTACCGATCGAGACCGACGCTCCCGACTCCACGCATTCGATCCCCAGCTGGTCGAAGTGGACGAGGTACTGGGGCGCGATCATCCGCTCGAAGCGTTGTCCGCAGATTTCTTCGCGCGTGTAGCCAAAGATTCGGGCGGCGGCTGGGTTGAACACTTCGACCACGCCGCTATCGCCGAGCGTCACGATCGCGTCGGCAGCGTACTCGATGATCGCGCGCGTCCTTGTCTCGCTCGCATGCAGCTCTTGGGTACGAAGGGCGACACGCGTCTCGAGGCTCGCGCGCGCTGCCTCCAGCGATTCCAGGTGCACCTGGATCTTTTCGTCTCGATCCTTGACGCTCTGGATCATCGCGGAGAAGCCAGCGACGAGCTGCCCGATCTCGTCGCTGCCACCGAGAGGAAGGGGAGCATCGAGTCGGCCCCGCTCGACCTCTGCGACAGCCGTCGTCAGCGAGCTCAGCGGCCCCAGCACGCGATGGGTGACGTAGAGCGTGGCGCCGACGAATAGAATCGCGAGCCCGAGACCGATCAGTGCGTTGGTTACGATGATCGAGCGGCGCTGCGCCCGGATCGCACCGGTGCTGTACCCGAGTCGAAACTGCCAAGGGCTGGTGCCGTCTCGCATGCGCATGGGCACGATCCACAGCTCGTGACCTGCGTACCAGATCATTTGCGGCTCGGTCGACGGAAAGCGTTGTAGCTGCTGCCCGGTCTCGGTGGATACGCTCGACAACACGACGACACCGTTACCGTCGACGATCTGCCAGGAAATGAAGTTGCTCTCCTTCGCGATCCCGGACAGCATCTCGAACGGCCACACTTGATCGTAATAGCCCGTCTCGACCTGCGAGGCCGCAGTCTCCGCGAGTAGCCGCTGCTGAGATCGCATGTGCGCGAGGGACTTGTTCGCCTCGAGATAGCTGACAATCGCCGTGAGCAGCACGGTGCAGAACAGCACGGAGCCGAGCGAGAGCAGTCCGATCTTCCAGAACAGCTTCACGTGACTTCGCTAGTTGCCTGCCGGAAACAACAGTGTGCTCGCCATCTCGTTTCCGTGCAGGTTGCCGATGCCCGTGACATGGCCTTGCTCACCCCACGAGAACACACCGAGCCATGGCAACCCGTGTCCCATCGATTGAGAGACGAGGTAGCCCATGCTGCCACGGTGATCGCGGGGAATCGTTTCGAGTGCGCCACCGCAGTAGAAGAACAAGCCCGCAATTGGATCGATGTTCTCGGCCACCGTCTTCGCTTGACGCGGCAACTGCGCGAATCGATTCAGCAGGATGTTCCAGCTGCCTTCGCCCAGGTTGAGCACTTCTCCGACCGTGACGTTCGCTCCGACCAGGAGCGAGCCGGGCTCGGTCTTCTGATCGGGATTCGGGTGGGGATGGAGGAACTGCGTCTTGACGACGGGTTCGCCCTTGTCGCTGCCGTAGACGTTGCGAGTCAGTGGATGCAACGCGCACCACACGAGCATGTTTTCGCCACGCTTCATCGCTTCCTTGAGTCCGCCGCCGACCCACTCGTCGTAGACATCCAGCGCTGGACGTCCATCGATCGTGCGGATCATCCGCGGCTCTGCGTTCGTGATCACGCCGGTCTTCGTCGTCGAGCGCTGGAAACCACCGCCGTAGGCCCAACCGAATGGCTTTGGCGCATAGAGGACCGCTACTGCGACGCCACTCGTGACGATGCCGTCGTTCACGACGATCGACCATTCGAGGCCCTCCTTCAGCCGCTCGAGCGCGATGTCTTTCGACGGCCCCGCCGCCGTACCGCCGATCACCGGGACATTTGGACCAACCTCGTCTGTGATCGCGGCGAGCAGCTTCTCCTCGCTGCGCAACGTAGGCAGGAGGATCACCATCGCTGGTTTCTCGTCGAGTGTGCGCTTCGCGTCCACGACGGCGCGCCGGTACGCGACTCGGCCTGCTTCGCCCTCCTGGCCCTTCGCCACATCGGCGAAGTGAGCGCTGCCCACGCCAGCGCTCATACCGTCGGCGCGCACCACGAGTACGCCGACCACGCCCGCGGGCGACGTGTGGTAGCCCTCCGAGGTCAGAAGCCCGTCGTGCGAAGACATGCCGATCAGCCGCCGGGTCTTGTCGGTGCCTCGCAAAACAGCCGAGATCCTGGAAGGATCGTGCTGCGGCGTGTAGTACACGAAGGTCAGCTCGCTCGACCCCGGGTTGCCGCGCTCAGCTTCCGCCAGCGCTTGACGCGTCGCGTCCTCGGTACGTGGTGCGACCGACCAGCCCACGCCCGAAAACCCCGTAGGGCGGATCAGCGTGCGTCCACCCGACGTCTTCGACGACGTCGATGGCGGCACGTCCGGTGCCGGGCTGTCGTCGGAGCAGCCGAGCCACAACGAAACTACGAGCAAGCTGGCGGTGGCGAGCCTCATAGCTATCGAGCCGACCGCCGCCGGGGCTTGTTGAGGGTGGTTCGGGGTAGCAAAACCTCGATCTCCTCGATCGGCGGTCGATTCTCCGATCATGGCGATCAAGGCGGTTCTTCTCGTGTGTGTGTGCGCGACCTCGTCTGCTTTCGCCGAACCCACACCCGATGCACCGGTCGCAACAACGCGCGTCCGTGCAACCGTCGAGCTCGGCGTTGCAACGACGTTCATTGCGCGCGGCGTTCCGCAATTCGCGAACAAGAACGACTTCGCAACGCAAAACGCTGCGCTGATCCGGGTCGATGATGTCGGTCCTGGAGCCGTGACCATCGGTGTCTTCCACCAGGCCGCGCTGAACAACCCGGAGCGCACGACCATGATCGGCGGCATCTCTCCGCAGTTCGATCCCATCGTTTCGTACGGGTTTCCCTTGGGTCCCGTGCAAGCCTCGGTCGGGTATTTTCTCCACTACTGGCCCGCATGGAGCGCCGAGCAACATCGCGACGGCATGCACGAGCTCCAGCTGACCGCTGCGATGGATGGCCTTCCCGTCCGTCCTGCGATCGAGGTCGATCTCGAGTTCGTTCGCCTCCATGGGTTCTATGCAAATGCGAGCGTGTCGAAGTCGTGGACCACTTCGACGTCGAGGGGCGAGATCACGATCACGCCTAGCGTCGTCGTCGGTGTGCATCGGTACACCAAGCCGTTTCAAGGCAACTTCGACCTACCGCTCGCGCTTCGTGAAGTGACGGGTGGAGTCGGCGTCACATGGAAATTCGGGCCGCCGTTCTACGCATCGCTCCGTGCGTCGTATTCGTACACGGGCATCAAGAACTGGTGGATGGACGACGGAATCGCAGGCCGTAGTACGCCACAAGTCGCCCTCGCCTTGGGTGTCGCCAACTAGACACTCTGGATTGTCGACGACAATGCCGAGCCGTTCCTCGGGGCGCTAGCGCTTCGGCTTCTGCTTCGCGACGGTGTGATGAGGACGCGGCGCCAGCTGGAGCGCTTGAGCTCACGCCGTACGTGCGTCCCCGAGCCGTTCGCCGCGTGGGGCTTCCCGCAGTGCGCACCGTCGCCGGCCCATCGTCGTCAGCGCTCGGCAACGGCCTGCGCGAGTGCGACGAGCTGCAATTCACCGACGACGGCTGCCGGCGCGCCGTCGCGCACGAGCAAGGTGACGGGGCTGATGCGATCCGCGGTCGGCGCCTCGTCGTGCGCGCCGCGCGTGCGCAACGAAGGCCCGCATCCCCTCGATGCCCGCGCCGACGCCGCCCACGAGGCACCGGCCGCGGCGCGGTGCTGCGGCGAGGTACACCCTGCCACCGAGGATCCGGTGCAGCGCGCCCAGATGATCGCCATCGAGGAGCAGCTCCGCGGCGTACGTACCGTTGGTGGCGAGATTCACGCCGGGCAGGTGGTCGAGCGTCTCGTTCGTGAGCTCGTCCTCGAGCATCGTCAGGAGCGCGTACCCGCGCATCTCTTCGAGACCCGCACGCGCCGATGCTGGCACGTGAACGAACGCACCCTCGCGCTCCATCATCCACGCCACCAGGGGAATGAGCTCGTGCTCGCCGAGTGGGCTGTGCGGTGGATCCTCGATCAGCGGCTCGACCAGCGCATCTGTGGGCGCAGTCCCGGCGGGTACGAGTCGAGGTGCGTAGCGCTGCATTCGCCACGTCGTACCGCACCGCGGCCGCCAACGCAGCGCTCGGCGGTGAGGGTCGAGATCGGTGACACCGTCGCTGCCACCATCGCGCTCGATGACGCCGAACGCCGCGCAGGGTTCGCTCGAGGGCGTGCGGCCAGCCGGTGCGCTACCGACTCGGCTTGGTCGCGAGCCAGATGTAGTACTGCGGCTCGTCGGGGAACGGCTTGGCCGTCTGCACGAGCTCGACCGTGCCCACCACCGCGAGCGCCTCGGTGAACCGCTCCGACGGAAACGACGACCACACGGCCAGCACGCCGCCCGGTCGCAGCGCCGCGTGCGCGCGAACCAGTCCGGCGTGCGCGTACAGCCTTTTGTTCCGCGGATGCGTGACGGCGCTCGGGCCGTTGTCGACGTCGAGGGCGATCGCATCGTAGGTCTCCGCGTGACGCGCGATCACCGCCGCGACGTCCTCGACGTAGAGCGTCACGCGCACGTCGTCGAGCGGGCGGCCGGCGTAGCGCCCGCAGTCTTCCTTGTTCCACCGCACCACGTCGGGCACGAGCTCGGCGACATCGACACGTGCGTTGGGCGGCAGTCCATCGAGTGCGGCGCGCAGGGTGAACCCGAGGCCCAAGCCGCCGATCAGGATCCGCGGCGACGCGATCTCGGTCACGGCAGCCGCGATGATGCGTCCGAGCTCGTCTTCGGAGTCGTGCACATCACTCGACATCAAGGTGCGCGGTCCGATGCGAATCGTGACCTCGTCACCCTCGCGCTCGAGCACCATCTCCGAACCCCTGAGGCGGGCAGCTTCGTAACTCGTCACGCACACCTTGTAAGCCGAAATCGGGAGCGCCGCGCGACCAGGATGCGGGCTTCGACCAGATCGGAGCTCGAACGCCCTCGATGATCTCGCGCACCGTTCTGCCAAACACCGCTGTCGTCGTCGAGAGAATGTTGTGCGAGCGGGGGGACTCGAACCCTGATGCGACCTCGCGAGAAACTCCAACTTCTCGCGACCCTGCAATGACCACGCGGGGTTGCATCAACGGTTCGTCCCGGCGTGTCTGCCGTGATCCGGCGTGATCTGCCCGAGTGTGGCAGCCACGTGGCAGCAGACAGAGTCCCTCATCATCGCCTGGCGCGCGGTTTCGACGTCCGGGCGCGCGGGCGCGATTTCGCTGTCCCAACGTTGGCCGCGATCAACGCCGCAGCCCAGGTTCCGAACCTCCGGCGCCCTGCGACATAGAGGTTCGCATTGCGCCTCATGGTCCGCGCCGAGTTCACGGGTAGGCCGTTCGCGATGTCGTCGCGGATGGCCGCGACCACGGCGTCCTTCGTCCACGTGAGGGTCTCGGGTGGCGTGCACCCGGCGGCTTCAAAGGCCCGCTTCCATCCGCCGAAGTGTCTGCGTGCGCCGGCCGCCACAATCGAATGATCGCCCGCGCGCAGCGGCTCGCCGTCTGCGGCGGCGAGCCGGCGGATTCGTTCGAGGACTTCGTCGGCGCTGAGGGCTCCTTGCTTCTGCTCGCCGTAGTCGAAGCCAGCCTTCTCGACGGCAGCGCCCCACGATCCGAAGAACCGAACCGCCGCAGCATACAGCCAGTCCCCGCGGTTGGCGCCGGAGCTGAGGCTCTTGCCTGCAGCGGATCGACGGCGGATCTCGACCAACGCCTCCTGTGGTAGCTGCTTCGAGACGGACGAGCTCGTTCTCCTTGCTGGCATCGACGTTGCGTAAGTAGACCGACGGCAAGTGGTCCGTCAATCGGTGACGAATACGTACGTCATTTTCTCGAAGGGCATGCGCGGCTGAAGGCGGGCGTCAGGCATAGCGGCGTCCGGCGGTGTGGATCAGCGTCGCGTCGGGCACGATGCCGTTGCGGTCAAGCAACGTGATCGCGGAGCGATCGTGGTCGAGCACGTGCGCCGATCCCATCATCCCTTCGCGCTCATTCTCCATCTCCAAGAGCAGCACCCACGCGTTCGGGTGACGTGCGCAGATCTCCGCCCACGTCAGCCGGGCCGATGCACATAGGGAGGGCTTCATGGTCTGATCAACTCGAGGTGAATGAGGCGTTCCGCAGGTCGGATCTCGAAGTTGAAGTGACGCAGGAAGTTCATGCCGACGAGCCCATCGATGTCCTTGTGACCGAGCGGGAACACCGTGACCGCGAAGTTGGGCGTCGTGACGTTCAGCACGCTGAACTCGGTGACGTGAAGCCAGTAGCCGTGCTCCTCGCCGATCGCGGTGTGAACCTTGGCCTTCCGGTAGCCATCCCGACGGGAATATCCGATCTTCTCGATCAGGTCAGGCGTCAGCGTCGTTGCCGCAGCGCCAGTATCCAGCACGAGTCGAGCGTCCCAGGTACGGCCCGGTCCAACGACCTGGGCGTCGACGAGGATCAACTCGCGATCACGAACGAAGGAGCTCGAGAGTCTCGTCATCGATGACCAGCGACGGTCGAATCAGCGGCTCCGTGCAAACGCCTGTGAACCTGATGGCGCATCGGGGGTACCTCTCGGGAAGGTCGCGGATGGGCTCGAAGGCCGCGTCATGCGTGGGACCATGTCCGACGACGCGGGCTGTAATGATCTCCGGGCTGCTAAGCGGAGGCCGAACGATGTCGACCAAGCAGACGTACTGGTCGGGATACCGCGCGCAGATCTCCGCCCACGGCAAAGCCTCGATCTCGACGCGTACGAGCTGTTCGGCGACGTCCATGCGTCGATCTTTCCGGGTTGCGGCGGCATGTCAAGTTTTCGGCTCACCGCGGAGCAGGCGCGCAGCGGTCGCGGCATCGCAACCGTGGTACGCGATCACTGTGCGGTCGAACTTCACCGAAGCAACCCAACCGACGCTACACCCGCGGTCTGACGTTCGCTGACGATGTCGGACGGAGATCGCGAGAGGTTGGTCGAGGAGATCGCACGCGCGCGCGAACGGGTGGTCGAGCTGGAGCGCGCGCACGAGGCCGAAGCGACACGCATTGCGGAGCTGGAAGCGGAGATCTCGGCACTCGATGCGTTCGCGGCCGAGTCACCCGCGAGTACCCTCGCCGAACCCGCGACGAGTGACGTACCAGCCGCCCAAGCGGCGCGCCGCTCACCCGATAGCAAGCTCCAGATCTTTCGCGGTCTGTTCCGCGGGCGGGAAGACGTGTACCCGACACGCTTCGAGAGCGCGAAGACGGGCAAGCAGGGTTACGGCCCTGCCTGCGCTAACAAGTTCGTGAAGGGCCTATGCGAGCTCCCGAAGGTGAAGTGCGGCGAGTGCAAGAACCAGAAGTTCTTCTCGGCCGACGATGCCGCGTACTGGAGCCATCTGTCCGGCGGACACGTGATGGGGGTGTACTCGATGCTCCCCGACAGCACATGCTGGTTCCTCGCCGTCGACTTCGACAAAGCAACCTGGACCGAGGACGTGCGTGCGTTCATCGCTACGTGCCGCAAGCTCGACCTGCCGTTCCTGGTCGAACGGTCGCGCTCCGGCAAGGGCGCGCACGTGTGGTTCTTCTTCTCGGCACCCGTGGCGGCGTGGTCCGCGCGCAAGCTCGGCAGCTACGTGCTCACGCAAACGATGGCCGCGCGTCATGAGCTGTCGATGGACTCGTACGATCGCTTGTTCCCGAGCCAGGACCACATGCCCAGGGGCGGGTTCGGCAGCCTGATCGCGCTACCCCTCCAGAAGGAGGCGCGGAAGCTCGGCAACACCGAACTGCTCGACGACGACCTCGTTCCGTTCCCCGGCGAGCTGCAATGGGAGGTGCTCGCCGCAGTCCGCCGGATCGATCCAGCGGCCGTCGAGCGCATCGTCGCCGACGCTGCCCGCGAGGGTGGGGTGCTGGGCGTCCGAACCTCGTCGACTGACGAGGACGCGACTCCCTGGCTGGTCGCAACGGAGCGCAAGCAGCAGCTGGTGCGGGTCGCTGGCCCGTTGCCGAGCCGAGTATCGGCGGTGCTCGCGCAACGGCTGTTCGTCGCGACCGCGAGCCTGCCATCTCCGCTCATCAACCTCATCAAGCGCACGGCCGCGTTCGAGAACCCCGAGTTTCACAAGAAGCAAGCCATGCGCATGTCGACCGCGAGGACACCTCGCGTGATCTCGTGCGCCGAGGATCTCCCTCAGCACGTCGCGGTGCCGCGTGGCTGCGCGCCGGACGTGATGGAGATTCTGCGCGACCACGACGTGATGATCGAGCTCAACGACGAGCGCACGGTTGGCGCTGAGCTCGCCGTGCAGTTCGGAGGCGCGCTGACTCCGATCCAGCAGCAGGCCGCCGATGCGCTGCTCGCGCACGAGACCGGTGTGCTCGTCGCGCCGCCTGGCGTCGGCAAGACCGTGATCGGCACATACCTGGTCGCTGCACGACGTCGCAGCACACTGGTCCTCGTGCACCGCGGGCCGCTACTCGATCAGTGGCGCTCCCAACTCGCGATGTTCCTCGGCGTCGACCCTACGCAGATCGGCCAGATCGGGGCGGGCAAGGAGCGCATCACCGGCGAGATCGACATCGCGATGATCCAGAGCCTCGCGCGCCGCGACGATCTCGCCGAGCTGGTCGCGGGGTACGGCCACGTCATCGTCGACGAGTGCCACCATGTCTCGGCGGTGTCGTATGAACGTGTGGTCGCTGCTACCAAGGCTCGGTACGTCATCGGCCTGACCGCCACGCCCAAGCGACGCGACGGTCACCATCCGATCCTCGAGATGCAACTCGGCCCGGTGCGCTTCGTGATCGACGCGAAGTCGCAGGCGGCCAGACGTCCGTTCGAGCACCGGTTGATCGCACGTGAGACTGCGTTCCGAGCGACCAACCCGGAGGCCAAGATCCAGGAGTTGTACGCGCTGCTCGCGCACGACGAGGCGCGGAACCGAATGATCGTCAACGATGTCATCGGCGCGCTCGAAGATGGCCGGTCGCCGCTCCTGCTCACCGAGCGCACCGATCACCTCGACTACTTTGCCGCCGAGCTGTCGCGTGTCGCGCGGCACGTCATCGTGCTCAAGGGCGGGATGGGCGCCAAGGCGACCCGCGAGGTGTTCGCGCGGATGGCCGCGATCCCGGCGGACGCCGAACGCGTCGTGCTCGCGACCGGGCGCTACATCGGCGAAGGCTTTGATGATCCGCGGCTGGACACGCTGTTCATGACGCTGCCGGTGTCGTGGCAAGGAACACTGATCCAGTACGCCGGCCGCCTTCACCGCCTTCGGCCCGGGAAGCGAGAGGTGCGGATCTTCGACTACGTTGATCACGCGGTCCCGATGCTGGCTCGCATGTTCGCGAAACGTCTCCGCGGTTACCGATCGATCGGCTACGCGCGTGGTGAGGCGCCGCTCGGCTACGCCGAGCCGAAGGAGCTGACGATCGAGTATGACGCCGACGTTGATCTCGGCGGGGAAGAGTGACGGTCAGCGGAGCTGCACGGTGAGGTCGGCGGCCAATTCGTCGCGAGCCTCGTGACGAATTCGACGCACACCGGATCCCGCGCCGCGACCTGAACGACCCATGAATCGGGCCATGGTGGCCCGATTCATGTACCGGTTTCGGTGATCGCCATCGAGTGAATTCCGCACGCGAGTTCGCTGCGCCACGTTCCGACGGCGACGATCCCGCCGTCGGAAATCCGCGCGGCGACGATGTCGGCTCCGCGATGTCATCGCCTCTCCTCACGACTTCTTCTTCTTGGGCGGCGGACGCTTCGCAGCGCCCTCACCGAGGCGCTTGGTCTCGGTCACGGCTCGATCGAAGTCGCTCTCGAAGAGGCGGTCCTGCACGATGCGGTACTTCTCGAACTCGCTCTCGGCGTGGCCCGCGCGATCTCGGCGGTCACCCTGCCGGCGTCTTGCAAGACCTCGCGATCGGTTGCGGCGAGGAAGCGGTTCAGCCGCACCTCCCAATCCTGCATGGTCATCGGAAGCTTGCGAATCGCCATGTCCTCGGCGATGTCGAGGTAGGCGTTCACCAGCCGCGAGAGCTGCGCGAGCTCCGCCTCGGTCAGGTAGTTCTTGGCGACCACCACGTCGAACTTCTGGATCTTGCCGTGGGGAGCATCGGTCCAGGAGCGGAGCCCCATGTGCTCCTTGTTCGCGTCGGCGCGGTCGACGATGACCTCGGCCGCCGTCTGCCCATGGATGGCCCAGTGCAGCTTGTTCTGCACCATGGCGAAGAAGCGCTTGGTGGCCTGCGCCGTCACGTCGTAGTCGACGCTGGTCGCGTAGATGTCCGTGACCTTCTGGTAGAACTTGCGCTCCGACAGCCGGATCTCGCGGACGCGCTGGAGCTGCTCCTCGAAGTAGCGATCGCTCAGAACCGAGCCGCCGCGCTTGATGCGCTCGTCGTCCATCGCGAAGCCCTTGATGGTGAACTCCTCGACGACGCGCGTGGCCCACTTGCGGAACTGCACCGCGCGCTCGGAGTTGACCTTGTAGCCGACGGCGATGATGGCCGAGAGGTTGTAGTGCTTGGTGTCGTAGGTCTTGCCGTCGGCGGCAGTTATCCGAAAAGGCTGGATAACTGCGTTCTCTTCCAGTTCGCTGTCCGTGAAGATCGTCTTCAGGTGGTAGTTGATGGTGCGGACGTCGACGTCGTAGAGCTGCGCCATCATCTTCTGGCTCAGCCACACGTTCTCGTCGGCGTAGACCGCTCCGACGCCGCCCGTGCCGGTGGCCGCCACGAAGGTCAGGTACTCGGCCGCCGACGAGCGAACCAGAGAAGCGGCGGGCTTCTTCTTGCGAGTCACGCAGTACCGCCCGCCTGCGGGCTGGCAGTTCTCATGGACCAGGTCTCCGCCGAAAGTCGGGTCGCGGTGCTTTGAACTCGCTGCGAGGAGAATCCTTGGCCCCTTCCCATCCCGTCCTGGATTTCACTCTTGCTAGCTGCTCTCCCATTGACTGATGACGCGCGAGGGATTTGACGGGCAGCTGTACCTCGGCGAGGAGCGAAAGATCACGCCCGCGGAGGCGAGCTACTTCCTTGCCGTGATCATGTTTGGGAGACCAGACGAATGACCCACCGTAGTAGCCGTGATTGACACCAACGACGTTCGCGTGAAGCTCGAAAGCCCGCACCCACGTGAGCTGTTCGAAGAGCTCGATGTCCTTGTTGTACGAAACGAGGAACAAATGCAGGACCTGTCCGTCGAGCGAACGCCATGGCCCTGGGTCGGTGAGGTCTGAGCAAATAGCTACGGTGAAGTCACCCCATCGGGGATGAACGAATCGATACCAGGTCCGGCCACGCAGCATCCGCCACTCAGCGCCGGTCTTCGCGGAGACCGCTTCGCAAAGCCCATATTCCTCGACTGCTGGAACCGGCTTCCGGATCGTGAACGTCCTGAAGATCGGAAACCGTGGATCGCCGGGGCGACACACAGGCGTTATAAACTTGGCTTCGTTGATCAGAAAGCGCGAGGCCGAGCTCCCAGACTTCGAACCACGAACCGAGCGGCCCCGCACGACCATTGGCGCCGGACGCCAAAGCATTCCGGCAAGCACTGCTCGCCGGGCGCGCCCCGCTAGCCGCTGTAGTTCGACGAGCTCTTCCTGAGGAACGGACACTTCCGGTAGCAAGACGGGGCCACGCTCGACGACCAGCGGGTCTACCTCGCCGAATGCGCTCGTCACTTCGCGCATGATCATCTGTCGTTCCGAACGCGGAGCACCACCCGGACCAGATGCCCCAAAGCGCGCGAAGTACCCGGGCCAGTCAGTGGAGCTTGAGATCTGCGCAAGGCGAACTGCGAGTTCAGGCGGCAGATCTTCGATTGCGAGCGGAGCAGCTTTTCCATCGAGGGGCCCCGTGCCCATTGGAACGTCGAGTGGGCCCGTACCGAGCGTGAGTTCAACGTCCGCGCGGTCCCAGCCGAACTCGGCGAGGTTCACCGTCATTTCGGTCGCTGCAGCCGTGCCCAGGTAGTGATCGATCAGCCCGCGAAGTTCGCCCAGTTGTCCCATTGCCCGATCCCCTTCCAGGTTCAGGCAGTGACGTGCCACCGCATCGAGGTGGGCCCAGACGTGTGTTGGCATCGGAGCAGCGGCTCTCCGGTTCCAGCTTTCATCCAATGGAATGCGGAATCCCCACTCGGCGCACAAACGATCGAGCCAGCGCTCGTCGCCTGTCAGAGCGACCAAGAAATGCAGGAGCATCGACCACGCGACATCGGCATCATCTCCACGGCTCGCGCCGCTCGCAATCACGAGATCGAACGCAGGATGCGGAGCCATGGACCAGTCGGCTGTTCGCTCGCTGAGCTCGAGTCTGATTCGAGCCTCACCGCTCGGCGAGCTCGTAGAGTCAGACCAGATCTGATCCAGCCGCGCTTCGAGCAGGCGATCTGGTTGCTTCGTGAGCAGCCATGTGACCGGCGATCGCTTCTCAGGCGGGGCCTCAAACGGGGTGCGCGCGCCTGCTGCGACGATCGCTTCGCGCAGCATTCGAAGTGCCAAGCGAACCGGAAGCTCAACGCTTGGAGCGCTTCCAGGTGCGAAGGTTGCAGCCGAACGATCCCGAACGGACCATATCAGCTCGAACAGCGACAATCGGCGCTTCTTGGAGGCGGCACGAACACGGCGAAGCAGTTCGCCTCGGCGGAGAGCGGCGAGCTGAATCGCGACGACGCTAGGCGCGGTGGCCTGCACATTCGCCTGTGACGAGGTCCTGTCCCTTCTTACGAGGGCAAGGCACCCAAGCTCGAACGCTGACAAGGTTGTGGCTGAAGGCGAGACCGCCTCCAGGTCTGCAAGTAGCCACTGGACGGTGCGCGACAAGCGGCTCGATGCGTCGAGCGGTACGCGCACGCGCGCAATCGAAAGCGCCGTCAGACGACTAAGCGACGTGCGTTGACTCCAATCCGCAAGGGAAACGGTTCGGCCTGACTGCCGAAGCAGCTCCTGCACCACACTTGGGCTGCTTGCGGGCAACGGCGCGTCCAACTGTGAGACATGCACAGTTCCGGACACCTCGTCGCCGGCAATACGCATCGGTTCAGCTGCGGAGAGTTCGGCGAGGACCAATGCATCGAGCTCCCAGAACCAACGTGCATCTGGACCGTTGGCCCCAAGGGGCCCGTATAGCGCCGCGGCCCACTGATCGAGGTTCGCGATCCATTGATGAACTTCTTCTGCTGCCGCCTCATCGACGGCGCGAAAGGTCCAAGACCGCGCAGACCAACCAACTCCGCCGTCCGTCCGCGTGAGAACACGGCGAAGGTCTGCGAGAACGTCCGCAATCTCACGCCAGAAAACTGCGCGCAAAAACGAACGTCGAAGCCCCTCCAGGGTCTGCGGCAGGTCTGGGCTTTGGGGTTCGTTGGCGATCTCTTTGATGAGTGTGGTCAGGTGAGTGGTTGCAGATTTGCGCGCGGCTGCAGTCTCCATGCTGCGGCGGGCTGCTGCCCGAATTGCGGCTCGCCACATCGAAAATTTCTGCGGGGCCGCGCGCATCGCGATGCGGATCGACTCAGCGATCTCATCGAGATCACGTTGTGCCGCATCGCCGTTCTCGATCGGCAAGAACGCCTTCGAGATCCGATTCGCGGCGAACGCGAGCCGCGTCTCCGGCTTCACCTCGTCATCGGGGAGCTCGAGTCGAATCAACTCGTGCAGTGCGATCAGGTGACGACGAGCCGGATCCCCGAAGCGGGGATCCTCGCTTCCGATCTCGCTCATTCGCTCGACAAGGTAAGTAACAAACGGACCGAGACGCTCCCTCGTGATCAGTTCTTCGGGACGCATCTGCGGGACCGAACGTGTCTGCGGAGCTTGTTCGAGAAACGTCTTCCAGCTGCTCGGCTTCGCCTTCCCGACGTTGAGGATCAAATTGCGATCGTTCACGGCCCCAGGCTGGAACTCGTCTAGTTTGCCAATCGACTCCGCAATGTCGTCGGCGGAGTGCCCCAGGAGGACAATGTCATCCGCGAAGCGAAGATAGGCGATGGAACCCTTACGGTTCTCACGAAGGGTCGCCATGGCGCGATCCACAGGTCGCATGTATGCGTTGAACAACAAGCCTGCGATTGCTAGCCCAGTCGGAAGACCGGGCTGATCGCTACTCGACGTTGGCAGACGCCAGGCAGGGAAGTCGGAGGCGGACTTCGGCAGCCAGTGCTCGTCGCGCACGAGCCCGGGCTCGTAGCGGATGGCCTGCAGCGCCTTCGCCAATCGACCGATTAGCTCCAGCCGAACGCTCTCATCCGATAGGCCCTCCTTGATGACCTTTGGAAACTCTGGCGCTTCGATGAACGAGCTCAGCCAGACATGCTCATCCGACGAAATGGCGCGGAGCTCCGCTTCAAGCAGGTCCATCCGAACGGAGGGATACGCCAGCCGAAGATCCAAGCGTGCCCAATGCCCATTGGTCGCGGGTCGTGAAGGCCACGCATCGGGTCGGACGAAGTCAGGAAGCCGGTCTCTTGCGTACTCGTCGGGCGATGCGGCCCCTGGCCTCGTCTGAAGCGCCGAACGATCGACGTTGAGCATGGCCGCAGCGCTCCAAGCTGCAACTCGTCGAAAAAGTCCATAGTCACGACGGTACGGAAGGTAGAACGCGGACGCATCGAGCGAGAACGCACGATCTACCCAGCCGGGCTCGCGACCTTCGAAGATGTCGCGCTTCATGCCGCGATACCATCGGTTTCCAAAGACGTTGTTCGCTAACGAGAACTCGATGTAGGGACCGAGCAAGACCGCGAACACCGCGAAGGCGAGCTGATCTTCGACAGGTACGAGGCAGTAGTGCCTCAGGTGTTCAAGGCTCTTCGGATACGGCAGCAGCTTGAATGGCGCTGGACGGTAGGTCCCGTCCTTCAGCCTGTGAGCAAGTGAGGCGATCCGTGCTGGGAGGTCCAACCGGAACTGTGTCAGGTCGGGCTCGGGACGCCATTCTTGAGTCCGATACCAGGCCTCAAGGCGAACCCAAGCGGCGCGCACGATGAGTTCGTGACTCAAGAGGCCGCCAGCGTCCAACATCTAGGCCGACTCGTCTTTCCTCGCGAACAGCGGCACTCCGGTCCGCAACAACGGCTCGAGGCCGATCAGGACTTCAACGTCGGCGGCTGGATAGGCGACTTGCTCGGGACTCAACGGACGGCGAGTCCAGTTCGATGTCTGCTCGGTCTTCTTGCGGTGTGGTGCGAGCTCGCGGGCTGCGACAGCCGCGAGCCCGTGGGTTTGAGCGGGCCAGTTCATTGGACGCTGCACAGTCGCGGCAACAATGACGTGCCCGCGCCGCGAAGCCCATCGACGAGCGGTTGTGCTTGCTGCCTTCTGTTGGTCCATATCGGTCACTCCCCCTTCGCCGCGCCACGGAACGGCAGCACCAGCTTCGCGTCGGGCTTCCTGTTGTTCTTGTGCGCGTAGATGCGGACGAAAGCGCCCTCGATGTTCGGTGCCGTCACGTCGAAGCCGAGCTTGGCGAGCGCGGCGGCGAACTTCTTGACGTCCTCGAAGTAGCTCGCGGCCTCCCAGATGTGGAGGTGGCCATCGAGCACGAGGCAGCGGTGGGCCTCGCGGACGTACTCGGTGAAGTTCGAGCCCATCAGAGACAGGCAGAAGACCGCGACGTCGAGCGACTCGTCCTCAAGCGGGACGTGCGCGATGTCGCACGCGATGACGCGCTTGTCGACCGCGACGTGATCGAAGCTGTGGATGGTGTGCCTACTCCCGGCCTCAGCCGCGATGAACGCCTCGCCGCAGCCGAAGTCACCGACCACGTAGCCATCGCGCGCCAACAGCCAGTTGATCTCTTCCTTGAACGGCACAACCGGCCAAGTCTCGCGGAGTTGTCGATAGAGCGTGTGGTAATGCGCCCACTCCTCGGGATTGTTGGCGAGCCGGTCGTGAGTCTTGGTGCTGTCCGACCCATACCAGCGGTTGTTCATCTTCGAAAAGTCCCCGTAGCGCTGCACACGCTTCTCGACATCTGCGGGCGTGCCGTCGAGCGGGATCTTGATCACCGTGCGCGCGACTTCGTTCATCTGGCCGGTTTCCAGACGAGAGAGCCAGTCCATCACGTCCTGCTGCGCTTGCGCGGGCGTGCGGAGGTTTCCCTCGGGCACCACGCCATCGACCGCGGCATCAGCGATCGACTTCTTGTACTCGAGCCGGTGGAGTTTGCTCTCGCAATACGACCACCGCTGGCCATTGACCATCGCGAACGTGACCGGGATGATTACCTCGACCTTGTCGAAGCGGCTGCCCTGGCGGAACAGCCGGCCGACGAGCTGCTCGTACTCCGCGTTGGTCCACGGCAGCGCGTTGATGATGAGCTTTTGGCACACGTACTGGAGTCCGTTGACGCCGGTGCCGACGCGGCTCGACGCGATCAGTACGTCGACGGCGCCGTCCTTGTCGAGGAATGACGCGAGGCCGGTGCCGTCGGTGTCGCCGGTCAGCATGCCGACACGCAGGCCAGCCTTGACCAGCGCATCACGCAGCGTCGCCACGATGCCCTCGACGTAGTGCGTGTAGATCAGCACCCTCTCGCCGGCCTTGATGTTGTCGAGAATGACCGGCAGTCGCAGCTCGGTGAGCACCTGTTCGAGCTGGAGCACGGTGCTACGGCCAATCGCGCGGATCTGATCGAGAGCGGGTTCGCAGTCGATCTCGATCCTCTGAACGTCGAGCTGGATCTTGTACTCGGGCTTCCACCGGGTGCCGAGCGTGACGAGGCGCTGGTAGAGCCGCATGCAGTTCTGCACGGTCGGGACCACATCGAGATCGTCGTGGCGGTGACCTGTGATCATCTCGACGAGGCTCTTGCCCTCCTGGAGGTTGTTGATCACCGGCGTGCCCGACATACCGAGCACGCATAAGTCCGCGCTCTTCTTGCCGGCCTCCAGCACCATGCCCTGCACGAGGCGCTTGCGTTTGGACATCAGCGCCGCGGCATCACGCTGCTTGGCGTAGTGGATCTCGTCGATGACAATGAAGTCGATCACGTTCTTCTGGACGAACGCGACGAGCTTCTCCTCGGAGGTGGCGAGCTGGAACTGCTCGAAGTTCATCACCAGGTAGCGCGGGGCCTTGCCCATCGGGTCGTGCCACTTCGGCTCCCACGTCTTGGTCTGGACCTCGGCGCCGGGGAACGTCCCCGTGATCTCGAGGGCCCAGTTCTCGACGACCGCGTTGGGGCAGCAGATGACGGTGAGTCCGGCCTCGACGACGCGGGTTGCCAGGATCGCGGAGAGCGTCTTGCCGGCGCCCATGCCGGACCAGTTGCCGAACCGGCGCTGGGTGCGTACGCACACGGCCACGCGGCGCTGCATGAGGTTCGGCTGCACGATCGGCGCGTCGGGGCCGCCCGGGCGGAACGAGTAGCCGGCGGGCAGCTCCAGCGCCTCGTACTCTGTGAACTCGGACAGGAACCGATCGCGCACGATGCTGGAATAGGTGTCACCCTGAAACGCGGTGGCCTGCGCCTTCGCGACATCGGGCACCACGTAGGCGTGGCGCCACAGCTTCGCCTTGGCGCTGTCGAGCAGGAACGCGACCGTCTCGGCGTCGGCGTTGGCGATCAGCACCTTGTCGAGCGCGTCGAGCGCGTCGCGGGTCTGGATCAACGGTAGATCGTCACCGTCAGGATCGGCGTTCTTGGCCTCGGCTTCGATCGCGGCTGTGTCGACCTGCTTGCTGACGTCGACCGAGGCGCCGGTGTCGTCGTGGACGCCGTCGGCCTTGGCGGGCAGCGCGTAGGGATCGATCGGGGCGGGCGCCTGGAGCCCTCCCGTGGACTTGTCGACGAGCTCCAGGGTGAGCGGATCGACGGCGCCAGCGGCGAACTTGTCGACGACCGATGGCTGTCCGTTGGCGAACTTCTCCAGCTCCTCGACCGGGAACCGGCCGTTGGTCAGCGCCATCACGAACGGCTTACCCTTGTCCTTGAGCACGCCGGCCTGCATCGCGAGCGCGAACAGCTCGCTCGGGTTGAGCTTGTCGAGGTGGCCGACGAGTGACTTCACGAACGCGCGGATGTTCTCGAGCGACCACCCGCTGTAGCAGATCGTGCAGCGACGGTTGCCTTGGGTGCGCGAGCGGACCGTCGCCTGGTACTCGTGCTGGTTCGGGCACACCCACCACACGTTCATGACGTGATCCGCGGCGATCTCTGTCGGCGAGATGGGGTTCTTGGTCGGGTGCCACTCCGCGGCGACGTTCGGCGCGAGCGCGGCGAGCGAGGACTTCTCGAGCGCGCACGTCGGGCACGCATCGTCGGCGAGCATGCGCACCGGCTGCCGCTGGAAGCCGTGCCCGTTCGGGCATTGCCACCACACCGGGTTCGCGTGCGTCGCGTCGAGCGTCGCGAACGCGATGCCGGCATTCTTTTCGGGATCCCACAGCGACGCGAGTCCAGGCCGGAGCTTGCCGAGGTTGGTGTGCGTGTTAGCGCCCTTACTACACGTCGGGCAGCTCGCATCGTTCTGCATCGCCCGCGGCGACCGCGCGAACGCGTGTCCTTTCATGCACCGCCATGCGGCGGGCCGGTAGCTGTGGGCCGCGACCTTGGATGCGGGCTGCGGGTTCTGCGGCGTGTCCCACAACGGTGCGAGCTTCGGATCATCAGCGACAGTCTCGGCCACGTGCTCCTCAGTTCTCCACCGTAGGCTCGATGCAGTCGGTGCTTGTCCACCGGGGATCGTTTGGATCGAGATGTTCAGGGAGCCCAGGGCCCTGGACCTTGCGACCGCGTCCTTCGTCCTCAGTGACAAGTTTGTTCAGCTCGAGCAGGAACTCTGTCGGACTCTGATCCGGTGGCATGCCGTACGCGTCCATCACCGCCGTGTCGAGCGCAGCCTGCGCATCCTTGAGCGGATGCGGGCCGTCGACCTCCGCGGCCTGGTTGAGCTGCCGGAGCGACCAGCCATTCTCGCTCATCAACGCTGCCCGCACGCGCCGCAGCTCGCGCCCCGCCTGCGCGACTGCGGCCACGTGCAGGTCGGTCGGATCTTGTGGCCACGGGAACGTGCGCCAGACGTTAGTAGCGTAGAGGAGGTCTTCCCGTGTGCGACTGCCCGTTGCCTTGACCCATTCCCAATGTAGGGCCGATTGCAGGATGCCGAAGCTGTGGTCATCTTCAAACGCGAAGATCCACAAGGTGTTCGTCGGGAGAAACTGTGTCGAGATGAAGGCGAAGCTTGAACGAGCACTGACGTTGGGACCAACGATGAAGCGCTTTTTTCCCTCGACGCTCCTGAAGAATTCTTCACGACGATCAAACGGCGTCCACCATCTCCGCAGCCACCCCTCGTAGTGTTTCCCTTCCTTGCCGCTCCCGGCTTTTTCCCGAACCGCCGGGTAAACGAGCTTCTTCAAGTGTTCGAAAGCCGCGCCGCCTGTGGCATTGGCTTCCGCCTCGTTCGAGCAAGTCCGAAGGTCGATGCAGTATTCGGGGTCGCTGCCTATCCGCGCTCGAAGCAGATAATCACCAGTCGCGACGGGCCTGATGCAGGCCGCACGCAGCTCGAAAGGAAACCCAGCCGATCCGGACCGGAACGCGTCATGACCGAACATCACGCCCCGTGTTGCTCCACCGCGGTTGCTCACGATGTCCACCGCCCTACTGACGTCGGAGTGGAGCTGGAGATGCGACTCAATGCGGTCGACTGAAAGAGTCTGATTATCGACGATAAGCTGAAAGGGCCCATCGCAGGGCCCTCTCACCCAGTTCACCATCGACACATTCACTGCCGCTTCGCCAGGCCATACGCGTGAAGACACAGCGTTGGTGATGGTACCGCCGTTCTCGACGACGTAATCGAGAGAAGCCTCTCTAGCCTTCCCGACACGAATGCCGCTTGTGCCGATAAGCCCCGCTCGCCCGCCGATGCGCAAGCGCTCGTGAGCACGCCGAAACCAGTACGCACAGTAGTCAGCTCGCCCGTTGACCGATGGAAACGCACGATGAAGCTGCTCTAAGTAGTCCCGCCCCTTCTCTTCGCGAATCTTGATTCCACCTAAGAAAGGGGGGTTGCTCACGATGACGTCGACGTCGGGCCAAGCGCTGAATAATGCATCGGCGCAGACAATGTTCTCGTCGAGGTTGTCGAGGGGCAGCGACGGATCGATGTCCATCTCGACCTGACCGGCAAGCGCGAACGCCTGCGCCTTGCGCTCCTCGAACGCGATCTTCTTCGCGATGTTGAGCGTGACCTTGGCGAGCTCGACGGCGAACGGGTTGATGTCGAAGCCATAGAAATTAGCCGCCGAGATACCGCCGTTCCACGACAGCTTGCCCGCCGTCGACGGAAACTCACGCATTCGTGAGAGCAACTCTGTATCGAGGCGGTACAGCTCGCGGAACGCGACGTACAAGAAGTTGCCGCTGCCGCATGCGGGGTCGAGCACGCGATACGCGAACAGCTCCTTGCGTAGCTCGGTCAGGGCCTTGAGCGAGCCTGCCACCTGGATGCGCTTGCGCCACGGTTCGACGATAGTCGGGCCGACGACGCGCATGATGTCGTCGTGCGCCGTGTAGTGTGCGCCACTCGCGTGGCGCTCAGCGTCGTCCATGATCCCCTGGAACACGCTGCCGAAGATGTGCGGATCGACGTACGTCCAGTTGGCCTCGGCCGCCTTGGTCAGTGCGTTCACCTGTGCATGACCCAGCGATAACCTGGTTGCTTCCGTGAACAAGCCGCCGTTGAAGTACGGGACGACGCGCGGTGCCGGCAGGTCTCGCGTGTTCATCTGCTCGAACAGCTCGTGCAGGGGGTGCTGGACGTCGCCGGCCTTTGCCCCGTTGTAGAGCAGCGACGTGAAGTAGTTCTTGGGCAGCAGGCCGATGTCCTCGGCGAACATCGCGGTGATGCACTGGAGCGTGAACCGGATGACGTCGCGGTCGCGCGTCGGGTGGGCCGCGCGCACGCTGCGATACAGCCGCGCGACCAGGTCGGCGACCTCCGCGGATACCTTCTCGACGTTGACGATCTTCGGCGTCGCGCCCGGCACCCACTCCTTGGTGAAGAACGGGAACGCCTCGCTGTACTTCGGCAGATCGTCGAGCCTGATCGATAGCCGTGGCGCCTCGCGATCACGCGCGAGGTCGTAGAGCTGAAGATCACGCTGGTTGGTGAGCACGACGTACTGCGGGATCGGGTCGAGCTGAAGGCAGACGCGGACCAGCTCCTTCCACGCAAAATCCAAGACCGCGTCGTGGGCGGCGACCTCCATCAACGTGCGTCGCTCGCGCCACCACAGCGCCACCTCGCGCTCGATTCGCTGGCCCGCGTCGGCGATCGCGAACCGCTTCGGGATCTCGGCGCCCTCGGGACGACCATCCTTCCAGCCGAAGCATTCGAGGAGATGCGTCGTGAATGCGAGCTGCGCATCGCGGCCGCTGTAGCCCCCGGCCGCGCCGAGCGCGAACTGCTGGAGCGCGGCCTTGAGCGTTCCTGCGATCACTGCGTCAGCCTCGGTTACGCCACCGCGTCGACGCTGGCCCGTCTTCTTGTTTCCGCTGACTTTCAACTTCACCGGCTTCGTGGCCGGGACGGGCAGCAACCGGCCGAACCCGGCACCGGCCTCGGCCGCTGTGCTCGTCTTGGTCGCGGAGGGGTCGATCGTGTAGCCGCCGCCGTCCGCAGTCTTTACGCTGCCCGCCGTAAGGATTCGCTCGACGAGTGCAGCTTTCTCCTTGCCAGTGTCGTCGAGCCCGACCGCGCCGCAGATCTCCTTGAGCGTGTCGCGTGACAGCGACTCCTGGACGATCGCGTCCAGTTTCGCTCGCTTGCTCTTGGCCAACGCGTCGCGAAGCTCTTCCACCCCCATCCGGGTCGTGACGTCGAGTTCGAGGCCGCGGCCGATCTCGAGTAAGACGTCCTTCCCCAGCACCGACAGCACACGCCGCTTGAAACTCATCGCCCCGGCATCATAACCGGGCGGGCTGACGAACATCGCCGAGAATTTGGAATCTCCTGGGCTTTCCCAGAACCGCCTTACATGGCGCATCGGTCCTAATCACGCGACTCGTGATCCGAGGACAACCAGCGCCGCGGTACGCCGGCCTGCGCGTGCGCGCGCGGGCGGTGGGAGACCCGCGGCGATCCGCGCCCCAGCAGCGGATCCGAACTGCCGACGCGACGCGACCCGCAGCGCCGAGTCGGTGCCCCGGCCGCGGTCAACGACAAACCTCCACGAGCACGCGGTGTTCAGGCAGCAGCACCGTCGAACGCCGCGCTGGGGCCACGCCGGCCGCCAGCCGGGCGTCGTCCACCGAGCCGAACAAGCGCACGCAACGCGTCGCGACCGCACCTCGAATCCAGTTGGGGGCCGGTCGCGGCCCCGAGATCGCGAGCCTGCGCTCAGCGAGCAGCACGGCTCGGTGTTCGGCAACCTCGATGACCTGACGACGCGCCCACGACGGGGTGTGGTCGGCGATGACCGTGGCGCCGTCGAGGACGCGAATGGTCCGGTCGTCGACCACGAGGGTGCGAACGCGCTCGGCGTGGTCGGAAGGAACCGAGTAGCGATTCGTGTCTACGCGCACGAACGCTTGGCGCCATCTCGAGCTCGTCGGGGTCGGTCAGCTTCGCGATCACCCGCTGCTCGGCATCGATCTCGACGTCGAGCTTGCGCTGGTAGAACTCGAGCTTGTCGGCGACCGACAACTTGCTCCAGTCCTTGAGGCTCGCCTCGTCGAGGTACTTGAAATCGGCTGCAAGCTTCGGATCGCCGAGCTGGATGAGGTGCGCGGGCTCGCCGGGCCTGGCATCGAACTGCGCGAAGACCGTGGGCTTGCCGTCGTGGCTTCGGCTTGAGCCTCACTGCCACGAGCACCGCATCAAGGTCAGCTGGACCCAGCCGGCCGGATCTGCTCGTGCAGCCACTGCGCGACTTCACCGAGTGGTGCGCCACCGATCCGGTGATGGACGACCCGCGCGATCCAGAAAAGCGTCGCGCGGCGGAGCTGGCCAGACTGCTCGTGACGCTCCAGGTTGTCGACGAGATCGCGCCACGCGGGCTCGATCGCGGCGAAGCCGGCACGGTGCTCGACCGCGGCGCCGAAGTGGCGGAGCAGGCCCTGGACGTTGCCGCCGAAGCCGCGGCTGGGCTCGAGCTTGAGCGGCTGGTTCGGCTCCTCGCCGCCGAGCGTGCGGTAGAGCTTGCGCACGTCGAGCGCGAGCGCGGCGAAG
>JBBJLY010000280.1:0-10052 GCA_037720695.1 Kofleriaceae bacterium | reverse complement strand
CCGCCCGCCGCCACCAAGCCGCCCCACGTGGCGGCCGCGCTCCCCGCGCCCAAGGGGTTCTTCGATGATCTCCCAGGTCGCGTCAACACCAGCAAGCCCGAGGTCCCCGCGCCCAAGGGGTTCTTCGACGATCTCCCGCAGCCGACGCGCGACAAGCCAGTGGCCCGCGCGCCGATGGAGCTCGATCTCGACGGGCCGGGGCAAGGCGTCGACACCGAACCACCGCTCGAGCTCGCGCATGACGATCTCGAGACCGGTCCCGAGATCGATCTCGGGCGCGCGACGGCCGGTACGTTCGACGACCTCGATCTCTCCGCACCGACCCATGCACCCGCCGCACGCACGACCCAGGCGGACAAGCGTACGCAGACGGCGCAGGCGGCGCAGCAGGATCGCGACGCGCTCCCCGCTGCGACGTTTCGCGCTGCCGACGCAGGCCCCGAGATCGAGCTCGCCGAGCCGCGAGAGAACCGCGAGGCCGCGACGCCGAAGCTGGCGCCGAAGCGCTCGAAGGATGCGCTCGATCCAGCCACCGCCCGGGTGCGCGCCAGACGGCGCAAGATCTTGCTCGGCGCGGTGCTCGTGCTGCTCGGACTCGGCGCCGGCGGCATGGTGCTGTATCGCCGGCATGCAGCCTCGGTCGCGCGTACCGAACAGATCGAGGCCGAGCTGGCCACCGCGCGCAGCGCGCTGAACGCCAAAGATGCCGAGCACTGGCAGCGTGCCGCGCTCGCGGCCAACCGGGTCGTCGAGCTCGATCCCAAGCATCCCGAGGCGCTTGGCATCGCGGCCGAGGCCCTGTTCGCGCAGGGACTCGCGGACGGCAAGAATGCGAAGGCGAAGTTCGGCCAGGCCCGCCAGCTGATGTCGCGCGCCGCCGAAGCTGGCGTCTCCGGGACACAGCTCTCGCGCGCCAGCGTGTTGCAATCGATCTCGTCCAACCAGGCCGACGCCGCGCTCACGAAGCTCGCACCGCTGATCGCAGCGAGCCCGAAGGATCCGACGCTCGGGCTCTACCTCGGCTGGGCCCACGCGACCCGCGGCGATCCTGCCTCGGCGATCGCGGCGTTCGATCTCGCGATCCCCGGCGAGGCGGTCAAGCTCCCCGCACTTTACGGCCGCGGTCGCGCGAAGCTCGCGCAGTCCGATCAAGCTGGTGCGATCGCCGACTTCGAGGCGATCCTCGCGCTCGACGCCAGCCACCTCGGTGCGCAGGTCGGGCTCGCGGCGGCGCTGCCTGCTGCCAAGGCCCAGCAACAAGAAGCCGAGCTCCTCGCGCTGCTCCAGCGCAAGGACGTCGCCACCGGTGACTCGCGTGCGGTGGTCGACGCGTGGATCTTGCTGGCGACCGGCGCCCGCCGCGGCAACCGCCTCGACGTCGCCCGCGAGCGCTATCGCAAGGCGCTCGAGCTGTCACCGCAGGACGTCGCGGCGATGACCGGCCTCGCCGAGACCGAGCTGCGCGACGGCAAGCTCGACGCCGCGGGCGACATGTTGAAGAAGGCGCTCGATCTGGCCAAGGAAGATGTTCACGCGCAGCTGGCGCAGTGCGAGCTCTCGATCGCGAAGAAAGATCTCGCCGACGCGAGCGCACGTCTCGACGTGCTGGCCTCGCGCAATCCGCCGCTGCCCGCGATCGATCAGACGCGCGTCAAGCTACTCCAGGGGCGGCTGTTCGACGCACAGAACCAGGACGATCAGGCGGTGGAGGCGTACCTCGAGGCGGCGAAGCTCGCCGGTGATCGCGACCTCACACCGACGCTGGCCGCGACCACCAAGCTGACCGCGCTGGCCGACAAGGCGGCACGCGACAAGGACCCCACGAAGGCGGCGGCGTACCGCGCGCGCGCGGAGGAGCTGCTCGCGAAGGTGGCCGAGAACGCGCTCAAGGATCCGGAGCTCGCGCTCACCGTCGGTGCCGCGTACCTCCAGGCGGGAGATGCCGCAAAGGCCGAACCCTGGCTGCAGCGTGCCGTCGCGGCGCGGGCCGATGCCGACTCGCTGTACCAGCTCGCGAAAGCGCTGGCGCGACTCGGTCGTCCCGACGAGGCGATCGTCGGGCTGAAGAAGGCCCTCGAGCTCGCGCCAACCCGCGCCGAGATCGGGCTCGAGCTCGCGCGCACCTACGAGCTGGGGAACAACGACACCGCCGCCGACGCGCTCTACACCAAGCTGGTCGCAGAGCGGGATCCGAGCGTCGAGCTCCGCGCGCGCGGGGGCCGGTTCTTCGCCCGGCGCGGCGACTCGAAGCGCGCGGCCGAGCAAGCCGTCAAGATCCTCGCCGCCGAGCCACAACATCCCGCGGGTCTGTATCTGAAGGGTGAGGGGCTGCTCGGTGAGGGCAAGTACGATGACGCGCGCAAGCTGTTCGGCCAGGCGGTCGCGCTCGATCGCGATGCGCAGTACCTCGACGCGCAAGGCCGCGCGGCCGAGCTCATCGCGGTGCAGACCGGCGACACCAAGATGCAGGATGCGGCGCTGCTCGCTTACCTCGCCGCGGTCGAGCTCGCGCCGTCGATGTTCAACCCGCACGCCGGGCAAGGCCGGCTGTACCTGAACCGGCGCGAAGCCGGCAAGGCGGTCCAGCCGTTGCTCGCCGCGTCGAAGCTTCGCCCCGAGGATGGCGACGTCGCGTACCTGATTGGCCTCGCGTACAAGGAGCTCCAGCAATCCGCCGCGGCGATCGAGTGGCTGAAGCGCGCGACCAGCCTCAAGCCCAACGCCGAGGCGAGCTACCACCTCGGGTTGCTCTACCTCGAGACCAATCGCGGCGCGCTAGGCGCCGGCGCGCTCGCCGTCGCGACGCGACTCGCGCTCGAGTCCGAGAAGCAGACCGGCAAGCCGATCGGCTGGGTGTCCGACGCGTTGCACCGACTCGGCCGCGCGCATCTCGACACCAACAACACCGCCGGCGCGCGCGATGCGTTCAACCTGTTCATCGGGCGCAATCCGCCCTCGGGTCCGCAACGCGCCGAGGCCGAGCGTGCGCTGTTGCGCTTGAACCCGTGACCAGGATCCCGCTGGATCCCCGTCCGTGGGCGTGTATGTTGAGCGCGTGCTGGAGCGCATTCGTCGTCGCCTCGATCGAGCCATGTTCTTCGGCAAGGTGCTGCGCGCGAGCAAGCTCGTGCAGCCCGTGCGGCCCGCGCGCTTCGTCGGCTTCGTGAAGTCCGCGCGGCAGACCCGGCTCGGACCGCACCTCGCGGTGATGTTCCATGCCGCCGCGCACCCCGACAAGGAAGCGCTCGTCGAGTACCTCGAGGGCGGCCGGGTCCGCCGGTTCACCTGGGGCGAGTTCGACGCCACGATCAACCGGCTCGCGCAGGCGCTGCTCGCGCGCGGCGTCACCGGCGGCAGTCGGGTCGCGATCATGCTGCCCAACGGCAGCGAGTACCTGATCGCACAGCAGGCGCTCGCGCGCCTGGGCGCGACCGCGGTCCAGATCGGCTACCGGCTCAAGCCTGGCGAGATCGCGTACATCCTGGCGAACGCCGAGCCCAGGGCGACGCTGGTCCACGCCGAGCTCCTGACCACGATCCGCGAGGCCCGCGCCGAGGCCGGGCTCGGCGGTCCGATGATCGTGATCGGCGGCAACGGCGAGCTGTCCTCCGATGACACCGATTGGGATCACGCGATCGCCGCGTCGTCGCCGGAGTTCCCGCGGCGCACGCAAGGCGGCGATGGCGGTGGCGTGATCGTCTACACCTCGGGCACCACCGGCAAGCCCAAGGGCGCCAACCGCGCGTGGCGCAAGACCGGCTTCGAGTCGGTGGCCGACATGATCCTCCAGGTCGGGATGACCGCCGACGATCGTCACCTCGTGGTGTGCCCGCTGTATCACAGCGCCGCGCCAGCGTTCGTCGCGGTCATGATGTCGCTTGGCTCGACGATCGTGCTGATGAACCACTTCGATCCCGAGGGCGCGCTCGCGCTGATCCAGCGCGAACAGATCACGTGCTCGCTGATGGTCCCGACGATGATCATCCGGCTGGCGAACCTGCCCGCGGAGACGATCGCGAAGTACGACACGTCCTCGCTGCGCTGGATCATGAGCGCCGCTGCACCGCTCACCACCGAGGCCGCGCGCCGGTTCATGGCGCACTTCGGCCACATCCTGTGGAACTTCTACGGCGCCACCGAGACCGGGCTGGTGACGCTCGCCAGTCCGCGCGATCACGTCGAGCGACCGGGCACGATCGGCCGCAGCTTGCGCGGCAACGAGATCCGCCTGCTCGACGACGCCGGTGCCGACGTCCCGCCCGGCCAGATCGGCGAGCTCTACGCCCGCAACTCGACGCTGATCTCCGGCTATCACAAGAACGAAGAGGCCACGAGGTCGTCCCAGCGCGAGGGCTTCTTCTCGGTCGGTGACATGGGGCGCCTCGATCCCGAGGGCTACTACTTCCTCGAGTCACGCAAGCACGACATGGTGATCTCGGGCGGCGTGAATATTTACCCGCGCGAGATCGAGGATCACCTCAACACCCACCCGGCGATCCTCGAGGCCGCGGTCGTCGGCGTGCCCGACCCGGAGTGGGGCGAGACGCTGAAGGCGTTCATCGTGCTGCGCGGCACGCAGCAGATCACCGAGACCGAGGTCATCGACTACTGCCGGGTCGCGCTCGCCGACTTCAAGCGCCCGCGCAAGGTGGCGTTCCTCGAGGAGCTGCCGCGCAACCCGACGGGCAAGATCCTGAAACGGGAGCTGCGCGGCCTGTGAGCCGCCAGCTCGCGAAGCGCTGACCGTGCTGCATCCGATCGTGCTCGGCACCGCGGGTCATATCGACCACGGTAAGACATCGCTCGTCCGGGCGCTCACCGGGATCGATACCGACCGGCTGCCGGTGGAGAAGGCGCGCGGCATCACCACCGAGCTCGGGTTCGCCCGGCTGGACCTCGGCGATCGCCGGATCGCCGTCGTCGATGTCCCGGGGCACGAGCGGTTCGTGAAGTCGATGGTCGCCGGCGCAACCGGGCTCGATCTGGTGTGCTTGACGATCGCCGCCGACGAAGGCGTGATGCCGCAGACCCGCGAGCACCTCGACATCTGCAACCTGCTCGGGGTGCGGCGGGGCCTGATCGTGCTGACCAAGTGCGATCTCGTCGAGGCCGAGTGGCTCGAGCTGGTGACGACCGATGTTCGAGCCGCGGTCGCAGGCACCTTCCTCGAGCGGGCCCCGATCCTGGCCGTGTCCAGCCGCACTGGCGAGGGGCTGCCCGCGCTGCGCGACGCGATCGCCGCCACGATCGACAAGCTGCCGCCGCGGACCACGAGCGGCGTGTTCCGGCTCCCGATCGATCGGGTGTTCACGGTGAAGGGCTTCGGCACGATCGTGACAGGCACCGTGCTCGGCGGCGAGGTCCGGCTCGAGGACGAGGTCGCGATCCTGCCGCGCGGGCTGACCGCCCGTGTCCGCGGGATCGAGGTCCATGGCGCGGCCGTCGACCACGCGATCGCCGGGCATCGCGCCGCCCTCAATCTCGGTGGCGTCGCCGTCGAGGATCTGGCGCGCGGTGATCTGCTCGCGCATCCCGGTCGGGTCGCGACGTCGCACATCCTCGACGTCGAGCTGCATCACCTCGCGACCGCGCCCGCGCCGCTCGCCGCGCGATCCAAGGTGCTCGTCCATCACGCGACCACGCAGGTGCTCGCGACGATCGCGCTGGTCGGCACCACCCAGCTGGCCCCCGGGCAGACCGCGCTCGCCCAGCTGCGCGTCGCGGCGACCACCCCGCTCGCCGCGTTGCCCGAAGATCGGTTCATCGTGCGGGGCTTCGCGGCCGCGCGCACCCAGGGATCGACGATCGGCGGGGGGCGGATCATCCGCGTGCTCGCTCCGCGGGCCCGCGCGCGCGGCAACCATGCCGAGACCGTCGCTGCCCTCGCCGCCGCCCCGCCCGATGACCGGATCGTGCTCGACGTCCGCGCCGCCGCGGCCGCCGGCCTCGCGCTGCCCGAGCTCGTGCGCCGGATCGGTGTCCCGGCGCCCGCCCTGGCGCCGCCGCTCGCGAAGGCGGTCGCCGCCGGCGAGCTGATGGTCGTCGGAGAGGGCGAGCATGCGCACTATCTACACGCCGAGACGATCGCGCAGCTCGAGCACCGCGTCGGCGTGCTGATCGGCGCGGCGCCCGACGGCCTGCCTCGCGAGGAGCTGCGGACCCAGTTGCCGGCCGCGCTGCCCGTGCGCGCCTACGATGCGCTGATCGCCGGGCTCGAGCGTCGCGGTGCAATCGTCACCGCGGGGGATCGCGTCTCCAGGTCCGCACCGACGCGCACGCTGTCCGCCGTCGAGGCGCGCCTCGACGCGCAGCTGCTGGCGTGGGGACTCGAGCCCCTGCGACCGAAGGAGATGCCCGCCGCGCTCGGGATCACGGACGCCGCGCTCAAGGCCGCGCTCGATCGCCTGGTCGCGGTCAAGCTCGCGATCCGGATCAAGCCCGACCTGTTCGCTCATGCCGACGCGATCGCCAGCCTGCGGACGCGCTTGCTCGCGTTCCTCGCCGCACACGCCACGATCGACGCCCAGCAGTGGAAGGAGCTGACCGGCGCGAGCCGAAAGTTCACGATCCCACTCGCGGAGTACTTCGACGCCGAGAAGCTGACGCTCCGGGTCGGCGATGTTCGTCGGAAACGCTAGAAGAAGTACGAGCCGCTGATGCCCCAGAACAGCAGGGTGCGAATGCCACCCTCGAGGTTCAGGGTGATCTTGTCGGTCGGCTTGAACTGGAGGCCGATGATGCCGTTGACGACGGGGAACACGGGCGGCAGGTCATAGGCAACGGAGGTCTCCGTGCCCTCGCTGTACGTACCCTGGCCCCCGGCGTATCGCGGAGGGACGCAGCCTGGCGCCGGGCTCGAGTTGGTCGCCCCGCCGGCGCACATGATGTTGTAGTGCCGGAGCTCGCCGAGGACGATCCCGAGGCCCGCGCCACCGCCGTAGCGGATCGACAGGTTCTTCGTGAGTGGCGCGTGGTTCAGGAACGTGAACTCGAACGTGACCCAGCCGAGCGTCTTGCCCGAATCATCCGGGCTCAGCACCCAGTCGGCCTCGTCGCCCGTCGCGACGTTGTCGCCGCTCGCGATCCAGATGCCTTGCCCGACGGTGAGCTTCTCGTACTCGAACCCGAGCTGGAGCTCGACGTTGCCCCGGCGGCGCGTCAGCTCGAACCCGAGGCCGACGTTGTTCGAGCCCCCAGCCGATCGATCCAGGAACAGCTCGAGCTCGGCTGTTGGAATGATCACGTTGCGAAGCCGGAGCCCGACCCCGTACTCGACGACCTTCTCGGGAGGATTCGCGGCCGCCGTCGGATCCGTCGGATCGACCGCGGGCGCATCCTCGGCGAGTGCCGTACCGCACAAAACCACCGTGCTCAGGCAGAGCGCAGGGAAACGTGGCCACATCATAGGTCCCCCATGGAGGCCAACATCATATACTGACGGCAGGCGCGCGTCCGATGAGGCACCGCACACTCTCTGCCTTGCTCGTGGCCGTGGTGCCCCTGATCACTGGGTGCCCGGGTGGGGACGGTGCGGTCGGAGAGCCGTGCAACACGCATCGCGACTGCAGCGGCCAGCTCCAGTGCGCGGCCGGCGTGTGCGCGTTGCGCTGCCAGCGAGCGCCGGAGTGCGGGGACGGCTTCGCGTGCGACGCGGACGGGCTGTGCGTCGAGGCCGAGGGTCAGCCCGGCGCGGCGTGCACGAGCGAGACCGCATGCGAGCCGGGTCTGTCATGTCAGATCGACGACAACGAGCAGGTCGTCCCGCTGATCGCGAGCTGCACCGAGCAGAATGTCGGCCAACCACCGGGCTCGCTGTGCGACGAGGATCTCGACTGTCGCAACGGCACCTGCGCGCTCGGTCACTGCGTCGATCTGTGCGACGACACGCGCGACTGCAGCGCCGGGTCGAGCTGCATGGCGATCCCGCGGGTGGAGGACGTCAGCACGCGCTTCTCGGGCTGCCTGCCGTCGCACGGCACGGTGACGTGGTCGATCCCCATGCCCGATCCCGCGGAGACGATCGTGTTTCCCGTGCCGAGCGGCGCGAGCTCCGCGTCGCTGGTGTTTCGCGTCGACGATGGCGCGCAGCTGGTCGGCGCACTCAACGTGACGTCGCCGAGCGGCCGCTCGATCTACAACAAGCCGTGCACCCTCGTCGGCTGCAACCCCGAGGCGGAGTTCTACGCCAACCTGGTGCGCCACCAGCCCGCGCTCGGGCAGTCGGTGCTCGCGATGCCCTCCACGCCCTCGGAGCCGCTCGAGCTCGGCCCGTACCGGGTCGACGTCGCGTCGATGCGCTCGAACGGCGCTCCCGGCACCGCGATCCCGCAGGTGACGGCGGTGATTCGCATCGACTCCGCGGTCCAGCTCGATCTGCACTTCTACTTCCTCGATCTCGACGATCACCCCTGCAAGGCGGCGTTCGGCGACGAGACCCTGGATGCCCGGAGCGCCGAGGAATCCACGGGCTTCCAGTCGATGTTCCTCGGCGAGCTGCGAACGATCATGGCGCATGGCGGGATCGGGCTCGGCACGATCACGTACGAGGACCTGCACGGTCATCCCGACCTCGACGGACTCGACATCGCCGATGCCGGCGCTTTGCTCGAGCTCGGCGCCTACCCGCAGGGCATCAACGTGTTCTTCGTGCGGACGCTGTCGCCGGTCGGGCTCCAGGCGTTCGGGCCAAATCCTGGACCGGGCGGCCTCGCCAACACGCCGCGCTCCGGGATCGCGATCAGCGCGGACACCCTGTGCTACCGGTCGTGGAACACGCTCGCCCGGCTCACCGCGCACGAGATGGCGCGCTACATGGGCCTCTACCACAACGTCGAACCGGACCCGCAGTGGCGGGACAAGATCGACGACAGCGACGCGTCGCCGACCAACCTGATGTTCTACTCGGAGCTCGGCGGCACCGAGCTGTCGCCCGGTCAACGCGAGATCTTGAAGCGGAGTCCGGTGCTGCGATGAGGCGCATCCTGCCGATCGCGTTTGTTGCCTCGCTGTGTGCGTTCGCCGGTGATCACCTCACCCCGGCCGTCGCACAGCCGTCGACCACCGAGTACGTGATGACGCCGATCGACACGGTCCCGAGCAAGGATCAGATCGTGGCGCTCTACGGCACGACCGCGGTCGCCAACCTCAAGGCGCTGATCAACGGAGGTGGCGATTTCGGCATCCAGCTCCGGGCGATCGGGGCCTTGCCCCGGTTCTGCGCCGCCAGCTGCGCGACCGGCGAGCCCCACGACAGCATCGTCGCCCTGATCGCTGGCATCGACCCGGGCGACCACCGCGGCATCACCCTCCTCCGGCTGCGGGCGGGGATCGAGGCGCTCGGAGCGACGCGCAGCCGCCTGACAAGTGATGTCAATCGGCTGGTCCCGTTCCTCAACAATGCCAGCAGGGACGTCCGGGTCGCGACGGCCCGGGCGCTTCGAGATCTCTGCAATACCCAGGCAATCGTGCCGCTTCACGTGCGCTACGAGCAGGAGATGGTGGCTCAGGTCAGGCTGGCAATTTCGGCCGCTTTGCGAGATCTCGGCCAGTGTAGCTCCTAGCACAGTCAACCCACGGAATTCGTTTGGTTGCTGAGTTGGGGGTGCAGATCGTACAATCGCCGTTACCCTGTGGTGTCCTGCTGCCTGTTTCGTGGGTCGCCGGGGTACTCATGACGACACGCGATCCGCGTTCACGTGACTCTTTGCGCCCCGACTCGCAGGGCCAGGCGCGCGATCCAACTCAATCGCTGTCGATCTCACCGGACGAGGAACCCTCGCATCCGTCGCTCGCACTCGGCACCCACGAGGCACGACGCGAGCGCGAGAACACGCGGATCGAATCGCCTGCCGCACGCGACCGAACGCCCCCGCCGCCAAAGCCAACGCGTCCACCACCGGTTCCGAACCGCGTCGACGCCGACGTCGACGGCCACATCGGCAGCACCCTCGGCAGCTACAAGGTCCACGAGCTGCTCGGCAAGGGTGGCATGGGGTACGTGTTTCGCGCCGAGCACGTGAAGCTCGGCCGCGAGGTCGCGCTCAAGCTGCTGC
>JBBJLY010000087.1:0-28710 GCA_037720695.1 Kofleriaceae bacterium | reverse complement strand
CGGCCGATGCCGTGCATGTAGTTGTAGAGCGCCTTGCGCAGCCCGTCGGCGAAGAAGTCGTGATCGCAGCCGGTCGGATCGTCGAACGCGACGTCGTTGCGCGCGAACGTGATCGTCGGCGCGGGCCGTAGCCGGATCCCGAACAGCTCGGGCGCGCGGCCGATCGGGCTGTGCACCGTCGCCGTGAACCGGTGCCAGAACGCGCTCTGGACGCATCCCTCTGCGAACAGCTGCCGCACACGCTCCAGCGCGTCGATCGTGTCCTGTGCGGTCTCGGTCGGGAACCCGTACATCAGGTACGCGTGGACCATGATCCCGGCGTCGGTGAGCGCGCGGGTGACTCGGGCCACCTGCTCGACAGTGACGCCCTTCTTCATCAGCTCGAGCAGCCGGTCGGATGCGACCTCGAGCCCGCCGCTGATCGCGACGCAGCCGGCGCGTGCGAGCAGGTCGCAGAGCTCGGGCGTGAACGCCTTCTCGAACCGCACGTTGCCCCACCACGTGATCATTACGTTCCGCGCGAGCAGCCGCTCGGCCAGCGCTCGCAGTGCCGCCGGCGGGGCGGCCTCGTCAACGAAGTGGAAGCCGGTCTGGCCGGTCTCGGCGATCAGCTGCTCGATCCGGTCGACCAGCAGATCCGCCGGCGCGCGGTCGTAGCGCGCGATGTAGTCGAGGTTGACGTCGCAGAACGTGCACTGTTTCCAGTAGCAGCCGTGCGCGATCGTGAGCTTGTTCCAGCGGCCGTCGGACCACAGCCGGTGCATCGGGTTCAGCATCTCGAACAGCGACACGTAGCGATCGAGGGCCAGCCCCGCGTACGTCGGCGTGCCGGCATCGCGGATCGGGATGTCGTGCAGGCTGGCATCGGTGACGAGCGCGACCGCGCCATCGCGCCGGACGAACGTGCGCAGCAGCGGGCGCGATGGCTCGCGCAGGTGCTCGATCAACGCGACGAGCGGCGCCTCGCCGTCATCGAGCGTGACGTAGTCAACGTAGTCGAACACGCGCGGATCGGTGAGTTCGCGCAGCTCGGTGTTGACGTAGCCGCCGCCGAGCGCGATCCGCGTCGCAGGCGCCACCGCCTTGATCGCGCGCGATCCGGAACGCGCCGTAGACGTTGCCGGGAAACGGTGCGGTCAGCCCGACCAGATCCGGCCGATGCGTCGCCACCAGCTCGCGCGCGATCTCGTCGAGCAGCTCGTCGACGAACGACGCCGGACCCTCGAGAGCGTCGCGCAGTGGATCGAACGTCGGGGCGCTGGCGGCGAGCCGCTCTCCGTAGCGCGCGAGCTCGAAGTCCGGCGCGATGCCGTCGCGGATCACATCGGCGAGGTCATCGACGAACAGGCTCGCGAGGTGCTTCGCGCGATCGGCGATCCCGAGCCCGCCGAAGGCCCACGCGAGCTGATCGTCGTCGAGCACCGCGAACCGTGGCCCCTCGGGCAGCAGCTCACGTCCGACGATGCGGAGCGCGAGGTTCGGATCGCGACCCTGGAGGAACCGGATCGCTGCGTCGACCGTGGCGACATGACGCTCACCGAGCCCGAGGAACCACTCGACGCTGTCCGGCACCTCGCCCTGGCCGCGCAGCGTGTCGAGCACGCGCTGGATACCATCGCGACTGAACACCCGGAGGAACAGCGCGAGTGCAGCATCGGCCTGCGCGACCTCGACCGCGAGGCCGGGCTGCTGCCGCAGAAACCCCGTCAGGTACGCCGTCGCCGGGTACGGGGTGTTGAGCTGCGTCATCGGCGGCGTGACGAGGAGGATCCGCAATGTGCGGAACCGTAGCGCATCGCGGTAGGGTTCCGCGGTGCGGCTCAACAAGTACCTGTCGTCCAGCGGAGCGTGCTCGCGGCGCGAGGCCGATACCCTGATCGAGGAGGGCCGGGTCACCGTCAACGGCACGCCCGCTGGCCTGGGGACCCAGGTCGAGCCCGGTGACGACGTGCGGCTTGACGGCGACCGCATCGAGGGCGCGCGCAAGGACGTCCGCCCGGTCTATATCGCGCTCAACAAGCCCGTCGGCATCACGTGCACGACCGAGCGGCACGTCGAGGGCAACATCATCGACTTCGTCGACCACCCCGAGCGCGTGTTCCCGATCGGGCGGCTCGACAAGGACTCCGAGGGCCTGATCCTGTTGACCAACGACGGCGACATCGTCAACGAGATCCTCCGGGTCGAGCACGGCCCCGAGAAGGAGTACGTGGTCGCGATCGACCGCGCGATCACGCCCGAGCTCATCGCCGGCATGACCGGCGGTGTCCGGCTGTCCGACGCCACCACCAAGCCCTGCCGGATCGCGAAGCTCGGCCCCAGGGTGTTCCGGATCACCCTGACCCAGGGCCTGAACCGGCAGATCCGCCGCATGTGCGAGGCCTTCGGGTACACGGTCGAGGCGCTCCAGCGCGTGCGCATCATGCACGTCCAGCTCGGCCAGCTGCCGGTCGGTCGGTGGCGTAACCTGACCGAGACCGAGGTCGCCGGCCTGATGCCGCGCAAGCCGCAGCCGCGCAAGCCGCCGCCGCGCAAGCCGCCGCCGCGCAAGCCGCCGCCGGGTCCGGCGAAGCGCCGCTGATGCGCAAATTGCGCAGCAATTCAGTCGCACTCGATTTCCCTGTGCTCGACACGCTGCCAGCTACTTGCGCGATCTGCTTGTCCGCTGGCCGGACAGCGGCTCGCAAACCGCGACATCTCGGTCGCAGCGGCTTTCCACCCGGGGGCACGGGTCCGTGATGCGGCCGCTACAGCAGCACCGGCAGGGGGCGCTTGCTCCGCCACCCGCGCCCTGCGCCGGATTGCCGAGCTGTCCGTTCTGGTTACCGCCCCAGCACGAGACCGCGCCGGTCTTGCCGAGCGCGCAGCAGTGCGAGCCCGAGCACGACAGCTTGGCCGGACCGGCGAGCTCGACCTTGGTCGGCGCGTCGTCCTGCTCGATCCACCACTCGCTGACCCGGCCATCTTCCAGGATCGCGGCGGCGCCGTAGGCACCGACGCTGATCGCACGCGCCTTGCCGCCGAGCGCGACGACGTGGAGGCCCGGTGACCGCCGCTTGCCCCAGCAAATGACGCTGCCGTCGTCGCGCCGCGCACAGATCGTCGCCGCACCGAACCCGAGCTCGACCACGTGATCGACCCCGGCGACCGCGGTTGGCCGCTTGACGAGCGTGGCCCCGGCGTCGTTCGGGATCGAGCCCCAGCAGTGGGGCACGCCCTGCTGGACCGCGCAGGTCGCGCCGTGCCCGGTGGCGACCTGGCTCGCGCCCTTGATTCCCGCGACCGCGGCCGGCGTGAGCTGCTTCGGACCCCCGCCGGGTGACGCCTGACCCAGCTCGTTGCCACCCCAGCACCACACGCGGCCATCACTCGCGAGGCCACAGGTGTGACCGCTCGTCGATGAACCGGAGGCGGACAGCTGCACGAGCTGGGATGCCGGTCACCCCGACGGGCGCGCTGGTTGCTTCGCGGTGCCATCGCCGAGCGCGCCCTTTTCGTTGTGGCCCCAGCATCGCGCCCCACCTGCGACCAGCACGCAGCCGTGATATGCGCCGAGCGCGATCGCCTCGACCCCCGTGAGCCCGGTGAGCGCGACCGGGGCGGCGCTGCGATCTTCCACCTTGGGGCCAAGCTGGCCGAGCGAGCTCGCGCCCCAGCACTTGACGGTGCGGTCCGCCAGCACCGCACAGCTCCAGTCACCGGCAGCGGCGACATCGATCGCGGTCGCGCCGTTGCCCGCGACCTGGGCCGGCGCGAACGTGACCTCGAGTGGCACCTGCGCCGACGCCTCGGCGTGATCGCGGTTGCCGAGCTCGCCATAGCCGACCCCGCCCCAGCACCGCACGCTGCCGGCACGATCGAGTGCGCACGCGTGATCGGCGCCGTGGACGAGCGCGGTCACGTCGCGCAGCCCGCTCACCGGTGTCGGCACCGTGCAATACGAGAGCATCACGCCGGAGGTCCCGGCGATCGCCTTGGTCGCGAGGCGATCGGGAGGGCACCCGCGCGGCAGGCCGAACGCGCCGCGATCCGAGCCGCCCCAGCACGCGACCTCACCGGTCTTGCGGAGCGCACAGGCATGACGGGCGCCGACAGCGATCCGCGCTGCATCGTCGAGGCTCGCGATCGGCAATGGCGCGCCGCTGTCCTGGCGACCCAGCGCACCGAGCTGCGCACTCTCGCCTTCGCCCCAGCACACCACCGTCCCACCGCGGCGCGCACAGGTGACGTTGCCGCCGGCGGCGAGCTCGTCGATCTCGCGCAACCCGACGATCGGGACCGGCTTCGCACTCGCGCGTGGCGTCCCGAGCTGGAGATGCGCGCTGTCACCCCAGCATTGGACGGTGCCGCCGCTGACCAGCGCGCACGCGTGATCGTCGCCCGCGACGACCTGGATCGCGGCGAGCTCGACGACCAGCGGCGGTGCGTTGTCGATGCCCCAGCACCACGGCTTACCGCCAGCCAGCGCGCAGGTGTGGTTGCCGCTCGCGCTCAGCTGGGTCGCGGCCGGCAGCTTGACGCGGATCGGGTGCGGCGAATCGGTGGCGGTGAAGTCGCCGCGCTGGCCGTACTCGTTGCCGCCCCAGCACCACACCTGGCCGCTCGCGGTGCGCGCGCAGCTGTGCGATTCGCCGAGCGCGACCTCGACGACCTCGGCGAGCGGGATCAGGGTCGGCACGGAGCTCTGCGACATCGCGACCGCCGGGCCGAGCGCGCCGTGGCTCGCGTTGCCCCAGCACACGAGCTCACCGCCGCGCAGCGCGCACGAGCGCCAGCCACCAGCGAATATCGCGGTGACCTGGCCGGGAACGGCCGGCGCGGCATCCTGTGGGATCATGAGGGTCACGCCGCCATCGGTGGTCGTCACGATCGGTGGCGCTGGCGGAGACGCGCCACGACAGGCTGCGAGCACGAGCACGATCGCCAACCGCATCGCTAGACCGACGCCAGCGTCGCGCGGAGTTGCCCGCCGCGAAACACCCACAGGTTGCCCGGCTCGCCGTGAGTCCACGCTTCGTCCCGCGTCAGCGGCGTGGTCGCGACGATCGCCCCCCGATCGTCTGGGGGTGACCTCGAGAAATCGATGCTCAGATCGTCGTCGGCGAGCGTCGCCTTGCGAAACGGCGACCGCCGCACGATGTAGCAGAGCTTGGTCGAGCAGCGCGCGAACAGATGCGTGCCGTCACCGAGCAGGAAGTTGAATGTTCCCGCGCGGCCGATCCGCCCACCGATCTCGGCGACCGCCTTCCACAGGTCGCGCGGCCGCCGTGGATAGGTCCGGAACTTGTTCCGCAGATGATCGAGGATCAAGCAGAACGCGTACTCGCTGTCGGTGTCGCCGATCGGGTGGTACTCGCCGAGCGGATGCTTGCGACGCAATCCGCGGACGGTGCCGTTGTGCGCGAACGTCAGGTGGCGCCCCCACAGCTCGCGCACGAATGGATGCGTGTTGGCGAGCGTGGTCGAGCCGCGCGTGCGCTTGCGGACATGCGCGATCGCGAGCAGTGTCTTGATCGGGTTCTCGCGGACAAACTTCGCGAGCGGCGACATGCTGCACGCCGCCGGTTCGAGGAACGTGCGCACCGCCTTGTCCTCGTACAGCGCGAGGCCCCAGCCGTCGGCGTGCGGACCCTTGACGCCACCTCGTAACGCGAGCCCCGAGAATGAGAACACGATGTCCGTATGGACGTTGCACTCCATACCGAGCAGCTCGCACATCGGGGCGAGCATAATCCGAACTCCGAGTGACGTGGCACACCGCATGCTGCCCTCCGCGTCGGAGGCATCATGGAGCGACAGGAGCAAGGCCAAGGCGACACCCCCGCGACGGATCCGCACACCCCGCGCACACCGGGCCCGCAGCGAGCGCTGCTCGACATGTTCGTCGGCACGTGGCGTGTCGAAGGCGAGAACGCCTCCCAGGCTCCCCTGGAGCCGGGGACCCGGGTCACCGGCTTGCAGACCTACGAGCCGATCCCGGGCAACTTCTTCCTGCGCGGCCAGTGGCACCGCAGGTTCGGCGATGCAGAGCACACCGGGACCAGCCTGCTCGGCCACGATCCCGACAAGGGCGCGTTCCTCGCGCATCACTACGACAACCTCGGCTACGCACGCGAGTACGTGGTCGATGTCCGCGATCGGGTATGGACGTTCGCCGGTCGCTACGAGCGCGCGACGATCGTGTTCGATCACGACGGCGAGCAGTTTCACGAGACCTGGGAGCTCTCGAAGGACGGTGCGACGTGGGAGCCGTTGTGCGAGCTTCATGGCACCCGCGGGCCGAGCCACGAGGACCTCGTGCGCCAGGCCTACGGCGCATGGCCGGCGCACGATCGCGAAGCGCTGGAGCGCGTGATCGGCGCCGACTTCCGGTTCACCAGTCCGTACGACGACGCGATCGATCGCGAGTTGTTCTTCGCGCGGTGCTGGCCAAACCACGAGCACATGCAAGCGCTCGAGATCCAGCGGATCGCCCGCGATGGCGACGCGCTCTACGTCACCTACGAACTGGTGCTCGACACCGGCAAGCACATCCACAACACCGAGCGCGTGACGTTCCACGGCGGCCGGCTCGCCTCGGTCCAGGTGTTCTTTGGCGAGACCCGCGATCCGGCGGGCACGTTCCAGCCGAAACCTCCAGGGTGACCCGAGAACACCCCGCGACACCGCGATCCTGTCGTGGCAGGTGCTCGACGCCTGACGCTTGCGCGTGGCAGCGACATGTTAGGCTGCGCACGCGTCCATGGACGAGAATGACGAGCTGGCATCGACGGCTGTCGTCCTGGCCGGCAAGCCAGCCACAGAGCTCATCCCCGGCCATCTGCAGATGGTGGTGATCGGCAACGGCATCCTCGCGACGCACGCCCTGCGTGAGGGAGACGCGTTCACGATCGGCCGCAGCAATCAGTGTGAGGTCCCGGTCGACGATGCCTCGATCTCCCGGCGCCATGCGGTCCTCAAGATCGGTCAGACGGTCACGGTCGAGGATCTCGGCAGCGTCAATGGCACGCGGGTCCGCGGCAACAAGATCAAGCCGAACAAGCCGACGCCGATCTCGGTCGGCGAGCTGGTCGGGCTCGGCTCGCTGAGCTTCATCCTGCAGCAGCGCGCGCGGCCGGTGCGACCACGCCGGCTGTGGACGCACGACTACTTCGAGGCGCGGCTCGAAGAAGAGTGCGCACGCGAGGAGCGATCGGGTGCCGGTTTCGCGCTGCTTCGCATCCACTTCGATCCACGCGCTCCCGAGAGCTTCGTGCAGGACACGCTCGGCGAGCTCGTGCGCGACTCCGACATCCTCGGTCAGTACGGCCCGAACGAATATGAGGTCCTGCTGCCCGACACCCCGGCGACGCAGGCCGACGAGGTCGTCAAGCGCCTCGAGTCCAAGCTGACCGACCGCGGGCTGAAGAATCGGATCACCGTGGCGTGTTGCCCGCGCGATGGCCGCGGCCCTTACCAGCTGGTCGCGAAGGTCCAGTCGCGCCCGCGCAAAGACAAGCCGGCGGCGGACATCGTGGTGACGGACTCGCAGATGCAGAGCCTCCACCACCTGGTCGATCAGATCGCGAGCTCGAGCCTCGGCGTGTTGCTGCTCGGCGAGACCGGGGTCGGCAAGGAGGTGTTCGCGCGCGCGATCCATCGCGCCTCGGCGCGCGCGGCCGGGCCGTTCGTCGAGCTCAACTGCGCGGCGCTCACGGAGACCCTGCTCGAGAGCGAGCTGTTCGGGCACGAGAAGGGTGCGTTCACCAACGCGACCGCGACCAAGCCGGGCCTGATCGAGTCCGCACATGGCGGCACGCTGCTGCTCGACGAGATCGGCGACATGCCGCTGGCGACCCAGGCCAAGCTGTTGCGCGTGATCGAGGACTCGCAGCTGAGGCGCGTCGGCGCGCTCAAGTCGCGACCGATCGACGTCCGGTTCGTCGCCGCCACCAACAGTGATCTCGAGACCGCGATCGCCGACGGTGCGTTTCGGCGCGACCTGTTCTTCCGGCTGAATGGCGTGACCATCGTGATCCCGCCGCTCCGCGAGCGGCTGTCCGAGCTCGAGCCGCTCGCGCAGGCGTTCATCCGTCGCGCCGCGCCCAAGGACGGCGGCCCACCCCCCGTGCTCGCCCCCGAGACGCTCGAGCTGATGAGGGGCTACACCTGGCCGGGCAACGTGCGCGAGCTGAAGCACATGATCGAGCGCGCGCTGCTGTTGTGCGGCCGGGGTCCGATCCGACCCGAGCACCTCCCGGTCGAGAAGATGAAGGCGATCCTCGTTCCGGGCAGCTCGCCGACGCGCACGTTCTCGTGGACGGGGAACCGCAAGGGCTCCGAAGAGGAGCAGCAGTGGATCCTCCAGGGTCTCGAGCGCGCGAACGGCAACCAGACGTTGGCGGCGCGCCTACTAGGGATCTCTCGTCGCACACTCGTCAACCGACTCAACGAGTACAAGCTGGCTCACAGACCTCGCAAGGATCGTAAGAAGTAGCGGTTGCGCACCATCGCGCACGCTTGCGCAAGCGTGCGCAACCTTGCGCTACCAGATCGCAGGTGGTGCTGCGTGAGTCGTGCGAATCCAGCTAGCTGCGTTCCGGCACGCTTCGTTCATGGGGGATATCCCAATGAAGCTCATCCAGTTTGCTGCGACGGTTGCCATGCTGACCACCGGTTGTGTGATTGGTGAGGACGCAGAGCCTCGAACCAACACCGAGGTCGATCCACAAGCGTCACTCGCGCCGCCGGGTACGACCAACGTGGTCACGACCTGGGCCGGCATCGCGGCGGATGTGATCGTGCGGCCGACCGAGGCAGAGCCACCCGCGTTACGAACGCCCGGGTATTCCTCGATGCTGATGGCGCAGGTCCAGCTCGCGGTCTACGACACGATGGTCGCGCTCCGCGAGGACTCGTATGAATTCTTCTCCTATCACACGTATTGCGCCGGTTCCGCGAACCGGGAGGCCGCAGTTGCCACGACGGCATACCGGATCCTGAAGACCCGCCAGCCGGGCCGCGCCGCGTTCCTCGACGCGCAGTACGCGACGACGTTGGGCGCGATCCCGAACGGCCACCGCAAGACGAAGGGCATCGAGCTCGGCGAGAGCGTCGCCGCGCACTACATCGCGCTGCGCGCGAACGACAATCTCGACACCGCCCCCGTCTGGGTCCAGCCGACGCCGGGCCCGGGCGTGTGGGAGCCGACCGCGGCGACGCCGCCGGCTGACTACAGGATCACGTTCGCCCCGCCGTTCACGTTCGATATCAGCCAGACGCCGTCGTACTTCCCGCCGCCGCCCCCCGCGTTGACGTCGAGCGAGTACGCGTTTGACTGGACCGTCGTGCGCGACTTCGGTCGCTCGAACAGCACGGTCCGCACCGAAGCGCAGCGTCAGCTCGCGCTGTGGACGTCCGAGAACGCGTTCCGCTTCATCGCGCGCAACCTAAACGAGCTCGCGGTCGCGAACGGCCTCAGCACGATGAAGGCGGCGCGGCTGTTCGCGATGGTGTGGACCTCGTGCGCCGACGCGCAGCAGGTCGGCGCGAGCGCGAAGTTCAGCTACAACTTCTGGCGCCCGGTCCACGCGATCCAGCGCGCCGATACGGATGGCAACGACGCGACCGTTGCCGATCCGACGTGGACCGCGCTCCTCAACGTCAACAATCCCGAGTACCCGTCGGCGCACGGGTTCTTCAGCGCCGGCGCGATGGTCGGGGCGGTGCGGGCCTTCTTCAAGACCGACAACGTGCCGTGGGAGAACACGGCGGTCGGTGTGGTGGGCTTGACCGAGACGACGCGCACGTTCACGACGCTGAGCCAGTACGCGCGCGACATCTGGGATGGCCGCATCCTCGCGGGGCTCCACTTCGACTTCTCGATGGAGGCCGGCATCGCGCTGGGCGAGCGCGTGGCTAACCACGTGACGTCGAACTTCTTCAGGCACACCCGCTAACCAGGCAGCGACACCGCCGAGCGGGTCACTCTGACAGGCGCTGGCTCGCGAGCCCGCGCAGGTGGAGCTTGACCCGCTCGAACTGTTTTCGGAGCGTGGCAGCTCTCCTCGCCAGCTCCTCCGCGCTGGTCGTGTCGCCGAGCATCACGATCGCGATGTCCCGCCACGACAGGTCGCGATCGACGCGCAGCACGAGCAGCGTCTGATCGTCGGCATCGAGCGACTGCCGGATCTCGCTGTAGATCGCCTCGTTGCGATGCTGCTCGCGCCGGGTGGTACTCCAGACGTGCGCGGCCGTCGGCGCGATCGAGGACAGGCTCGAGACCGGCTCCTCGTGCCGGAGCTGCGGCCGTGCGCGGACCCGCGCGGCGCCCTGGCGCGCGAGCATGTAGCACCACGCGCGCATCGAGCAGTCGCCGCGATACCGGCGCAGGCTCTTCCACAGCTCCTCGGACATCCACGAGTACGCGTCGTAGGCATCCGCCTCGGTCGTCGAGATCGCGCACAACCAGCCGACGATCTCGGGGCCGTAGGCACGGAGCGCGCGGTCGGTCGCGCGATCGATCGCACCCTCGGCCACCAGCGCGCGAAGCTCGGTGTCGAGTTCCTGGGCTACGGACACGAGGCGCGTCCTTCGAGGCGGCGAGCGAGCGCCACCGGCGGCGCGACATCCAGCTTCGCCCCGAAGAAGCCCGCCTCGTGGGTGTGCCACTGGGTCTCGGCGACGCCGACCGAGTCCGGCAGGTCGCCATACGTCCAGCGGCCGTCGACGACGATGCGGTCCGCACGACGGGCGAACTGCAGCTGCAGTACGCCGGCATCCTTGGGCCCGCGCTGGGTCGGCTGCTCGCACCACCGGCCCATGAACAACCCGTCGTGGTAGCGACCGACCAGCGTGCCCTCGTCGTGCTCGTAGGCACCGAACACCCGGCCATCGTTGTCGACGCGGAGCACGAGCGTGCCGAAGTTGACCTTCCACGTGCCCGAGATATCCGCGGGCGTGAGCGGCGCGAGCATCGAGTCACGCGCGGTCCACGCCGCCGCGGCGCCGGCCCCGGTGGCCAGCATCGCGATGCCGAACACGGCGAGCCACGCGCGATGCTGCCAGCGCCGACGCGGCACGATCGGCGGGACCAGCCGGGCGCTGGCACGGCCGAGCGCGAGCCGAAGATCGGTGGCGGTGGCGGGCCGGCGATCCGGATCGACCGCGAGTGCACGGACGAGCTCGGCGCGCACCGCCGCGGGTGCCTCGATATCCGCGAGCGCCGCAGCGTCGAGCGCCTCGGGGCGGCCGCCCGTCACGCATTCGACGAGCAACAGCGCAGCTGCCCAGACGTCCGTGCGTGCATCCTGGAGCCCGCCATCCTGCTGCTCGGGAGCCATGTACCCCGGCGTACCGGCCGCGCGCGTCGCCGGGCCTGGATCGGAATCGAGCGAGAGCGCGACTCCGAAATCGAGCACCTTGACGCGCTCGTCGACCGTGATGAACACGTTGGTCGGTTTGAGATCGCGGTGCAGCACGCCGCGCTCGTGCGCGAACGCCAGCGCGCCGAGCACCGCGTCGAGGATCGAGAGTGCTTCCGAGATCGGAAGCTTGCGCCGCCGCATGAGGCGCGCGGCGAGGGTCTCGCCAGCGAGCAACTCGAGCACGAGATACGGAAACTGCTCGTGCTCGCCGAGGTCGTGCAGGGTCACGATGTTGGGATGCAGGAGCTGTGCGGTGGCGCGGGCCTCGCGCTCGAACAGCCGGCGCAGGTGCGCGGCCTTGCCGGGGTCGGCCGCGGGCTTCAGCACCTTGATCGCGACGGCGCGGCCGAGCCGGCGATCGCGAGCGTGAAACACCACGCCCATGCCACCGCCGCCGAGCCGCTCGACCAGCTCGTACGTATCATCGAGCACCTGCCCCGGTGCGAGCGCTGGCATCGCGTCGACCCGCGCGATCGCGCGGATCACCCCGTCGATCGTGGTCGCGTGATCGCCTTCGACCCCGGCAGGCGCCGGATCGTTCACGTACTCGTCCCGGGCTGGATTCACCGACACCAGTGGAACCAGGTTATCAAACAAACGAACTCGCGGGTCTACACCAAAGGGGGCCTCGAGCTCGCGTAGCTCCGCGGCCTGCAATTCCTCGAGGATGTTGTCGCCGATGACCGCGGCCTCCACCGCCTGATTCTCGCCTCGAGCGAGCGCGTCGCGCGCGCTACAGTACGGAGATGCGCCGGTTGCTGTTGCTCGTGTGGCTCGCTGCCTGTGGTTCTCCGACCCGTCCCACACCGGTCACCCCGCCGGGCGAGGTGCCTGCCGGCGGGGCGACTGCCGCCGCCGAGCCGGTCCAGCTGGCGGTGCTGGAGTCGACGCTCGCGACGATCGGCGCGAGCTACGTCGATGCCAAGCGTGTCGATCTGCGGAAGATGTTCGTCGGGGCGCTCGAGGGGATCCAGGAGGCGCTGGCCGAGGTGATCGTCGAGGACCACCCGGATCGCCAGGACGTCACCGTCCGCGTCAACCAGCAGCGCGAAGCGTTCCCGACCTCCGACCTCGACACGCCCGATCGCCTGGCGACCCGGATCGCCGACGTATTCCGGTTCGTCCGCGCGCACAAGAACCCGAGCTCGGACCTGACCAAGGTCGAGTACGACGCCGTCAACGGCCTGCTGGCGACGCTGGACCCGCATTCGAACTTGCTCGATCCCGAAGCGGCAAAGGAGCTGGAGGTCTCGATCACCGGCAAGTTCGGCGGCATCGGCGTCGTGATCGGCGCCCACAAGACCAAGGCCGGCGAAGGTCGCATCATCGTGCGCGAGATGATCGCGGGAGACACGCCCGCCCGGAGGTCGGGACTTCGCGAGGGCGACGTGTTCGCGACGATCGACGGCGCCTCGACGGAGAACCTGACGCTCGAGGAGGCGATGAGCCGGTTGCGCGGCGATCCGGGGACCGCGGTCTCGCTCGTCATCGAGCGCGAGGGTGCGCCGACAGCCACGAAGCAGCTCACCCGCAGCGAGATCCGGTCGAGCGCCGTGCGGTCGCGGATGATCGGCCGCGTCGGCTACCTCGAGGTCACCTCGTTCTCGACCGACGTCGCGCTCGATACCGGCCGTGCGATGGACGAGCTGTTGCGCAAGGGCGCGAAGGGCTGGGTGCTCGATCTCCGCGCCAACGGCGGCGGGCTGCTGGGCGAGGCCGTGAAGATCGCGGATCGCTTCGTGTCGAGTGGCACGATCGTGACCACGGTGAGTCCCAACAGGCGCCGCCCGCAGGGTGCCGGCGCGGCCGAGACCGACGACAAGTTGCCGCTCGCGGTGCTGGTCAGCGACGAGACGGCGTCGGCCGCGGAGATCCTCGCGGGCGCGCTCAAGTACCTCGATCGCGCGGCGATCATCGGCACGACGACGTTTGGCAAGGGCTCGGTCCAGGTCCTGTTCGATAACGACGATGGCTCCCGGCTGAAGCTCACGATCGCGCAGTACCTGACCGCGCGTGATCTCTCGATCCAGGGCGTCGGGATCGTTCCCGATCTCCAGCTCGAACGGCTGGCCGTTCCAGGCCAGCTCGCCAGCTTCAAGGACGTGATCCACCTGGTCCCGGATCCGCGCTGGAGCGAGGCCGACCTCGACCACCATCTGACGAACACGGCGATCCCGACCGACAAGCCGGCCGATTCGGTGCGCTACCTCGGCGCGAAGGAGGACCTCGAGCTCGACTTCGCGGTCGACCTCGTGACCCCATCGCGCGCACGCAAGCGAGCCGAGCTGGTCGAAGAGGGCAAGCAGCTCGCGGTCAAGGTTCGCAAGCGCGAGGAGACCAAGCTCGCCGCCGCACTCGGCAAGCTCGGCATCGACTGGCGCTCCGGTCCGCACAAGCCGACGCAGCTGGTCGCGACGTTCGCGGTCGACCACCCGCGGATCACCGCCGGCGAGGCGTTCACGATCACCGGGACCGTCCGCAATACCGGCACCGCTCCCGCGTTCCAGGTCCGGACCCGGGCCAAGACCGACGACGAAGCGCTCGACGGCGCGGAGCTCGTGTTCGGAAGAATCGAGCCCGGTGCGACGAAGACCGCGACCGTGCAGCTGCAGACGACGAAGTCTGCGGCCGCCCGCGCACACTCGATCCAGTGGGTGTTCGACGACCAGCACGTTGCGATGACGAGCGCCCCCCCGCAGCTGCTCGTGACCGAGGCCCTGCCCCGCCCGCGGTTCGCGTACACCTACCAGCTGGTCGACGAGGGCAACCGCGACGGTCTGGTCCAGCCGGGCGAGCACTTTCGCGTCCACCTGCGCGTCAAGAATGTCGGGGTCGGGCCTGGTGTCGCGACCACCGCCAGCCTGAGGACGATGGCTGGTGATCGCGTCGTCGTCGGGAAGGGCCGGTTCGAGCTCTCGAACGCCGTCCCCGGGACCGGGGGTAAATCCCGGCCCCTCCAATTCGGGCCCGGGCAGACGCGTGACGTAGACTTCACGTTCGATGTCCGCGCGAAGCTCGATCTCGCGAAGCTGCCTGTCGAGCTCGTGATCTACGACAGCGAGCTCCGCGAGGGCGCGACCGAGAAGCTCGAGCTCGCGGTGCGCGCTCCACAGGCGATCACGACAGCGACGGGATCCGTGACGATCGCGGCAGCCCAGCGCGTGCGCACCGGTGCGTCGCCGGAAGCCGAGGTCGCGGGCTTGCTCCCCGCCGGTGCGGTCGTCCGGGTCACGGGACGCTCGGAGAGCTGGGTGCGCATCGAGCTCGAGCCCGGAGTGCCGGGGTTTCTGCCGACCAGCGCGGTCAAGCCGGCGAGCGCGCCGGCCTCGAATCGCTTCGTGCGCACCTGGCAGCGCACGCCGCCGGTGCTGAGCCTCGCCGGGGTCGCGACGACGACCGCGACGACGACCGCCGACGATCACTGGAAGCTGACCGGGACAGCGAGCGACGACACCCAGGTCGACGACGTCTACGTCTCGGTGTCGAACGTCAGCTCGAAGATCGAGCGCCGCAAGGTGTTCTACCAATCGAACCGCGGCACCCGGACACCATCGCGGCTCGCGTTCGCGGCGAGCATTCCGCTGTGGCCCGGCAGCAACCGGATCACCGTGGTCGCTCGAGAGAGCGAGCGGGTGAAGGCGACGCAGACCCTGTGGATCTACCGCGCGCGCTGACTACTTCGCGTGCGCGCCACCGGCTTCGGCGGCATCCCAGGCGTCGGCCCAGGCGATGATCGTGCCGAGGTCGTCGCCCTTGACCGCGCCGGGCTTGGTCTTCGGCATCGTCGCCTTCTTGCCCGACAGCCCGAGTACGTCGCGCAGATCCGACGCCTTGCTGTGCTCCCCGGTGAACGGGTACGCGGTCAGGTCGAGCTGGTTGAGCTTCTTCGCGCTGGCGTTCTTCTGGCCCTTGACGTGGCAACCCTGGCAGAACTTGTCGAACACGGGCTTTGCCTTGACGAACGCGGCGGTCTCCGTCGCCATCAGCTCGGCCTTGACCGCAGCCGGATCGGGCGCGGCCGGCTCGTCAGGCTTCGCCTCTGCCACGGGCGCCGGGGCTGGCTCGGCCGGAGCCGGCTCCGGAGTCGGCTGGGGTGCGGGCTTCGAGGAGCCACCACAAGCGGCGGCGAGGAGGAGGACGGAGAGGAGGAGCTTCATCGCGCGCCCTCCGTACCACGGGGCCGGGTTCTTGCGCGGATTTGCGGTGATATGTTGAAGCTGGGGATGATGGCACCGGCTGCGTTTCCGCCACAGCTCGTGGCTCGGCTGCAGGCGACGGCGTGTCGGGGCAGCTTCGAGGCGCACCTCACTGTCGATGCAGAGGACCTCGCGCGCCGTGCCAGGTTCGAGCGGCTGTGCGAGGAGCTTGGCGTAAAGTGCGTGCTGATCGAGCTCGCGCGAGGCGTCCACCAGTCGCAACCGATGACCGCGTCGTACCACCGCGGTGAGCTCGGGTCCGTGCTCGCGGAGATCGAGGCGTTGCACGCGCGGTTGTGGGCGGCGGGGTTTGCCGTCGTGCGGGTCAAGCTCGAAGCGGCCGCGATGAACCAGGGCGTGCCGGACACCGACGACGAAGCTACGCGGCTCGACGGCTACTTCGAGTTTCACGCGAAGGTGCGGCTGCCCGACGCTACCGACCAGGCCAGCATCGCGATCCTGCGCGCGGTGTGCGAGCGCCGCGCGGCACACCTGTCCCGCAACGATCGCAAGCGCGACGAGCGCGGTGTCGCGGAGCGGTTCATCACCCAGCGCGTGTACGGCGCGGGGCGTCCGCGCGCGACGGAGGCGTTTGACGCGTTGCTGCGCGATCTCGCGCAGGCGGGCCACGCGGTCGTCAGCATGAAGCGCGAGTACACGCTGTACGACGGCAAGCGCGAGCTCGACGCGGGCTGGCTGCCGTGACGGTGCTCGCGCAGATCCGCGACCAGGCCACGCGGCGCGGCGAGTCGATCGCGCAGGCGGTTCGCCACCACCTCCTGACCGGGATCATCGCGCGCGTCGCTCGTTCCGCGGAGTGCGAGGCGTTCGTGCTGCGCGGCGGGATGCTGACTCGCGCGTGGGTCGCCCCGGATCGCCGCCCGACCAGCGACCTCGACTACGTCGGTGACTTCGCATTCTCGATCGAGGACACGACCCGCCGGTTCGTCCCGGCCCTCGCGATCGAGCTGGCCGACGACATCGTGATCGATCGCGCGCGGATCGCGGTGCACGGGATGTGGCTCGAGTCCGCGTTCCCCGGCGTCCACATCGAGGTCCCGCTCGGGCTTCGCGCGGCGGATCAAGCCGTCGGGGTCGACATCGGGTTTCGCGATCCACTCGTGCCGGCGGCGACCACGATCGAGCTCCCGGAGATCGCGACGCCGGTGCGCGCCGTGCGTGCCGAGACGCAGCTCGCGTGGAAGCTGCACTGCCTGGCCGAGATGGGCGCGAGCTGGCGGCCGAAGGACGTCGCCGATCTGTGGCTGATCACGCGCCGCGTACCGCTCGAGGCGGCTGCCCTGGCGCCGTCGATCGAGGCAGCGTTCACCAGCCGCGGGTTCACGGTTGCCCAGGCCGCCGGTGTGTTCGACGCGCCGCACTGGTCGACCAAGTCCGCCCGCACGCGGTGGGAGCCGTACCGCAAGCAGTGTCCGGAGCTCGCGTCGGTGATCACCGAGCTGCGCGCGTGGCTCGCCTTGCGCTTCGAGGACCAACCATGATCGAGCACGACTTCCTGACCCAGATCCTCGCCAGTCCCGACGATGCCCCGCGGCTGGTCTACGCCGACTGGCTCGAGGAGCAAGGCAACCTCGAGCGCGCACAGTTGATCCGCGCGCAGTGCGAGCTCGCGGCGCTCCCCGCATGGCATCCGCGCGCCGTCACCGCAGCGTGGGAAGCCGAAGCGCTGCTCGGCTGGTGGGGCGATCGCTGGCGCGCCGAGCTGCCTGCGATCGAGGGGATCGAGTGGACGGAGTTCGAGCGCGGGTTCGTTTCGACGGTCCGCGTCCGCGACCTGCGCGCGCTGTACGCGCACGCCGCATCGATCGCGGCGGCCGCACCGGTCTCGCGGGTCGAGCTCGCAGCACTCGACGAATCGCAGATCCCGTACGAGCGGGTACCGTGGCTCCGCACGGTGCGCCTGACCAACGGGGGCGAGTACGTGTTTCATCCCGCGCATTCGATCCTGACCGTCGCGCCTGCGCTCGAGATCGCGAACCTCCGCGAGTACGGAGACCTCGCGTGGGCCAGCCGCGCGCGGTCGGCGCCGCTCGAGCGGTTGGTCCTCGAGGGCAACCACGTCGCGAGTGCGAGGGTCGCGCAGGAGCTGGTAGAGCATCTTCCTGCGGGCACGCTGCGCCAGCTGGCGCTCGGCACCCAGTTCGTCGACTACGATAGTGGCTATTTCGAAGACCCGACGCTCGGCGCCGAGGGTGCGCGGCTGATCGCAGACCGCAAGTTCGAGGCGCTCGAGCTACTGAACCTCGACCGCCAGCGGATCACGACCGCCCTGCTCGAGCCCCTGCTCGCCTCCATGCCACACGTGCGTCAGCTAGAGCTCCGGCGCTGCGAGATCGACAGCCCGAGCGCGTTCACGGAGGCGCGCGGCGAACCGATCGTGCGGCTCGGCCTCAGCTACAACGAGCTCGGCGATGCCGGTGTGAAGGTGATCGCGACGGCGCCGCGACTGGCGGCGCTCGAATCGCTCGAGCTCGACACCTGCGAGCTGACCGCCGACGCGGTGACCGCGCTCGCGGCGAGCCCCGCGTGGCAGACCCTGCGCGTGCTCGATCTCGGCGGCAACCCGCTGGGGATCGCCGGCGCGGCGGCGCTGACCGAGGTGGCCGCACCGGGTCAGCTGCACACGCTGCGCCTCGCGAATTGCGACCTCGGTCCCGATGCCGTGACGCTCCTCGCTGAGATCCCGTGGCTGCGCGCACTCGCGGTGCTCGACCTGTCGGCCAACGAGCTCGGCACGCAGAGCCGCGTCCTGATCGAGCGACTCGCGAGCGGCGCGCTTCAGCGGCTCGCGCTCGCGAAGATCGCGCTCGGTGCTGCGGAGGCCCCCGCGCTTCGCCCGCTGTGGGAGCGCCTGGTCCATCTCGACCTGTCGCACAACGCGCTCGGAGACGACGGCGTGGCTGCGGTGATCGGGAGCGGCAGCTCGCCGCTGTACTCGCTCGAGCTCGGCTCCACGCAAGCCGGGGCCGGGCTCGACGCGGTGATCCGGGCGAGCTTGCCGCGCCTGCACCGGCTCGGCCTCGCGAGCTGCCGGCCGCGCCCGGTGCTACCCGCGCTGTTCGCGTCCCGGTTGATGGCGACGCTTCGCAGCCTCGACCTGTCGGCATGCGAGCTCGACACCGGGGACGCGATCCTGATCGCACGCACGCCCGCGACCGCGCAACTCCGGACCCTCAACCTGCGCGGCAACGACTTTGACGAGGAGGCGATCCTCGCGCTCGCGACCTCCGAACACCTGCGTTCGGTCGCGCTGAAGCTCGACACCGACCTGTGGAGGTGCAGCAATCCGGTGCGCGAGCAGCTGAACGAACGGTTCGGCGTGGACTGGGAGTTACACGACGATCCCCTCGCCGACGACGCGAGGAATCCGCACGGCTAACGATGGCTGCGGATGTATGCGGTGGGGTCGAGATAGCCATCGCGCTCGCGGGCATAGCCTTCGCCGAGCGGTAGCAGGCGGTCGCGCAGCTCGAAGTGAAGATGCGCGAGGTACTGGCCACCGGCGGTGCCGATCGTGCCGATCCGCTGACCGCGCGTGACGCGCGTGCCGGGTCGAATGTCGATCGTGTCGAGGTGCGCGTAGAGCGACTCGATGCCGCACGCGTGGATGATGCGGACCACGTTGCCCCAGCCGCCGCCGTGGTCGGTCGCCTCGACGACGAAGCCGGCGGACACCGCGTGGACCGGGTCGCCGAGGTCGGTATCGAGCCCACCGTTGCCGTTCCAGTCGTTGCCGAGGTGATCGTTGACGCCGAATGGCTGCGCGTCGTAGTAGCCGGTCGCGTCGGGTGGGCCGACCGGGAAGTCGTAGCCCTCGCACGCGGGGGTCACCGGTTGCGGCGCGGGAGGCTTTCCCTGCGCGACCGTTGCGATCACGGCGCCGGCGACGCACACGATTCCCAGCCCAGCGAGCAGCATGCGCACCAGCATGTCCAACGCGCGAGCCGCCGGATCGATCCACGCGCCGGATCGCGATATCGTCCCGGGATGATGACCCGACGCACGTGGCTCCAGGCAGTTGCCCTGGCGTGAGCATGGAGGACGCGCACCAGGCGCTGCGCGCCGCGATCGATGAGATCTGCCGGGCGCCGCGGGACCCCGATCCGCGGCGCGACTTGCGCGCGCTGGTCGCCGAGCAGGATAGCTGGGAGCCGGCGGCCGCGCTGCTGGCGTCGCACGCCACCGCCGCCGAGGACCCCGAGGTCGCTGCCGCGCTGTACGCGCAGCTCGCCGACGTCTACGAGGATCTCGATAATCCGCTCGAGGCGGTCGCCGCGATGGAGCAGGTCGTGGAGCTCGAGCCCGATGACGTGGATCATGTCGATCGCCTCGCGTGGCTGTATCACCGGGTCGGTGCGTGGGCGCGTGCCGGTGAGATGTTCGAGCGCGTCGCGAGCCTTGCGTTCGACGTCCAGGCGCGCGCGGCGCTGCGCGCAGCCGGCCAGCTGTACCGCGACAACAGCCAGCACGACCGTGCCGCGATCGTGTACCGCCAGCTGATCGAGCGGCGACCCGGTGACCGCACGGCGTGGCAGGCACTCGAGGAGGTGCTGACCCAGCTCGAACGCTGGCACGAGGTGGCGGAGGTCCGCGGCGAGCTGGTCGCACGCACGCCCGGCGCCGTCGAGCAGGCAGCGCTGCTCCGCGCGCAGGCTCGCGCCTTCGAGCAGGCAGGTGAGCCCTCGCGGGCGCTCGCGTTGATCTCCCGCGCGGTCGCGCTCGCGCCGTCGGATGACAGCGCGGTCGTCGATTACGCACAGGTGCTCGCGCGCGAGGGTCGAGGTCGCGAAGCGGCCGACCTCGTCGCGCGCCGGATCGCCGAGGCTCGTGAAGCCGGCAGCGAGACCGACGCCCTCGCCGCACTGCGCCTGCGCATGGTCGGCGTGCTCGACGACGCGTGCCACGATCGGATGGCGGCCCGCGCGCTGCTCGACGAGCTGCTCGCTGCCGCGCCGGAGTACGTGCCCGCGCTCGTGCGACTCGTCCAGTTCACCGCGACCGATCCGGATCCCCGTGCGCGCCCCGAGGCGTTGCTCCGGCAGGCCGCCGCGCTGTACGACATCGACAAGGCCGCGGTGCTCGTCGAGGCGAGTCGACTGTTTCGCGCGCTCGGCGATCACGGGCCCGCGGCACGTGCGCTCGAGCGCGCGACCGAGCTCGTGCCCGACGAGGATCTACGACGCGAGCTCGCGGAGATCCGGGCGGCGATCGACGTCACGCGCGCCGGTGATGAAGCCCGCGGCGGTGAGCCGGTCGAGGCCGAGCGCCGGTTGCGAGCTGTCCTCGCGAGTCAGCCGCACCACGTCGAGGCGAACCTCGCGCTTGCCGTGCTGCTGTCGACGACCGATCGGATGGCGGCGGCGTCCGCGCACCTGACGGACGCCCTGGTCGCGTCGCGCCCCGTGCTCGCGCCCGAACCGCTGGCGAGACTCGTGGGTCGCCTGGCGAGCGTGCGTGCCGCACTCGGCGCCGACGATCACGCGCACGAGCTCCTGCACGAGGCACATCACCTCGACCGCCGGTCGCTGACGATCACGCTCGCACTCGGCCAGAGCTGCTTCGCGCGCCGGCTGTGGCGCGAGGCCGCGCTCCACCTCGGCTCGCTCGCGGGCCATCCCGAGGCGGGCGGGCATCGCGAGGCCGTGGCGGCCGGACTCGTGCACGCCGGACTGGCCGAGACACGTGCGCTGCGACCCGCGAACGCGCTCCGCCACTTCCAGGCCGCAGTCGCGCTCGATGCTGGATGCGCGCGTGCGTGGCATGCGCTCGCCGAGGCTGCGATGGAGCACGACGACGTCGCGCGCGCCGCCGAGTGCCTCGCGCAACAAGCTGCCGCGACCACCGAGCCTCGCGAGCGGCTGCGCCTGTTCGATGCGCTCGGCGATCTGATGCGCGACGTCCTGCACGACGACGGCGGTGCGGAGCAGTGCTGGCTCGCGGTCGCGGACACCGCGCCGGCCCCGCTGCTCGACAAGCTGCTCGCGGTCCAGCGCCTCCGGCCGCCCGACGTCGCGCGTGCTCGCACGTGCGAGCGACTCGCGGAGCAAACTATGGACCCGAGCGCTCGCAAGCAGCTGCTCGACGAGGCGATCGGGGCCTACCAGGACGGTGGCGAGCTCGCTCGTGCGCGCGAGCTCGTGGGTCGGCTGCTCGCCGAGCATCCTCTCGACGAGGTTGCCGTGACCCGCGGATCTTCGATCGCGATCGCGACCGGTGACCACGAGGCCGCCGCGGCGTGGCTGCGCCGGGCGCTCGGAGCGTGGGACGCGGCGAGCGATCGCGGTGCGGGTGATGCCGATCGCGCCGAGCTGTGGCGCCGGCTCGGCGATGTCGAGGCGGTCCGTGGCAACCCGCAGGCCGCCGTGGTCGCGTACGAGCGCGCCGTCGCCACGTCACCAGCCTCCGCGGGTGCGCTCGGGGCCCGCCGCGCACTGGTCGACGTCGCGATCGGGGACGGACGCGACGCGGGAGACATGCTGTTCGAGCTGGTCGAGGCCGATCCGCGACCGCGCGAAGTGCTGGCGCTCGCGCGCGAGCTCGCACGCACCAGTCCCGACGATGCGCGCGCGATGTTCGAGCTCGCGACCGCACTCGGCGCGAGCCTCGAGCCCACGGATGACGAGACCCTGGCCGCCCACCCTGCCCGATCGATCGCAGCCGACGAAGCGTACGGCGCTCCGCTCGCGGATGCGGACCGCGAGGCACTGGTGCGGGATCCGGATGACGCGCCGATCGCCGAGCTGCTGGAGCTCTATGCCGAGGCTTCGGCGCTGGTGCTGCCCGACGCCCGGACCGCGCTCGATCGCGTGGGCCTCGCCGAGGCGACGCGGCTCGGGGCGTCGCGTTCGATCGCTGCGGCGATGTATCCGCAGATCGCGAATGCGCTGCACGGCGCGCCGACGCTGCTCTACACGACGACCCGCGCGACCGAGCTGACACTGATCCTCGCGCATCCACCCGTGGTCGTGCTCGGGTCCCGGCTCGCGCACACCAGCGAGATCGATCAGCGCTTCGTGCTCGGCCGCGTGGTCGAGCTGACGCGGCCGCGGCGCCTGCTCACCTCCGATCCCGACAGCTTCATGAAGCTGCTCGGCGCGCTCGGCCACGCGTTCGGGAACGCACCCGATCCGCAATTCGCCGGCGACGCGGCGAGGTTGCACGACCAGCTGCCGATGCTGCTGCGCCGCCGGATCGCCGAGTACCTGGCCGCCCGCGAGCTCGCCGCGCCCCTCGATGCGGCCGCGTACGTCGAGGCCTGCCAGCGCGCGGCAGATCGCGCCGGGTTACTCGCATGCGGCCGCACCGACGCCGCGATCGCCCGTGCCGGCGGTCCGACGCGTGCCCCGCACCTCGTACGAGTTGCCGCCTCGCGCCGCTACCTTGCCGTCCGTCGCATGCTCCGGCCGCGCCGCGTGCGCTGATCCCCTGCCTCCGGGTGTTCGGCCTCGCGGATGCACTTGCGATCGGCGACTTCGTGCGGCTCGTCGGGATCGAGCTGGCCTGGGCCAACCTCGTGGAGTGGGTCCGGCTGGCGCGGGCAAGCATGGCGGCGCCGCGGCCGTGGGATCGGATCCAGATCTGGTTCCGCCCGCCGGAGTGGGAGCCTACGGCTCGTGGGTCGGGTTGGTCCCGACGACCAGGAACGCGAACTTTCCCGTCGCGAGCTCGCCGACGTACACGTGATCGCCGAGCGTGAACACGAAGTGCTCGCACGTGCGCGTGAACATCGCGCCGCCGAGCTCGCCAGCATCACGCGATCGCCGGTGCGTTGCCTCGACCAGCACGCGCCGCGGCTGCGCACCTAGCTGGTCGGGATTGGCCGGGCCGCCGATCGCGACCACCACGAGCTGCTGGCGATCGGCCGTGTGTTCGACCTCGAGCTGGAGGCCGCGCGCGGAACACACGTGATCCGTGCGAGGCGCGACGAAGATCGTCGGGTCCTCACCCTCCTCGTCAGTCGGCGCGAATGCACCGGTTGCGAGATCGAGCCGTCGCAGGGTCTGCACGCGGCCGGCGCGCACCAGCAGGCCGCTGCTGTCCTTGCTCCAGCGCACGTCGTCTGCGCGCTCGGCCATCGGGAATCGCTTCACCGCCGCTGGCTCGGCCAGCGTGACGAGGATGATCTCCTCGAGCGAGGTGACGGTGCCCGCCGTCGAGCGCCGGACGACGAACCGCTTGCCATCGGGCGACAGCACGGGTGAATCGCCGTCGTCGCGCACGCCGGGAACGGTCTCCCAGCCATCGCCGCGTCGCACCAGGTACTGGCCATCGCGAACCCCGACCGCGCCATTGGCGAGCAGCGTGATCGGGACGTCCTTCACGGCCTCCGCGATCCCGGCGTCGAGATGCACCTTCACCAGGCCGCGCGTGGTGGTCAGGAAGATCGCATCGTGGGGTGCGCGCAGCGCCGACAGGTCACTCGGCGGCGTGATCAACGCATTTTCGACCGGCTTGTGGCCACCGCACGCGAGCACGAGGCAGAGCCAGGCGGGCCGCACGACCGCACCGTAGCCCAGGATCAGGTCTCGAAGTGCACGATGACGCGGCTCACGCGGCGCGCGAGGTGGTGCACGAACACGCGGACCGTGCGGTCGTCGATCTTCGGGTACGCCGCGACCGTGTCGTGCGCGCCACCGCCGCCGGGATTGCGCGGCACCCAGCTGGTCTCGCCGACGATCGACTCGACCTCGTCGAGCGTGCCGTTCGCGACTGCGAGCACCGCGTAGGCGCCCCAGCCCCGGCTGTCGTCATAGAGCTGGATGCCCGTGACGTCGTCATCCAACGTGAGGAACATGTCGTGGCGCCCACTGACGCTGTTCGCCCATGCCGGGTGCTCGAGCTTCTCGCCGGCGACCGCGATCGCCTTTGCACGGGGCTCGAGGTATGTGCGCAGCTCGGTGGCGGTGGGCCACTTGCCCTCCGCCTGAGCGAGCAGGTTCCGCAACTCTTCTGCCAGGGTCATCCCCACCACTTCGCATGAAATCGGTCCGGCAGGGTCGCGATCGCCACTCGAGGCGCATGGTCTGGCTCAGGTGTCGAAGTGCACGGTTATCTGCTTGACGGTCGCGGCATCGTGCTCGACGAACACGTGCACCGTCCGACCCGCGATCTCGGGATAGGCCGCGACCCCCGGCCTGGTCGAGCAGATCGCGAAGCACTCACGCAACCCCATCGTGTAGCACGTCGAGTTTCGAGGCTGTGCTAGCGTCGCAGCGGTGGACCTCGCCCCTCTCTACGACGCGGTGATCGCCAATCCCAACGACGAAGGCGCACGGCTGGCATACGCCAACGCGGTCCGCGCCACCGACCCCGCGCGCGCGGAGCTCGTGGAGCTCCAGCTCCAGCTCGCGAAATGGCGCAGCGAGCGCCGTTCGCCACCGGAGGCCACCCCGCTCTACAACCGACAGCACGCACTACGGACCGCGCATGGCGATCGCTGGGCCGCCGACGTGCGCGACCTCGCGTCCCGCTGGATGTTCCGCCGCGGGTTCGTCGAGGAGGTCACGCTCGACGCTCGGACGTTCCTCGCGCGCGCCCCGGAGCTGTACCGCCGCGCTCCGATCCTGCACCTCACCCTCACCGGCGCCAAACCGGTGGTCCCAGCGCTGTTTGGATCTCCGTACCTCGATCGCATCCGCTCGCTGTCGCTCGCGCGGAACGACCTCGGGGATGCCGAGGTAGCGACCCTCGCGGGCTCGCCGCACCTCGCAGCGATGCGCTGGCTCGACCTCAGCGACAACCCGGTTGGTCAGGCTGGACTCGAGGCCCTCGCCGCGTCGCCACACTTGCCCGCGCTCCAGTACCTCGGCTTCGCCGACACCGCCATCCCCGACCCGACGCCGGCACATCGCGACGAGTACGACGCAGATTCGGCTGTCGCCAAGCAGCTCGTCACGAAGTACGGCGCCCGACCCTGGCTCTCGGCGGCACCGCCGCGCGCGGAGTGGCCACCCGACCGCGACGCAGTCTAATCAACCCGTGGCGTGAGGCCGTTGGCGACCCGCTGCTCGACCGCTGATCGGAGGAGCGTGTCGGCGAGCACCTGATTCGCGGTCTCGATGTGCTGCTGCGCGAGCACGAAGCCCTGAACGACACCCTTCGAATCGGCGGACAGCCTCTCGGCCTGCGTGCGCAGGTTGGCTTGATGCTCCTTCGTCGTCAGCGCGGTGTTGTCGATCAGCTTGGAGACGTCCTCCGGGGTCGAGGCCGCGCCGAGCACGCGGATCGAGCCATCCCTGCTGGTCACGCCGACGACGGGCCGGAACCCATCCGGTTCCGTCGGGCCGTAGATCGGAAGGAGCTGCTCCTTGTAGCGCTTGAGCAGCGCGACCGGACCGCCCGCCCCGCGTGCATCCTGCCCGATCGACAGGATCAGGCAGTCCTTCCAGAGGACGATCGGCTGGCCATCGGAACCGACATCCTTGAGCGTGATCTTGACGCGCTTCGGCCCACCGGTCGGGGGCGTCTCGAACGTCACCTTCTCGATCCCCTCGACGGCCCGGCGGGAGATGTTGCCGCCGTTCTCGTGCTGCATCGCGGGATCGAACGCACCGCCACGCCCGCGGTTGCGCGGCAGGTTGCCGTTGCGCGCGGCCTCCTCGAACAGAAACTTCGTCAGGGCAGACTTCGCCACCTGCGTGCGCGCAGGATCGTTGGCCGCCTTCGCCGCTGCGAGCTCGTCGTAGATCCCCGAGAGCCTGGTCCTCGCAGCGAGATCGTGCTGGTGATCCAGGCTCGGGTTGACGCCGATCCATTCGATCTGGTTCGCACCCTTGCCGTGGTGATCTGACGTCGAGGCCGCAGCCTCGGTCCCCCAGGCACCGGAGGCGCCCGGTCCGATGTTCGCGATTTCGCCGGTCCGCGCGAGCGTCGCGGCACCGAATGACTGGTCACCGAACGCGAACGCGCCGGCCGTCAGCATCTCCTTCAGCGTCGCAGCGTCGAGCACGTCGTCGTTGAGCTTGCGGTTGGGACCGGGGCCGCCGGCGAGATCGGTCTGCCTGCTGTAGAAGTAGCGCTCTGTGCCGTCGGCGTCGGTGACCTTGAACCTGTTGGTCGCGCCGTTACGGTGCGCGAACTCGGGCCAGTCGGCCTGCGGTCCCGGCTCGAGCTCGCTCGACTTGCCGTCGTAGGTGCGGAGCTTCGCATCGTTGCGGCACAGCGCAACATTGTCGGCATGCTCGGATGCGATCATGAACGAGGCATTCGGATCCGAGGCCGTCTCCGTCATGCCGTGACCCGGCTGATGATTCGGGACCTCCGAATCTCCGGCCTTCTGACCGAACTTGCTGGTCGCGCCATCCCACGGGTTCTTGCCCCCGATGACGATGCCGTTGCCTCCGTTCGGCCGCGACAGCTCGTTCGCGACACCTGCGAAGCCCGCGCCGATCGTCACGTGGTCGAACACCTGCTCGACGTGCTGGTGACCGTCGTGGCCGACCATCGTCTTGCCGTGGAGCTCGGTGACCAGCGACTGGTCGCGCGCCGCGGTTTCCTGACGCGCTTGCTGGACCTCGGCCTTGATCGCGGCAGTCTCGGCGGGAGACCGCTGCTTGATCTTTGCGAGCGTCTCCGCATCGCGATCGCTGGTCGGCACCTTCGATGGCTCGAACGACGGAGCCGCACGCGGTGGATCGTCGATCTGCATCTTCCGCCTGGCAGGGGCGTGCTCTTCCGCGGCGTCCTGATCTTCCAGCGCCTGGCGCTCGGCTTCGGCCTGCTTCGCCACGACGTCGTCGATCCGTGTGTGCGGCGGATCATCGATCGGACCGGGAAGGTCCTCACCCACCTCGACCCGGGTGCGAGGCTGCGGGAGCTCGGGCGGCGTGTTCCTCACGCGAGCGAGCTCGTCGAGCTGATGATCGAGCCGGCGCTCCGCGAGGTCGCGTGCCGCGAGGTCCTCTGGACGCGGCTTCTTGCCCCGCGCGATCGCATCGTTGACGGGGATATCTGCGAGGTCGACTCCCAGCCGTGCGGCCGCGACACGACTCTCCTGGGCATCGATCTGCTTGCCGTGGAGGGTCTCGACAGCGCGCGCCCGCTCGATCGCGGCGAGGTCGTGGCGGGCAGCCCCCAGGTGCGCTTCTGCGACATCACGCTCGAGATCGGAATCGGCGATCACCGCATCGCGCTGGGCATCTGCCACCGCACGGCGGGCGGCTGCGAGCTCGCGCTCCGCCGCTTCCTTGCGCGCGAGCTGCTCGGGAGCGAGCACGTGCGTGTCATCGTCGTCGGCCACGCGCGTACCGGAGAGATCGACGTCGCCGTCTGGCCCATTGCCCTCGGCGTCGGCCTTCGCCGCAGCCTTGCGCGCATTCTCGAACCCGGCGATGTCGGCGACTTCATCACGAGCCTGCGCGAACGCCTCCTCGCGTGACATGTGAGGATCGTCCACGAGCTTCTGCTTCGCGCTCTCGATGATGGCAGCCTTGCGCTCCAGCGTATCGACCGCGGACGCACCCGAGGGCATGTGCTCCAGCACCATGCCGTGCACCGCGTGGAGGTCCGCCGGCGAATTGTCGAACACCCGTAGCGCGCTGACCGCCCTGTCCAAGGCCGCCGGATCGCCGTCCTTGACTCGCTTGTATGCCTCGGTCAGTGCCTCGGCGGCGAACTTGCCGAGGTCGCTCCCGTTGGGGACGTAGGTCTTGATCCCCTGCTCGATCGCGAAGGCGAGGCTGGCGATCGTCGCGTCTGCGATCTTCATCGGAGTGAACTTGCCGCCCAGGACGCGGTCGACGATGACCTCGAGGATCGCGCCCACCGACTTGCTTGCCCCGCCCACCAGCTTGACCAGGGCCGCACCGATCTCCGCGGCCTTGCGCCGCCCCGCCGCCGCCTTGTCGTCGGGTGACATCCCGAGCTCGATCTCGTCTTGCACGACCTTCTTGCGTGCCTTCTCGATCGCCTGCTCGACGGTGAGCGACTCGTCCTTCGGCCCCTTCTTCCGGGTCGCGTCCTCCGCGAGCAGACGCAGCGCTTCCTCCGCGACCGCCTTCTCGTGCTCGGCGTGCATCTTCGTCAGGTCGTCGGGATTGTCGGCCTTGCGACGCTCGGACTCGATCCGCCGGCGGTCGTCCGCGAACTGC
>JBBJLY010000086.1:0-28719 GCA_037720695.1 Kofleriaceae bacterium | reverse complement strand
CCAACGAAGAATTCGGTGGCGGCCCGGTGACCACGGTGACGTTCGAAGAAACCGCCGGCAAGACGCTGGTGGTCGTTCACGAGCTCCATCCCTCGAAGGAAGCGCTCGACGCGTCCTCCGGTGCCGCAGACGCGATGCCCGAGTCGTTCGCGCAACTCGACGAGCTGCTCGTCACCCTGGGACGCTCGTCAAGCGGACCTTCAGCTTCGACGTGACGCTCGATCGCGGCTTCGACATCGCGCGGGACAAGTGGTCAGCACGGCCGGAGATGCGGTGGGCTACGGCTTCATCGCAGCGGAGCCGTAGCCGCGTCGGCGGCAAGCCACTCGACGACGGCCATCGTCGACGCCGTCGATTCGCGTTCGGGAAGTACGATCCAGTAGGCCGTGGCGAGCTCCACCGCCGCATCGGGGATCGGACGGATCAGCGCCCCCGAGGCGAGATCATCGTGAACGAGGCGGTCCCGCGCGAGCGCGACGCCCTGGCCTTGCGCGGCCGCGCGCAGGACCAGGTCAGAGGAGGCGAAGCGTGGTCCCCGGCGGACGTCGAGCCTGGCCGGACCGTGGGCGCGACGCCATGCATCCCACGACGTGTTCGGATCACGGTCGTGCAGGAGGCGCAGGCCAACGAGAGCCTGCGGCGTTCTCGGTCGCCCGTTGGTCGCGTGAAACAGCGGGCTCATCACGGGGTACAGGGCATCCGTCATCAGCGGCCGCGCGCGCACACCGGACCACGGACCGGAACCCATGCGGATCGCGAGGTCGATCCCGGAGCTCTGCAAATCGTCGAGCTGCTGTTCGATCACGATCGAGACCTCGATCGCGCGGTGCGCGCGTTCGAGCGCCGGTAGTCGCGGCAGCAGCCAGCGCGAAGCGACCGACGGCGTGGTCGAGATGGTGACCGAGCGGGACGAGCGCGTCTCGCGAACTGCCTCGACGGCCCGCGCGATGCGCTCGAGCCCGGCGGTGACCGCGGCACCGAGTGCCTCCCCCTGCGCGGTGAACACCATGCCTCCGCGCTTGGTCCGCGACTCCACGAGCGTGACTCCGAGCCACGCTTCGAGCTCGGCCAGATGACGGCTCACCGATGAGTGAGCGATTCCGAGCACGCGCGCCGCGGCGCGGACCCCGCGGTGTTCGTGGATGACGGCGAAGGCGCGGAGCGCGTTCAGCGGCAGTTCGTTCACTGGTCTCTATTCTAGACCATAACGGCCGTCGTTTGAACCATGCGAGGAGCTTGTGGATGCCCACAGTAGCGATGGTCGCAGTTTTCGACCGTCACGTTAAGGAGAACCAAGATGTCGTCGATACTCGCTGTCATCTTCATCATGCTCGTCGCGGCGATCACGCCGGGGCCCAACAATCTCGTGGTGCTGCGTGCCGCGGCGCGTGGAGGGGCCCGAGCCGCGATTCCGGCGGTCGTCGGGATCGTTACGGGCGGACTCGTCCTGCTCGGCATCGTGGTCGCCGGTGCCGGCGCGGTCTTCGCCGTGGAACCTGGGCTGCGGATCGCAGTGACGATCGGCGGCTGCGGTTACCTGTCGTGGCTCGGACTCCGGCTGATCCGCGGCGCAAGTGAGAAGGCCGCCGAGGCCGCGCGGCACGAAGGAGCGCTCGCGCTGTTCGGATTTCAGTTCCTGAACCCGAAGGCGTGGATGATGGTCCTTACCACCACCGCCGCGGACGCGAACATCGCGCTCTGGCAGCTCGCTGCGGTGTTCGTGATCGTGCCGTTCGCATGCCTCGCGCTGTGGGCTGGGTGCGGCGCGGCGTTGACGGGATACCTCGCTCGCCCGCGCGCCGCGGCCAGGTTCGACCGCGCGATGGGCGTGCTCCTCGTGGTCTCGGCGATCGGCCTCGCGCTCAGCGCATGACCTCGTCCCGAAAGGCATCTCCCATGTCCAACGTCCTCGCGATTGCTGGCAGTCTGCGCCCTGACTCGTTCAACCGTCTCCTGGTCGGCGCAGCCGCAGAGCTCGCGCCGGCCTCCATGTCGATCCAGGTGTTCGACGACCTGGCCTCGATCCCGATGTTCGTGGAAGATCTCGAGACCCGCACTCCCGATCCGGTGCAGCGGTTGCGCACCGCGATCTGGAAGGCCGACGGGATCCTGATCTCGACGCCGGAGTACAACCAGTCGATTCCTGGCGGCCTCAAGAACGCCCTCGACTGGGTCTCCCGGTCCCAGGAGGTGCTCGACGGAAAATCGGCCGCGGTGATCGGCGCGACCACGGGACGCTGGGGCACGCGCCTGGCGCAGGCTGCCGTTCGGCAGGTGCTCCACGCAACGGGCGCGCAGGTCTACGCTGGATCCGCGGTCTACGCTGCGGGTGCGGCCGGTCTGTTCGACGCCGACGGCCGGCTCATCGACGTACCCACGCGCGACGCCCTGACGGCGCTGCTTGCCGGCTTCGACCGCTGGATCTACAAAACCGTCGCGTCCAACCACTTCCTGACCACGGTCACGGAGTCGTAGAGCTCGATGTGGTTGTGGGCAGGCCCGGCGTGGAAGGCGTCGAGATGTAGCTCCGCGCGACGCGATAAATAGCTCCGAGCCATTTATCCCGCGAGCCATTGTTTCCGTATCGACGCTGCAGCGTGTTGAGGGAATCGAAGGCCAGTCCGACCAGTCCGACCTATCCGAACCACGAGTGGTGTTGTCGCTCCGACCAACCGGCCTCTAAATTGTTCCATAGGCCCGCCTCGACGGCCGCTGCCCGCGAGACCGCATTGCCGTAATGATCCCAGGCCAAAAACACGCTCCCGACCGGAAGGTCGCGCCAGGGCAACTCCTCCCACACGGGGTCTTCGCGCCGCTCGATCAGGCGCAACGCGACGTAGTTGTCATGATCGCCGCCTCCACTCGAGTCGCTCCACGTCAGGGTGATGCCCCTCGCCTCGGCGACAGCTACGCACCGCCCCTTCCAGCAGATCTCGATAGGGCCGACCTCGAGACGTTGAACGAGATCGTGGGCCCCTGGATAGGGGTCAGCAAAAACGGGATGGCCCTCGTCCACGGTCCACACATCATCAACGCTGTCGGGCCGAAGTAGATCGAGTTGCAAGGAAGGAGACATGGCATAGGGAGCTTGAGGGTTCTCCCGCGACCATGATCATGGCAGGAAATTGGAATCGGCCGGCCCGCGATCAGCGCCGCTTCGGCGGCCACGGAATGAACTTGCTCACGCGCTTCTGATACGCGCAGTTTGCATCGCCGCGCGACCCGAATCGACTGCATCTCCATCGGTGGAATACCGTGATCGACGGATGCTCTGCAGCGGCAGCGCGTGTGCGCGCGCTCGATGCGGCGCGCGCGGTGTGCAGCGGAAGGTCGCCGACCGAGCACTGGTACGCGTGCTGGCTCATGCTGCAGAACAGTGACACCGCGCCGCGGCACCCACGTTTGCGTACACATAAGTCATTGATACTCTTAGTTAATTCTTCTTGACCACTTATGCCGAACTGGGTATCCACGGTGCTGTTCTTCCGCACAACTGACGATTTCGATAGGAGACCCGTATGTTCAGGAAAACAGCTTTTGTGATCTTTGGCGTGATGGCTATCGGTGGATGCACCAGTGAGGATCCCAAATCCGAGCAGCAGGAGATCATCGAGAACCTTGTGCAGGCTGGCTACCCGCGCGGCAGTATCGAGGTCTTCGACAACGCGGTGTACGTGCAGAAGGACGCGCTCGTGACGCTGCAAGCCTCACGCGAGATGCTCGAGACCACCGGCACCGACGAGCAGTATCGCACCAACAACCTTGTCTCAGCCCCGAGCACGATCTGCGTCAATCCGACGTCGCAGTTCGCCGGCAGTGCGCCTCACATGCAAGGGCTCGCTCTCGCGATCGAGAACTACAACCAGCAGAACCTCAGCCTCACGTTCGTCCTCGGACCGAGCTCGGGCTGCAATGCGAACATCGCCGCGAAGCTGTCGGGCGGATCGGGCGGTTCGGCAGGGTTTCCGTCGGGAGGTAGGCCTTACTCGGAGATCAACATCGGCAGGCAGATCAAGAGCTATGGCCTTGACGTCCTCGAGCACGTCATCAGCCACGAGCTCGGCCACTGCATCGGGTTCCGTCACTCCGACTACTACGACCGTTCAATCAGCTGTGGCGGCTCCGCTTCTAACGAGGGTGACGGCGGCATCGGCGCGATCCTCATTCCGGGTACCCCGTCCACCGCGGTGCGCGGTGGGTCTGTCATGAACGCCTGCTATCGCACGACCGAGACCGGCGAGTGGACGAGCACCGACATCACCGCGCTGAACGCTCTCTACTAACATCCGCGTCATGATCCGCTCTGCCGTCGTGGTTGTCCTGACCGCGTGCGGCGGTGTGCACGACGCGTCCGTCGTCTGCCAACAAGAGCATCCGCTGCGCGCCGATCAGTGTGGCCCGGCCGCCGACTACACACCCGTCAACAGCTACCAGGGCGACCTTTCCATCGTGAACGAGCGCGAAGACGCGGTGGTCATGATCAACGGCACGTGCACGGGTACGCTGATCGCGGCGACTGCCGGGCCCGTCGTGATCACCGCCGGTCACTGCGTCCGCCTCGGAGATCGGCCGCTTTCCGTGTTCAACTTCGAGGAGGCTCCGGACGGCGATCCCCTGCGCACCGAGGGCACCGTCATCGAGCAGTCGGACGCGCCGGACTACGCCCTCATCGCGCTCGATACGCTGCCGGCGGTCACACCCACCCCGCTCGCCGTCAGCGCCAGTGACGAGCTGGCAATCATCCAGCACCCGCGCGGGATGCCCAAGGTCGTCGCCGAAGGGCAGGTGCTCGATGCCTGCAACGGCCTGCTCTATTACGTCGATCTCGACACCTTGGTGGGAAGCTCGGGCGCCGGCGTGTTGAACCGCGGCGGGTACCTGGTCGGCGTTCACACCGATGGTGACTGCGCGAAGGGCGGCACCAACTGGGGGTGGACCGCGGTGAGCATCGTCGAGGCGTCGCCCTACCTGGACGCGGATTCGGACATCAAGACGGACTGACTGACGCTCGCGGTCGTCCGCGCGATCCTACGTCGGAACGCGCTCGCTGAGCTCGTGCGAGCGCTGATCCTTGATCGCGCAGAGGCACGCATCGGCCCCTGGCAAACTTCACGCTTGCTACGGCATCGCCGCGCGCGGCCGCCCGAGCAGCAGGCGATTCTTCGCGCTGACGTTTGCCGGGATCGTATCGACGATCACGTCGTAGCCGCGCTCGACGAGCCACATGGCGCGCTCTTCGTCGATGCGTGCGGCAGGATCCGCGCGGTCGATGAGATCGGGACGCCTCCTCGTCCGGTGACAGCACGGCAGCAGGGCGACGCGTGCGTCCACTGCGGCGGCGCGACTCAGCACGGCATCGGAGAGCGCCCCGCAGGCATGTGCCGAGATGATAACGTCGCCGACGCTGAGTGATACATCCTCGAGGCGCGCCCGCTGGAACGTCACACGGCCGGCGAGGTTCGGAAACGTGGCGATGACGGCGCCGTGGACGAGCACGTGGTTCTTCGGCAGGCGGATGTCGACCGCGAGAGCCGTCGATCGCATATCGGCGTTGAGCAGCAGGAGGACCTGAGCGAGCAGGCCGTAACCGGCGCAGAGGTCGACCACGCGCCCAGTCGGGGTGGACGGAAGCCATGCACGTATGCGGGTGGCCATCTCCCAGGCCTCGTGCAGCTCCTTGCGTGGGAGGCAGTCGACGGCGCAGATGGCGCGCCCGAGTGTATCGAGGAGGCCATCACCTGGATAATGGCGCGCATGTGACGGAGACAGCTTGTTGCGCGAGCCTGGGCCGTGCACGAGTTCTTGGCGGGACTATATAACAACGGCGGAGATCCCTGTCGGGGCTGTACGCGCTCTGAAACGGATCACCCAGCCTCAACCCGGGTCGGGCTCCACCTGGCACCAAGCCGTGATCATCCGGTTGTCAGGTCACAGGCCCGCAGGCGCTCGGGCCCGTCGGTACATGAGAAGGCCGCCGCCCTGGAGAAGATCCAGACTCGTATCTCCGAACAGGAGGGCGGGCATCACACTGCCGACGGAAAGTGCAGGCCATGCCGCATGGCGCGTTGACCGTCACGACGATTAGGTCATTGGCCGCGCTATCGTGTTCCTCGACCAGGCGACGTAGCTCATGGAGTAGGTCCGACAGACGGAGCGGGGAAGGCTAGAGCTGCCCGCTCGGTCGCCCTTGTTGATGTTCTCGCGGCGCCGTCGGGGTTGCACGACGACCTGCACGCCCTGACAGCACTACCACCTGACTGCTCCTGGTCGAGAATGATCGCTGGTGTGGGGCTCCCCAGTTCGTCGACGCCGCGTCGACACGGGTCATGGTGACGCCGCCCCCACACGCGCACAAGCATCAGGAATCTCGGACTATCTGTGATGGCCTCGCATCTGCACTCGAGACGGCCATGCTCATCAAAACCACTCGCGCCCGCTATCGGTCGCTGGGCTCCATGCTCTCCATCGTGCTGCTCGGCGCTGGCGCGTGTGCAGTCGAACTCGAGAGCGACCATGTCACCACCGACGTTGTCGACCTCGCTGCGGTGCCGTGCCTGGGGATGTCGGCGCCCGTCTATCACAAGGTCAACCCGACGACCCGCGCGAGCCTCTACACGCTCAGTGCGAACGAGGCATCGAACGCGGCGTCGATGTATGGCTTCACCGAGGACCACGGGACACCGTTCCTCGCCGCGTCTGCGACGGCAACGGGGCTCTCACCCGTCTATCGCATGTACAGGTCAGCGGTCGGCGATTTCCTGTGGACGATCGACGAAGCCGAGCGGGCGAGCGCGAAGTCGACGTACGGGTACACCGATCAGGGCATCAACTTCTACGCGTCGAAGACGGCGAGCACGTGTCTCGTGCCCGTGTATCGATTCGTCCACTCGACCTACTCGAAGCACCGGTTCGCGATCACCGCCACCGATCGGGACGCGCTCAAAGCTGCCGGGTGGACGGAGGAAGGCATCCGCTTCTATGCGTCGCCGTCGGGCACGACGACCGAGCCGCCACCGAGGACCTTCGGCATCACGGGGCTCGACTCCAGCGGCGCGATGATTCCGGACACGAACTACCCGATTCCGACTGGTGCGATCTTCATGGCGACCACCGGCAACGACACACAGACTGGAACGGCGACGGCGCCGGTGAAGTCGCTGGCGCGAGCCCTCGCGCTCGTGCCGTCGGGAGGAACCATCGTCGTGCGTGGCGGCGTCTACCGCGACGGACACAACCCGAGCGTCTGGAAGACCTTTCACATCCAGGCATACCCCCACGAGCAAGCCTGGTTCGATGGCACCGACGTCGTGACCGGCTGGCAGTCGAATGGCAACGGCCTGTGGTCCATTGCGTGGAGCACGCCGACCTTCTGCGGTGGGCACTATTACGATCGCTCGTATCTGGACCAGACCGCCACAGGACCGTGCGCCTACTACGACCAGTCGTACGACACCGTCAATCCAGCCTCCGCGGATCCCCAGATGGTGTTCGTCGACGGAGTCTACGTCCATGAAGTGACGACGATGGCGGCGGCGGCCAACGGCAACTTCTACTACGACCAGGTCGGCCGTCGTCTCTACCTCGGCCGCGATCCCAGCGGTCACACGGTGGAGCTGGCCGCTCGCGCCTCGGCGCTCGTTCTCGAGGGTGGCTCGGGCGGCAACATGATCCGCGGGCTCGGGTTTCGCCGGTACGCCAGCAACCAGCTCAACATGAACCGGACGCACGGCGCGATCTTCGCCGGCATGCCGAACGTTCGCTTCGAGCACAACGTCTTCACGCGTAACGCCGGAGCCGGTCTCCACATCGGCGATCCGCGTGGCTCGGTCGCCACGCGCAACGTGTTCGCCGAGAACGGCGCCAACGGCATGGATGCCAACGGCCACCAGAAGTCGGGCACCACGCCAGACAACATGGTGATCGACAGCAACGTGTTCAACCGGAACAACAGCGAGCGCTTCGGCATCAACTCGAGCTACTCGACGGACGCCGCAGGTATGAAGGCCTGCCACATGAACGGCTTCACGCTGAAGAACAACGTGTTTCTGAACGCCGTCGTGGCGAAGGGCTTCTGGTGTGACATGGCCTGTTCCAATGGTGTGATGGTGGGCAACGTGTTCGCCTACAACGACGACTCCGGGCTGTTCTACGAGATCTCGAACACCGGAATCATCGCGTCGAACCTCATCGTCGGAAACGGCAACAACCCGGCGAGCCAGCAGCTCGGCAACGGTGGCTACGGGCTCAAGGTCGGCTCCGCGAACACCAAGGTCTTCAACAATACCCTCGTGGACAACCGACTCGACGTGCTGATCTACGACGACGCTCGCAGCCCGAACGTCGACGGCTGGACCGACGCAGGCCCCGACACCGTCAATGTCCAGTTCGTCAACAACATCCTGTCGGGTGGCACCAGCATGGTCAGCGCGTGGCGGACCAACACCACGGCGAGCAGCACCGGGCCCAACACGTTCTTCTCGGCGCTCGGCTACAACGCGTACTACCGACCAAGCGCCACGCCGGCGCGCCTCTACGACTGGAAAGATGGCTCGACCCTCTCGTATGCCTCGTGCAGTGCGCTGAACGCCGCGAGAGGTTGGGAAGCGAGCTGCCTCGATGTGACCTCCGGCGCCGATCCGTTCTTTGTGGACCCCGCGACGAATGACTACCGCGTTCGCTCGACCAGCGCGGCGTACGGCAGCGGCACGCCACTGCCGTCCGATGTCGCCGCGGCCGTGGGCGTCACGGCAGGGCAGGCGGTCAGTCGAGGCGCGTTGAACTGGGTCGGTCGGCCGTGAATCGCGCGCTGCGCGTCACCACGTGAGATTGCGGGGCGGCGCGGCCACGCCGGGCAACACTTCGATCACGAAGCGTTGGGTCTTGCCGCACGAGCAGTCGGCCCGAATGCGACGCTTGCCCGACGGCACCTCGATGCGATAGAGCGGCGTCACACCGAGTCGCCGCTGGTCGACGAAGATCGTCGCGAAGGGACGCGACGCGATCGTCAGGTACCCGGGGGGGCCGCTGGCCGCGGGACGCTCCTGCCGGACGCGGTGCTTCGGTTTCCCTGCTTTCTTGGGCGTGCCGGCGATCGGCGTTCGATCCGGCGGAGTGATGACGACCGGCGTCGCAGCGTCGACCGGCGGCACAGGGGTGGGAGGGGCGGCATCGACGGGCGGCGTGGCGGCGACAGGCGTGGCGGCTGTCGGTGGCGGTGTTGCGGACGGAGCAGCTGGCCCTCGGAGCGACACGACCGCGAACGCGGCCGCTGCAGCAATCGCCGCGGCGGCGATCCAGTAAGGTCTTGTCGACCGCTTCGAGGTTGCCATCGATGTCACCGGCCCCACGAGCGGGCACGTGTTCTCGATCGGGGGCGCCGAGGTCACAGGCGCGAGCGGTTGGGATGTGATCTCCTCGACGTTGCGCGCGATCCGTCGCCTGCGTTCATCGAGCTCGAGCTCGAACCGCGCAGCGATCATCTGCGCGATCGCGGAGCGTTCGGGGATGGCTGCTGGCGCGAACGCAGCGATCGCCGCCCGACCGAGCTCGGCTGCAGTGCTAAATCGGTGGTCGGGATCTCGCGCCATCGCCTGCGCGATCACGCGACTGACCGATTCCGGAATGTCGGGACGGTACCGCGCCAGCGGCGGAGGTTCCTCGTCGGTGATCGCGCGCTGGGTCAGAAACTCGTTCTCGCGGCGAAACGGCGAGACGCCGGTCAGTAGCTCGTACTGTGTGACGCCTAGCGCGAAGACGTCGGCTCGCCGGTCGACGCGGCGGCCGAGCACCTGCTCCGGCGCGAGATAGGGCGTCGTGCCTTTGATCTCGCCGGTCCGGGTCCGAGATGATGTGTCGTCAGCTCGCGCGATGCCGAAGTCGAGGATCTTCAGCGTGCCGCCCGGCGTCACGATCATGTTCGACGGGTTGATGTCGCGATGGACGATGCCCATCGGGCGACCGTCGTCTCCGGCGAGCTGGTGGATCGCGTGCACGCCGTCGCACGCCTGAACGAGCAGCGATATTGTCAGGCCGAGATCGCTCGCCGCGGAAGCGAGCCTGCGCAGCGGAACGCCGTCGAGGTACTCCATCACCAGGATTGGACCGGCGTCGGCGTCCTCGACGAGCTCGAACACCTGGCAGACGTTGGGATGATCCACCAGCGCCGCCAATCGCGCCTCTTCGCGCATGCTGGCTAGAAACGGCGCCGCGTCCGCATAGGCCGGCAGCAGGCGCTTCAGCGCGACGATCTTGCGGAACCCATCGTTGGCTCGCAGCTCGGCGACCAACACCTCGCCCATGCCGCCAGCTCCGGCGCGGAACAGCAGCCGGTAGTTGCCGATCGTCTGCCCGAGCACATCAGCGGAGGCCATGACGCCAGAGCAAGCGGTAGAGATAGGCCCGATCGATTCCGGCAGCGCGTGCGGCCGCCGTCGCGTTGTCGGCGTTGCGGCGCAGCAGATCGATGAGGTACGCGCGTTCGAACTGGCCAATCCACTGATCGCGCGCAGCGGTGAACGTCGACGTGGCGGCGATCTCGATCGGCGCAGCGGATCCTGCCGCATCGTTGCCTGGCTCGAGCGCGGCAGGTCTGCGTAGCGCGAGACTGCGCTCGAGATAGTTTCGAAGCTCGCGCACGTTGCCCGGCCAGCCGTGCCCCTCGAGCTCGGCGAGAAAGTCGGAAGACCGGAACAACTCGGAGATCCTCAGATCCGTGCTGCCGAGGGCCGCGAGCAGGGCCTCGACCAGCAGCGGCAAGTCGGCCGGCCTCGTGCGCAACGCCGGCAGCGTGATCGGCACGACCGCGAGCCGGTAGTAGAGATCGGCGCGGAAGCGCTTCTGGTTGACGAGCGCGCGGAGGTCACGATGTGTCGCGGCGACGATCCGGATGTCGATCGGAGTTGTCACGTTGGATCCGAGTCGCTTGACCTCGCGCTTCTCGAGGACGCGCAGGAGCTTGGGCTGGAGCTCGAGCCCGAGCTCTCCGATCTCGTCGAGGAAGACCGTGCCGCCAGTGGCAGCTTCGAACGCGCCGGTGCGCCGATCGACCGCGCCCGTGAACGCACCGCGCTCGTGCCCGAACAGCTCGCTCTCGAGGAGCGCGGCGGGCAGCGCGCCGCAGTCGACCACGACGAACGGCGCTTCGGCGCGTGGGCTCGCGGCGTGGATGGACTCGGCAGCGAGCTCCTTTCCGGTGCCGGTCTCCCCGAACAGCAGCACCGTGGCGGGCGACGGAGCGACCGCGGCAAGCTGGGCGAACACTTGGCGCATCTCCGGCGAGCGGCCAACGAGGAGACCGAAGCGCTCGGAGCTCGACAGCTCGATGCGCCCGCGCGCCTTGCCGATCGAGATCCGCAGGCGGTTGCGACCGATCGCGAGCTCCTCGTCATCGCCGATCACCGCCTCGATCACCTGGATCGAGCCGGCACGCGTCCCGTTCGTGCTGCCGAGGTCCCGTACGATCAGTCCGGTTGCCGCAGCCTCGACCTCGCAGTGGAAGCGCGACACGGACGTGTCGGTCAGGCGCAAGTCGACGCCATCGGCGGTTCCGATGACGGCGCGCTCGCCGACCGACGTGAACGTTGCTCCGCGATCGGGGCCTTCCAGCACCTGGATCCGGAACAGCTGGATCTCGCGGTGATTGGGGCGATCGGAGCGAAGTAGCTCGGTTCCAGGCACCCCGCCTTGGCCTGGACTCGGCGACTGTCCCATTGCGCGGCTCGACGGTAGCACGCCCCCTCGCACGGCGTTATCGTGCACACCGAAGGATGCGGACGCCGCTCGCGATCGCACTGCTCTACACCGCGTGCTCGTGGCATCCGGACCTCGATGCACGCTTCGCGTGTCCCGACGATCGTTGTCCGTCCGGCTACACCTGCCTCGAAGGTCGCTGCGAGCCCATCCTGCCCGATGCCGGACCCGCACCCGCATGGTGGAACACGGCCTGGGCAACCCGCTCGCGTCTCCGCATCCATAACCGCTCGGAGCAGCGAGCGCGGGCCGGATTGCCGGTGATGATCGAGCTCGAGTTCTCCGATGTCGGCGTCCCCGACATCGACGAGCTGGTGATCGTGTATCACGACGGGAACACGTGGACCCGGCTGCCGTTCTACTGGGTCTATCAGGAGCGCTTTGCGGACGTGTTCTGGTTCCGCTTGCCCGCCGACATCCCGCCGTTGTCGGCCGAAGATGGCGTCTGGATCTATGCCGGCAATCCTGCCGCGCCGGGGGCCGGTACCGAGGGAATTTCGGTGTGGGAGCAGCATGACTACTTCGACACCATCGGAGCGTCGTGGGCGGCGTCGGGCGACGTGACATCGGTCAACAACAACAGCGTGCGGATCGGTCCGGGTGGCGTGTTCCGGGGCCAGGCGACCTGGCCGGTCGATTACGCGGTCGACGCCGCGATCGTGGCGCCCGCGTGGACGCAGGGAGTTTCGATCGGGTTCCAGCGCAGTGGTGACTTCGTCGACGCCGAGCCGCTAGCGCGTTGGGCCCACAACGGAACGGGCTTCGTGCCCGAGCTCGAGGTTGGCGCGGTCGACGAGCCGCGGTGGAGTGGCGAGGCCGTGATCGTCGCGGACAACCGGGTCGAGGTCGGTGTCGATCGGTTCGCCGACCGCATCCGCTACTGGCTGCGCTCCAAGGTCGAGGCCGAGCGCGCGTTCGGAGGCGGCGATGACTTCCTCGAGCCGATGCAGATCCGTCTGGCCAATACCGGGACGACGGCGTTCGAGCTCGCCCAGATTCGAGTCCGGCGCACGATGAATCCGCTGCCGCAGGTGACGCGCGGCGCTCTCGAGCCGCGGCCGTGAGCGTTCGAACCGCAGCGTGAACGGTCAGAACTCGCCGGTCACACCGAGCATCACTCCGGCCGTCGACGCCGTCGATACCACGCGGACCGGCTTGGTCTCGCGATGCCACAGATAATCGATGACCGCACCTGCGGCGCACAGCCCCGCAGCACCGAAGGTCAGGTTTGCGATCAGGGTTTGACGATCACCGCGCCGGTCGAGCGCCTCGGCCTCCGCGAGCGTGTGCTCGCCGCTATTCGCGACCACCGCGTCTAGGTCGGCCCGCGTCGCGCTCGCGAGTAGCGCGAACACCGATCCGGTAGCGCCGAAGCCGAGCGCGACACCGGCCCACAACATCCACCGTCGCGAACGCGCCGGTCGGATACTCGCACCCGCCATAACAGCCTCCACTTCAAGCTCGACGGCGAGGTCGGCAAGTCGATTCCCAGACGCATCGAGTACGGACACCGTGAGGGTGCGGGGGGAGTCACGCGCGATGTCGAGGTGGATCCACGGATCTACCGCATCGCGTGCTCGCGTACTCCGCGCCGTTGCGATGACGGCTGCGCCCTGCGATCGCTCGATCGCGCGGACCGACACGATCATCGCAAGCGGATCGGTGAGGCCGACGTCGACTCCCCCCGGCACGGGCCTGGTCCGGATCACGATTGCGCTCTCACCGAGAGCGGTCCGCGCCGCGGTGAACGGCTCGACGATCTTGGGCCCAGCTCGCGATCGACATCGGCGGCCGGATCGATCGCGAGCTGACGAGCGAAGGCAGCCTGCGCTTCGGCTGGTCGATCGCGCGACGCCGCAATCACGCCGAGCAGCCCGTGGATCGCCGCCGTCACGTCCGGTTGATTGCCTCCAGCCCGCAACGCCTCCTCGAGCGCGGCTTGCGCCAGCTCGTATTCGACGGCGGCGATGTGACCCTGCGCGCGTGCGATCGCAGGGCTTTCCGAGGGCGTGCCCTGTGCGTGCGTCCACGGCAGTCCGATCGCGAAGCACGCGCAGAGTGCGAGCGCCGTCACCGATCCACGAACCGACACGATGGCGATTTTAGCTGACCTACGCTTGGCGGACGCGGTTCAGCGCAATCTTCGCGTCTCCGCACGCCCGTGATCGGAGGTGCCGGAGAGTGTGTCGGTAGCGGTCTCCGCGGACGCTCGCGTTCCACCTTCCCAGGGCGACGCGGGCGCCCCGATTCCGACAGGCATTCTCGCCGCGCTCGAGCTGGGGCTACGGCGGGCAGGCACCGTCGGACCACTGGCAGCTCTTGCACCACTGCGTCTTGCACGCTTCGACCTGCTGGTCGTCGTAGTGATAAAAGTAGAGCGTCGCGAACGGATCGTTTGTGTCCTTGCACACTGTGCTCAGTCGACGACGTACTCGACGCGGCCGCCACCGAGCGACGATCCGCGCAGGTGGAGCGTGTTCGCGACGGGAAATCCAAGGTCGCGAACGGCGACGGAGAGATCGAGCGAACCGACCGCCTGGCTACGCGTGATCTTTCCTGCGCTGCGCGGCCCATTCCCGATGTCCACGGTCGCCACGCGCAGCTTCACGGTCGCGCCGGCCCTGAAATCCGAAACCGCGTCGGCGCGCACCGGCCGTGCGGCGACAAGTAAACCGACGGCGAGCGCCGCGGCTGAGAGTGTTGGCAGCATCGTGTTCTCCTGGAGGTGTCGTATGACCCCCGGATAGAGCGGCGAGCCCCCAGCGTGTTACCGAGTTTGTGCCCGTGGTGTCGTGTCGTGCTCTCGGGTCGCAGCTCGCGTGTGGATGCGATTCGGCGGGTCACGGCCGTCAACTCGCGCAGCTCCTCGCGGCACTGCCCGCGAGATCGAGAAGACGATCGATGCCAGCGAGACGCGCCGCGGCGAAGCCCATCGCGATCGCACTCTGCCGATGAGCCGCCGAGGAGGCGCTAGAAGTCGGTGTCGCCGTGCTATCCAGCAGGGATGGGCCTCGAGGTCGACCGGGAATCGTTCGACGACGCAGATTACGTCGCATTCGATGCGCGGCTGCAGGCCTGCCTCGACGCCTTGGCCGAGCTCATGGCACGTCCGGGGTTCGGCGTCGCACCGCTATCGCTCGGCGCGGAGGTCGAGCTCGACCTGATCGACGCGAAGGGCGACCCGCTCCCCAAGAGCCGCGAGATCCTGGCTGCGGTCAACGATTCGAGGGTCACGCTCGAGATCGATCGGTTCAACCTCGAGATCAATGCCAGCCCGGTTGCACTCGTCGGCTCGCCGTTTGCGGCGATCGGACTCGAGCTCGATCGTGTGCTGTCCGCGATCGGCAAGGTCGCCGCGTCGCACCATGGTGCTCGCGCTCTCGCAATTGGCATCCTGCCGTCGCTCCGCACCGAACACGTCCAGTCGCCCGCGTTGATCACCGATCGCCCGCGGTACCGAGCACTGGGCGCGGGGCTGCGCCGCTTGCGTTATGCCCCGTTCCAGATCTCGATCTCGGGTATCGATCACCTCGAGACCGAATGCGAAGACCTCACGATGGAGGGCGCGAACACTTCGCTGCAGATCCACCTTCGCGTTCCGCCGCAGCAGTTCGCGGCCATGCATCATGCAGCGCAGATCGCCACGGCGCCGGTGCTCGCGGTGTCCGGAAACTCACCGCTGTTACTCGGCAAGCGCCTGTGGGAAGAGACGCGCATCGCCTTGTTCCGCCAGTCGGTGGACGACCGGCCGCTCGGTGAGATCGATGAGTGGCGCCCCTCGCGGGTGTCGTTCGGTCATGGCTGGGTGCGTAGGGGTGCGCACGAGCTGTTCGCCGAGAGCGTCGCGCTGTACGAACCGCTGCTGCCGATCGTCGGTCTCGAGGACCCGCTCGCGTGTGTTCGCAGAGGTGGGGTTCCGACGCTTGCGGAGCTGAGGCTGCACCACGGCACGGTGTGGCGGTGGAATCGCGCGGTTTACGATTCCGCGGCCGACGGTCATCTCCGCATCGAGTTGCGCAGCTTGCCGTCGGGTCCGACGGCGCGCGACATGATGGCGAACGCCGCGTTCCTGGTCGGGCTCGTGCTCGCCATTGCACCCGAGATCGAAGGTTGGTTGCCTGGCCTGACGTTCGGCCACGCGCGTCGCAACTTCTACTCCGCCGCACGCCGCGGTCTCGCGGCCGAGCTGCTGTGGCCTGTGGCCGCGGGAGAGCGCGTGCGCGCGATCGGTGCTCGCGAGCTGGCGGAGCGGTTGCTACCGTTCGCCCGCGCGGGATTGCTCTCCGCGGGCGTCGACGCCGAGGATGCCGATCGTCACCTCGATTTGATCGCGGGGAGGCTCACTATCGGCCAGACCGGCTCGGTATGGCAACGCCGCGTATTCGAGGACGCGCTTCGCACCACCGATGCAGACGAGGCAGGGCGCGTGGTCGCGCGAACGTACGGCGATGCCAGCGCGGACGGGTCCCCGGTCCACGAGTGGGGACGGCCGTGATTTCGCATGCGAGGACCCAGTGCACACCCACAGCTTCGTCGAGCACGTCTCAAGATAGTCGTCGCGTGATTCGCCGATCGCCCGCCCCAAGAACGGAGGCACGGCATTGCGGGGTGTGTGGGCAAGAACGGGAATGCCCGTAACGCCGAGAGTCGCTCCGAGAATGATCGCCTGACCGAGCAGCGCGATGAGGCCGATCGCGCGAGCGCGATCCCATACACCGCGTAGCCAACCCACACGCACCACTCGAAGAAGTAGTTGCGATGCCGCGACCACGCCCATAGTCCGACCTCGCACACGCGACGGCTGCGCATCCGCGATCGTCTCGCCGGAGATGCCGAGCACCGCGATCGCGATGCCGAGCCCGCGGAGCCGCCGGTCGGCGAGTGGCGCGTCGATCCGCACGACCGCGACGACGCTCGGCATTCACGCGGAGAACTGCGCTTGTGGAGTCGGTCGCGAGCCTCGCCGAGCTGAAGGACTGTACGGTCTCGGGGTAGCATCGTGGCAGCGTCATCGAAGGACGTGGTCCCGGCGGTCGAGGACCTCGGGCGGCGCGCGCTGCAGCTGACCCAGGCGCTGGCGTCCGGCGGCGCGCGGATCAATCGCTGCGCCGCGTCGGTCACCCTCTCACGGCGCGTTTGCGCTCTCCGAGCGAGCCGCCGTAGAATCAATCGAGCCGACTTACGCCTTCAAGGCCCTGCAGATCTCCCGCAGCAGCACCGGGCGTTCGCTCAAGACCGCCTGGCGGTGTGCCGCCTCGCGACTGCACCGCCCCCCCTCGACGCAACCGACCATCTCGGGGGATTGAGGATTTTCGCGGAAGACGTCCGGGCAGAACATCGGGTTGGCGTGGGTTCGGGGTGTGGACAGCCTCGTGGGCAGGTAATCGACCAGCAGCAGGGGCGCGGTTCCCGGTGTCCCGTCGAGGGGGCCGTTGCCCGCGAGGAAGGCGTGGAACTCCTCGTTCTTGTCGAGCAGATCCAGACAACCCGCGGAACCGGGTTCGGCGCCGCCGTGGACGTGGATGCCAGAGCGTCCGAGCGTGTCGGTGTCACCGACGGGCAGGACGGGAGTTGCCACGATGCCCCAGGCCCGGGACTTTGCCGTCCACTTGATCCAGTCCCAGGTCGAATCGGCGGTCGCCCGGCTGGTCGACTCCTCGGTCGCTATGCCGTAGAGCCCTTCGGGAATGGGGCCGACGCTGGGTGCGTGCTGGCCCATCGGATCTGCCGGGTCACGTGCAGCGGTGGCCTCGGGTCGACCTGAGAACGCGGTCCACGAGCGCAGGATCGTCTCGCTCTCGACGTCGACGACCATGAGATCAACGCCATCGAACCAGAGGAACGTCCCGATCGGAGTCGCCTGCAGGTCGACGACGATTTCCCCCGAGCCTCGGAACGCATCGGGGCTCAAGAAGTCACCGAGGTCGCTGGGCAGGGTGCGGCTGCGGCTGGGTGCTGCGAACGCGGAAGCCCTCGCCGGGCAGCAACGAGTGGGTCGTGAACGCGAGGTCCTCGTCGTGCGCGATCGCCTGCGGGTAGCCGGTCGCCGCGTTCCACTCGCTCGTGGACTTCAGCTTGAGCTCGTGGATGCACAGATCGATCTTGCGCCATACCGCCGACGTGAGCTCGCCGAGGGGGGCGGCGTCGCCGTAGTCGTAGAGCTTGAAGGACACCTTCGCGTGGTCTCCGCGCCCGGCGCCGCGATTGGCGACCTGTGCTGCCTGGTCGATCTCGATCCAATCGTCGATCTGCGAATACGCGCTGGTGTAGGTCGCGGTGAAGACCCGGGTGCTGAACCAGAGCGGGTACACCAGCGGCGATTCCCGCAGGGAGCCGCCGGGGGAGATGACCCGAGCCCCGCGGACGTTGTCCTCTTCATCCGCCTGCGGGGCCGGCAGCAGGGTGACCAGGGTGCTCTCGGACACCTCGTACTTCTCGGACCGCGGCCCCCCTGCGACGTTCCACGCCTCGTGACGGTTGATCGTGCCGGACCATCGACCGACCAGCGACCAGCGCAAGACCTGGAACGAGATCGGCGGCAAGCGGGTGCTCATGGCGCATCATAATCCGCAGGAGCCCGGTCCGGTTGCTGGCGCTGCTGGATGGGACAAGCCAGCTCCCACGGAGACGAGTTGTCTGGCATAAGGACTGAGGATCGGCTTCAAGCATGCGCGAGTGCGAGTTTCGGCCCATGGCGACCGCCGAAACGTCGCATGGTGATCGCCGAAACCGGTCGATGGCGATCACCGACACCGGGGATGGCGATCACCGAGTGCGCATCATCGCGATCGCGGAAACCCCGGCCGCGATCACCTGAGCGTGGTGGTCGCAGCCGGCCCCGACCTTCGGTAGCAGAGGTCGCGGAACGAGCGCTGGATGGTCCGAGGCCGCCGCCTCCGAGGAGGCGCGATCGCCACGGAGCGACTGTCCATGCGGAAACGAGAGAGTTCCTTCGCCTCAAGTGGGTGCTCGGCCGGATCGGGCGGATCTGCTTCCGGCGATGCGCGCGGAGCTCGTGGGGCGGTCGGCCGCGGACCAAGATCTCGTAGACCGAGCTCGAGTGGCTTGGAGAAGACCGCGAAAGTCGCCGAACAGCGTCTTCACCGCTTCGCTGGTGTGGCGCTCAACGTATGCGAACAGCACCGTGTCAGGACCGACCAGGGCGGTGAAGAAGTGCCCCTTCTTACACGCGAGCGACTCGGCCGTCTTTGGCCTTGGCCTTGGTCAGCTGGATCAGCGCGCCGGTGGCGTCGGTCGAGATCATCTGACCGTTGGCGATCGCGTCCCTCCACATCGCGGTGACGACCGTCGCGCCGAGGGTGTTGCCGGCGTGCTCGACGTAGCCGCTCATCAGACCGCGATCGAGCCGCATGTCCTGGTCCAGGAGGTCGCGCTCGAGCCGGTAGTGCGGCACGCCGAGCGCGAACTTCGACGTGAGGATGTGCGCGATCGTCGAGGTGTGCAGCAGCGCCTTGGGGAACAACGTCTCGGGCGGCGGCGCCGGGACCACGGTCGCTACGCTGTCCTCGACGACCTCGTGCTGTCGACGCGCTTGACCGCGACGAAGAACCCGCCGCGACGGAATGCGAGCTGGTTTCGGGCGAAGTAGTTCAGCGGCACACAGCGTCGTCTCTTCGCTCATGCCGACGATGCGGGCGGCCTTCTTGCCCAGCAGCTTCGCGCCCACGCTGAGCAGGTCCATGTTTGCGAGGTCCCACGCCGAGCGATCCCACATATGGCCCAGGAGGATCGGCTCGATGGATACGCTGGTGACGTAGGCGACTGACTTCTCGAAGGTCCCGAGCACGATGTCGTGCTCGCCGCGCGTGAACAGCGCGCGCACCATGGGCTCGACTTTGGCGCGAGTGAAGTCGACACCGACGGTTGCGGGCACCGCGACGTGCGAGCGACCGCTGGCGAGCCGACGTGCCTCGCGGACGAGCGCGCCGCGCAGATCGGTGTGCTGAAGTTTCCCGCGGCCGAAAAATGTCGCCAGGCCAAGGACGGGCATCGATGTCAGTGTCGCCGGTGCGGAGGTATCGATGGATCTCGGCGGGAATGGTTCGGCTGAGGCACGCCGTCATCCCACCTCGCGACCTCGAGGTTAGGCGCGCAGCGTCGTCGGTGAGTAGCCGAGCATCTGCCGGCACGTGCGCGAGAAGTGCGGGAGGTCGGCGAAGCCGGCGGCGTGCGCGGCGGCCGTCGCGTTCGTCCCGGTGAATGCGGCGAGCGCGTCGAGCAGGCGGCGCCAGCGCGCGTAGGTCGGGATCTGCGTGCCGATGTCGCGCGCGAACAGCGCGCGGAGATGCGCTCGCGAGATCGGGATGCGCGCGAGCTCGCGGCGATGATCGATGCCCGGCGTGCGCAGCGCGTCGATGGCCGCCGCGACCCGGCGATCGAGGACGCGGGGCGGTGCGCCGATGCGGCAATGGAGCTCGGTCGCAAGGTCGGTGAGCGCTGTCGGATCCGCGAGGTGGTCGCGTGCGGGGAGGGCGATGTCGAGCAGCCGCCGGTCGAGCACGCGCGGCGCGTTGGCCTCGATCGGCGAGCGTTCGGGGTCGTAGCAGATTCCGATCGTGCGGCCGGGACTGACGACGGCGTGAGCGGTGCGCGCGGGCAGGAGCACGACGCGACCGCTCAGTGCGCCGGTGGCGGTCGTAATCATCACGTCGCGGTCGAGCCCGACGAACAGCGCGTGCCCGTGTACGACGTGCGGCGAGGACTCGGTCGCCGTCGAGGTGCGCACGGCGAACGGGTCGGCGAGCACCCCCGCGATCCGCGATCCGTTCAAGCGCACCGTGCCCACGAGTCGTAGCATACCGCCATGGACCTGCTCTCCGACGACGTTCGTCGCGACCCATACCCCGTGTACGACCGGTTGCGCGCGGTCGCGCCGGTGCTCCCGTTCGGGCCGGCGTGGGTGTTGCTCGATCACGCGAGCGTGTCGCGGGCGCTGCGCGAGCCGGAGGTGTTCGGATCCGAGGTCGTGCCGCCGACGGGTAAGGCGCCCGATTGGCTGATCTTCACCGATCCGCCGCGACATGGGCGGCAGCGCGCGCTGATCGCGAAGGCGTTCACGCCGCGGTCAGTCGCGCAGCTCGAGCCGCGGATCCGCGAGGTCGCACGCGAGCTGATCGGCGGGCGCACGGAGCTGGAGATCGTCGGCGATCTCGCGACGCCGCTGCCGATGCTCGTGATTGCGGCGATGCTCGGCATTCCGGCCGCGGACCGCGAGCGGTTCGTGCGGTGGGCCGACGGCATCAACGGGCTCAGCTACGCCGCGGTCGGCGGGCCGGCGGCGCAGGAGATGATCGCGGCGTACTACGACGTGCGCGAGGAGGCCGAGCCGTATGTCGCGGCGCTGGTCGAGGAGCGCCGGCGAGACCCGCGCGAGGATCTGATCACGCGGCTCGCGCACGCGGAGATCGACGGCGAGCGGCTCACCGGCGCCGACCTGTTCGGCTTCTTCCAGCTGCTGCTCGCGGCCGGGACGGAGACTACTACGAACCTGATCGCGAATTCGATCCTGTGCGCGGCGGAGCACGGCGTGCCGCGCGACATTCCGCGGTTCGTCGAGGAGGTCGTGCGCTACCGGACGCCGGCGCAGATCATGTTTCGCCAGACGAAGCAGGCGGTCGAGCTGCATGGCGTTGCGATCCCGCGCGACGCGTTCGTGCTCGTTGCCGTCGGCGCGGCGAACCGCGATCCGGCGGCATTCGCGGAGCCGAACCGCTTCGATCCGACGCGCGACCCGAACCCCCACGTCGGTTTCGGCCACGGCATCCACTACTGCGTTGGAGCAGCGCTCGCCCGGCTCGAGGCGCGCGTCGTGCTCGAGGAGCTGTTCGCGCTCGGCGCGCCGGTGCTCGCCGGCGACGAGCCGTGGACGCCGCGGAAAGCGCTGCACGTCCTCGGGCCGACGGCGCTGCCCGTCGCGTTCAGCCGCACCCGATCAACTTGAGGGTCCCCTCAAGTTCAGGTGTAGCCGCCGCGTTCGCACGAATCAGGGGTGCCGCTGGGCGCGCGACCATGCCCATGTGCCGACGTTCTCCGGCACCCTCGCACCGAGGCCGCCTCCAATCACGACGACATTGCTACACGACGCCCGCGCCTGGTCTTCTCGGGTGGATACACGCGCTCCTCGACAAGCTTGCCAGTGCGGGGCTCGTGGATCGACGCAAGCGCGACGGTGCCACCGCGGACCTTGCCGTCGGGACAGGTCACGTCCACCGGCCGAGAGCCGAGCACGACTACCCAGTCGATCTGCGTGGCACGATCGGCATCACCTCGAACCTCGCGGCGGCCGGCGACCCACCGAGCCCGCGGCGTGCGTTCGCGGATGGCGTTCGTCGCCGGCAATCGTCACTGGCCCCTTCGCGCAGCAGTGAACAGCTTGTCGAGCGCGATCTCGCCGGCCTCTCGCGGGATCGGCAACGATGTCTCCGCCGTTGCCCCGTCGGGCCCTGCAATCGCGACCTTGATCTTGCCGAGGAACTCGAACGCCCTCGCACCCGCGGTCAACGTTCGCGGGTCAGTGCGATGGCGAGCCGCAGGACTTCGGCTTCGAGCGTCGTAGCGTGCTTGCCGCCGTACGGCGCGTGTCATGGGGACCCAGCAGCCGTTTAGAACACCTGGCGTTCCACCTCGCAGACTCGCAGAGCTACCGAGCGTTCTGCATGTTCGGCTTCGCCGACAAGCCTCCGAAGAAGATCGAGGACGGCGTCGCGGGAGCGGCGGTGGGTCGTCGTTCTGCTCGAACCGGAAGTGGTCTGCTCCCGTCCGCTCGCCCAGATCCCGATCCCACCCCATGAGGAAGGAACGTTATCGCGGCGCTTGACCACGAAACACGACGCCTTCTAAAGTTCATTGCGGGTGCGGCACTTCAGGTTGCGGGAGTCGTTGTCAGTCGAGCTGGCGGGTGCGGCGAGCGAGCGGATCGATCGCGTGCTCGGTCTCGCAGACGATCTCGAGGACATCGCGAACATCGCGCGCACCATCGGAGCGCATGAGACAGGGCAGCGCCGGGTGCATTGCAGGGTGGCGCGAAGGGGTTCGTCGTCGCAGGAGCCCGCCGGAGCGCTCGTCGGCGGGATCGGTGGCCGGGGTCGCGGGGCTCGCCGGGCTGGCGGAAGCCTGATCCCGAGCTGCTCGACGAGTTTGTAGCACCGGCGATTGCCACCCGAGGAGAACCGTAATGCCACTGCATGTCGAGGATCTGGACGAGGCCGACGACGAGGACATCGAGGATGCCTTCGGTGAAAACGACTACGAGGAGCGGCGTCGTCGCCGTCGTGGTGGTAAGGGCGGGCGCGCCAAGGGCGGCGGGCAGACCGTGCTCGATGCGATCGCCGGGGCGTACGCTGCCGCGAAGCTCTAAGGGAAGTCAGGTGGACCCCGCACTGTGGGCAGAGCTCGAAGGCCCACGAAATGATGTCATCGCCGCGTTGATCCGCCTCGTACCCGGGGCCTCGCTACCGGAGCGCGTCCGGATCGTCACGCGGTTCGGTGACATCGCGACGGTGCGGCTGCGCCGCGGCGATCTGCTCGCGCTGCGAGAGCATCCATCGGTCGCGAGCCTCAAGGCACCGAGGCCGATGGTGCCGGATCGTCCTGTGGGTGAGCCGCGTCGCCGGACGCGCCCGAACCCGCGACGGTCGCTCGGCAAGGGGCAGCCGAGCGGACGAGGTGCGGTCGTCGGCGTCGTCGATTGGGGCTGCGACTTCACGCACCCGAACTTTCTGCGCCGCGATGGTGGCACGCGACTGCTCGCGCTCTGGGATCAGCGCGCCGGTCGCCGCTCGCCACGGCCGTACGCGTACGGCACCGTACACACGCGTCGCGCCCTTGATCGCGCGCTTGCGAGCGACGACCCGTTCGCGGCGGTCGACTACGATCCGCTCGAGGTTGACGATGACGGCAACGGCACCCATGGCACGCACGTCCTCGACATCGCGGCCGGCGTGCCGCGCGTCGGTCCGGGCGGCGTCGCGCCAGGCGCCGACATCGTGTTCGTTCATCTCGCGGCGATGTCGTGGGGGCCGCGCCACGTCGCGAGCTCGGTCTACCTGCTCGAAGCGATCGACTTCATCGCGCGCGTCGCCGGCGAGCGGCCGTGGGTGATCAACCTGAGCCTTGGCAGTCACGCGGGCCCGCACGACGGAACCACGCTCGTCGAGCAAGCGCTCGACACCATCGTCACGAGCGGCCCCGGGCGCGTCATCGTGCAGAGCTGCGGCAACTACGGCGAGCGTCCCGTTCATACCGCGGGTCGACTCGCGCCCGGTCAACGCCGACGGCTGCCGTGGCACGTCGACACGAGCGATCGAACGCCGAACGAGATCGAGGTCTGGTACGCCGGTCGCGACGCGATCGCGATGAACCTCGTCGCGCCGGATGGTCGCACGCTCGCTCGCGCGTTGCCCGACAGCCACGGCCCGATCATCGACGGCACCACGCAGATCGGCCGGTTCGCGCATCGTCGCAACGATCCCAACAACGGAGACAACCAGGCATCGCTGACCGTCGAGCCCGCGCTCGCATCGCTGGGTCCGTGGCAGGTCGAGCTCGAAGCGCTCGCGATCTCCGACGGGCGCTATCACGTGTGGATCGAGCGCGACGAGGTCACGCGCGGCAGCCAGTCGCGGCTTGCGCGCAAGGACTTCGTCGCGACGACGACGATCGGCACGATCTGCAACGGGCACCACACGATCAGCGTCGGCGCATACGATCCCCAGACGCGATCGCGCGCGTGGTTCTCGAGCATCGGTCCGACGCGAGACGGCCGCGCGAAGCCGGACCTTCTCGCGATGGGAGTCGGAGTCCTCGGCGCACGCAGCGCGCCTGCCGACGAGGACGACCCCTTGACCGTCGAGTCGGGTACGAGCATGGCATCGCCCTACGTCGCGGGTGCTATTGCGGTGCTCTACGAGGCAGCCGGTCGTCCGCTCGTGGCCGCGGAGGTCAAGCAACTCCTCGTCAAGTCCGGCAAGCGGGTCGATGGCGGTCCGCCGCTCATCGATCTTGCGGCAGCCGTTGCGCGTGCACGCACCTCCGAACCGCCGCGGCAGGAAGCACTCGAGGACGCCTGCTGCGACGGGTGCGACCCGGTGGTCCACACGGGACCGCTTCCGTCGACGCCTCCTGCCGAGCTGTTCGACCTGTTCGTCTCGCGCGGCAGCGAGGCGCTGCACGCGCTGCACGTGATCGGTATCCCCGGCGAGCGCGCGATCTTGCCGGTGCGCGAGTCCGACATCGTCGTGCGCCGCGGGCTCGGGGAAGGCAGCGTGGCGAAAATCGGACGCGCGGCGGACCTGCGCCTCGGCGAGCGCATCCCGATCGATGCGCTGGTGTTGCGGGAAGCCGGCGGCGGAGCGCCTCCCGGACCTTGCGATCCAGACGCGCCACAACCGTGCGCCGACGCGCCGGTGACGGTGGAGCCGCCGAAGCCGACGAAGTCCATCGACGAATGGCTCGCGCTGGACACGCCTCCGACCGCAGACGACGCCAAGCGTGATCGCGACGTCGATACCCGGGCGCCCACCGAGAACCTGCGCTGGTGGAAGGCCCTGAAGCTCGATCGGGTGAAGCCGCTCCGCGGGCTCGATCCGACCGTGTTCCCCAATGCCTACGCGAACCGCACGCTGAAGGCGCAGAAGTTCCTCCGCGCGCAGCAGCTCGACATCAAGAGCCTCGGCCGCAAGATCGTCGAGGACGGCGTCCTCGGCGCCGATACGTTGACGGTGCTCTACGACACCGCGTGGAGGTACGAGAACGAGTTCTTTCGAACCGACCTGATGACCCTCGGCGTGGCGACGGAGCGGCTCGCCGCGATCGGGGTCACCGCGGTTCGCAAGGCTCGCATCACGGCGATCCCGCTCGAGGTCACCTACGAATGGGACCTCAGGACGACGGCCGACAAGGCGGCCTCGCTCTACGAGAAGCGTCACACCGACAACGAAGACCGCCGCCGCGCGTTGCAAGCATGGCTGCTCGCTGACGTCGACGAGAACACCTGGCCCGTCTTCGAGTGGCCGATCTACATCGACCTGATCCGCCGGCTGTACGGCACGACCTCGCTGCGCGGGCGCGGCGCGATGCTGCGCGGTCACCGCCGCGCGGAGATCGAGGACACCGCCGCGCTCAGCAAGCGCGACAAGAAGGCGCTGCCGGACTTCATCTGGTGGCGCGATCTGAGCGACGGCGACCGCAAGCAGCTCGGCGTGGAGGATCCGACGAGCAGCGCGGGCGAGCGGGCGTTCCGCGAGTGGCGAGCCAGCGACGGTGACCCCAACGTCGACATGCTGATGCTGTTCTACTTCCCGGCCATCACGCAGGCGACGCGGCTGGCAACGGTCCAGGCCTGGATGGGCGATCTGCTCGCCGCCGAGCTCAAGCGCAAGGAACAGAACCGGGACTCGATCAACTCCCACGCGCTGCACCTTATCGCCAGGCTCGACGAGAGCCGGACCTTCGTCTGGGAACACGACTACGCGCAGGACGCGAGTCAACTCCTAGGCTCCCCGAAGGACATCCGCACGATGCTCTTCGACGAGCTCGCCATGCTGAACAAGCTCGAGGCCGTCCTCGAGGCGTTCGGCGACATGGTGAACTTCAACAACCGCGCGGTCGCCGCTAACCTCGCGAGCGGCACGAAGTACGAGAGCGACGCGTTCTACGTGAAGTACCTCGAGCGGCATCGCAAGAAGACCGAGCAGATCCGCAAGCACGCATACGACGTCGAGAAGCAGGAGATCCAGCTCGACAGGAAGAGCGATCGGGTGCTGCGGCTCGGCAAGCAGTGGTCCGGCGTCGCCGGCGACGTCCACGGCATCTACAAGAAGAACCAGAGCTTCGACCGGCTTAAGCCGGCGCGCCAGCGCTTGCTCTGCAAGCAGACGCTCAAGGAGCTGATGCAGCTGATCGCCGAGGCTGCGGCGACGTCGAAGAACGGCAGCCCGGGCAAGGAGACCGATCCGAAGGAGCTCCTCGAGACGGCCGTCAACCGCGCGCGCGATGCGCTGCAGCCGCCGCTCGGCAAGGACGATGTCGAGCGGATCGACTGGGAGATGAGCGTGCGGGTGACCGGCCTGAAGCGCGTGCCTCAGGACGGCATCGAGCGCGTGATGATCGAATACGAGATCGTCGAGCGCATCAACGGCGCGCACTGGGTCCCGGTGCCGTGCTCGAAGCGGTGGCGCACGGAATCGGAGTTTGGCGAGGAGCTGTTCTTCATCTTCTGGGAACACTTCACGCGCGTGATGAACTGGATCGCGGCGATCACGCTCGCGGTCGTCGCGATCGCGTTCCTCGCGATGAGCGGCATCGGCATCGCGCTCGTGAGGCTCGCTGGTGGTGCGCGGTTCCTGCTCGCGAATATCCTCATCTCCGAGGCGATCTACGTAATCACCAGCGGTGGCGAGCTGTCGTGGTCCGGGTTCCTGCAGGCCGCGCTCGCCGGCTACCTGCAGGCCGTCGGGTTTCGCGTGTTCTCGGTCGCGGGCCGCTGGGTCGGGAGCCTGATCGCCGGCAAGGCGACGGGCCTGTCGTTCCAGCGCGCGGCTGCGGCGTGGCTCGTCACGAAAGGCGTCACGGGTGGAGGTGCATTCGCGCTGCAGGAAGTCGGCACGCTGCTGACGATGGATCTCATAAGCGTCATGCGTGGCGGCAGCATGTCGTCATGGACGGACTACCTGAAGGCGGCGGGTCACGGGTTCGTGATGGGCGCCGTGCTCGAGATCGGGCTCGGCACGGTGAGCAGCGGCCTCGGTGGCGCGCTGCGCGGCAGCGTCGCGCACAAGCTCGCGAGCGCGCTCGGGCGGGCGCTGCGCGAGACCAAGCAGCTGCTCAAGGGGATGAACAGCGAGATGTTCATCGAGCTCTGCATCAAGACCAAGCTCGGCTTCGACGACTTCCTGTTCGGCGCCACGCAGGGCCTTGCGCGCTTCAAGGTGTGGCTGCGCGACGTGATCGAGAATCCGCAGCTCGCGCGCGAGGCCGCCGAGGGCGTCGCGAAGCAGATCGAGGCCTCGGCGAAGGCGTTCGTCGACAAGCTCAAGGCAGCGCCGGGTGCCGCGAAGGTCGCAGGCACGCGCGCGACCCAGAACATCGCGACCAGCTTCTATGCCGACATCATCGGGCTCTCCGACATCGCGCTCTCCGACGACGCGATCCGCGGATTGCGGCGCATGATCGGCGAGCACGGCGGCAGTCTCAAACCGAGCGATCTGACCACCGCGATGCAGCAGCTCCGCAAGCTGCCGAAGACCGCCGATGGACTGCTCGCGCTCCTCGGCGCGCTCGACAAGGAAGTGCTCGAGGGCGTGCTGAAGCGCGAGGCGCTGACCGCGGTCATCGAGTCGAAAGGGCTCGCCTCGCTGATCGCGCGTGGCGCGGACATCACCGTCGGCGATCTGCGCACCTTGCTCCAGCGTGGCTTCAAGAACAAGGTCGCAGACCTCGACGCGTGGGTCGCCGAGCTGGATCAGCTCGCGCCAAGCGTCCAGAGCTCGGTGCTCGGCGCGATGCGGACACACATCGACGTGCTTAGCCCGACGGCGGCGCTCGGCCTCGCTCGCCAGAACATCCCCCTCGACGCGGTTCGCCTGAATGGCGTCGAGGCGATGTCGACGGCGTCGTCGCGCGACGCGATGGACGCGTTGATCGCGCGCGCGCCGAAGGGACTGGACGAGGTCCTCGAGCACGCCGGCAGGAACACCGCGGATGGCCCGGCGCTGGCCTCGCTCGCACGCGAGCCCGATCTCGCGGCGGGCCTGATCGACTCGGCGGCGACCGCCGGTGACCTGGCGATGCTGCTCAAGGCCTCAGGCAACGACGCGAAGTTCGTCGACAGCCTGCTGGCTGCGATCTCACCCCGTCCGTCGCGCGCCACGCTGACGCTCGAGAACCTCGAGTTTGGCGGGCTCGAGCGCATCCTGCGCGTCGCCGGGAACGACAAGGCCGCCGCCAGGCGCC
>JBBJLY010000085.1:0-28726 GCA_037720695.1 Kofleriaceae bacterium | reverse complement strand
TTGCAGCGCTGGGCCTTGAGCGCGGCGAGGTCCCCGGCGTCCTCGACGTCGACATCCACGCACTCGCCACCGTCGTCTGGAGAGCTGCCGCAGGCGGCGATCGCGAGGACCATGACAGGCAGGGCGCGCATGGTCCCGGTAGAGAGCAAGCGACGTGCCCCGCCCAAGTCCCGTGGTGGCGATGACAGGACGATTACCGTCACGTTTTCGTTGGGGGATCCGCTCCCAGATCGGTCTCGTTGCAGCCCCATTGCGACCCGATTGTCGCACGGACGGCGGCCGGTCAGATGTCGGGCTTGGGATCGACCCCGTCGCCGTCGGTCTTCTTCGGCGGAGACCGCACCACGAGGTCCATCTGGGGCCCGCGCGTGCCCTGGCTGTGGTCCCCGCGGTCCCTGGGGTTGACCCCGGGAGGCACGGACCACGGGATCTTGACGCTCGAGCTCGGGTACTCGTGCGCAGCCTCGAACATGTAGCGCGACCACAGCGGGACCATCGTGCGGTAGGCGGCGGCGTAGCGACCGAGACCGCGCGCCAGCTTGTCGTCGCCCATCCAGACCAGGGTCGTGAACTGGCTGGTGTAGCCGACGAACGTGGTGTCCATGTTCGCGCTCGAGGTGCCGGTCTTGCCCGCGCTCTCGATCTTGGTCGCGCGCAGCACGCTCGCGAACCCGTGCTGGACCTCGGTCGCGAGCAGCTTCGACATCAGGAACGCGGGGCGCGCCGGGATCGCCTGCGGCGCGACGACGCCGGTCAGCGCGACGAGTCGATCGAAGCGGTGTTCGCCGCGGAGGTACGGATCCTCGGCGACCGAGTTGTCCTCGACCGTGTTGCCATCGCGATCGAGGATCCGGCGCACGTAGACCCAGTTCTTCTCCTGGCCCTTCGGCCGTGGCCACCACGCGCCGTTGCGTGCGAACACGGTGAACGCACGCGCGAGCTCCTCGGGCCGCGTACATGACGCGCCGAGGGCGAGCGCGTCGTCGGCGAAGATCTTGGTGGTGAAACCGAGCCGGCGTGCCCACGCCTCGACGTTCTTCGCGCCGAGCTTGGTGAACAGGTCGACCGACGGGATGTTCTTCGAGAACACCAGCGCGTACTCGAGCGTGACCGCGTTGTCGAACGTGTCGCCGAGGTTGGTCGGCGACCATTCCTCGCCAGTGTCCGGATCAACGATCTTGATCGGGACGTCCTTCAGCACGGTGTCCATGCCGTAGCCCTTGTCGAACCCGAGCGAGTAGTAGATCGGCTTGTAGGTCGAGCCTGGCTGGCGACACGCCTGCACGGTGCGGTTGAACACCGAGCGGTCGTAGTCGGAGCCGCCGACCATCGTCGGCACGTACCCCGTCCGGTGATCCGCGGTGAAGATCGCGATCTGCGGGAACGGCGGCTGCTCGAGCTTCACGACGTCGGGGTTCTTGTCGTCCCACTCGCGGTCCTCGTCGCTGACCACCCACTGCGGCGTCATCCCGCCGGCGAGCTGGTACTCGCGGAACCGCTCGACGGTGCGAACCTCGCGCGACACCCAGATCACGTCGCCGACCTTCAGCGCCTGGTTCGCATTACCGATCTCCTCGCCGTTCTCGATGTTCTCGGGGCGCCACTTCGCGGCCCACCGCATGTTGCGCAGCGGCAGCGTCAGTCGGTGATCGCCGAGCAGCAGCTCGGCGCCGTCGCTGCGAACTTTGTCGACCAGCGCGAGGTAACGCTTGTTCGCGACCAGCGGCCCGCTGCCGTAGAGCTTGTTCTGACGTTGCACGAACAGCTCGCGTGCCTGTCCGTCGACCCGCCACTCGGGACCGCGCCAGCCCTGGCCCTTGTCCTCGTGATACGCGGCGTAGTCGGCGTTGCCGTAGGCCGCGGCTTCCCACGTCGGCTCGGCGGCGGTCTCGATCGTGAAGCCCGCACCGGCGAGCCCGTCCTCGCCGTACTTCTTCTTCACGTAGTTCTTCACGTGATCGGAGTAGTAGGGCATCCGGTCCGGGAACACCTTCTGGTACAGCTTGAGCGAGATCGGCTCGAGCTTTGCCTTCGCGACGTCCTCGGTGGTCGCGAGGTTGTACTGCAGCATCTTGTCGAGCACGACGTTGCGGCGCTCGATCGCGAGCTTCGGCGCGGTGACTGGCGAGAACTTGGTCGGCGCCTTTGCGAGGCCGGCGATCAGCGCGCTCTCGGCGAGCGTCAGCTGGGGCAGCTCCTTCTGGAAGTAGCGCTGCGCCGCCGCGGCGACACCCCACGCACCGGCTCCCAGATAGATGTGGTTGAGGTAGACCGCGAGGATCGCGCGCTTCGAGTACGACGCCTCGAGCCGGCGCGCCATCACGGCTTCCTTGCCCTTGCGCGATAGCGACTTCTCGCCGCCGAGGAACTGCTTCGCGACCTGCTGCGTGATCGTCGAGCCGCCCTGGGCGAAGTCACCCGCCGTGACATTGCGCCAGACCGCGCGGGCGATGCCCTTGAAGTAGATCCCCTTGTGCTGGAAGTACTCGTGATCCTCGACCGCGAGGAACGCGTCGACCAGCGGCTTGGGCATCGACTCGAAGGCGACGACGTCGCGCCACTCCTTTGCGAACTCGCCGAGCAGTGTGCCGTCGGCCGCGTACATCTTGGTCACGCCCGGCGCGATCTTCGCGTAATGGGTCAGGTCTGGCGGCGTCGGCGAGTTGATCGAGAAGTAGCTGTAGACGAGGAACGCGGTCAGCAGCGACGCGGTGATCACGACGAGCGCCGCGAACCCGTAGAGCTTGCCGATCCAGTACGGCATCCCGCCATCGGCACGGTTGCCGACCATCACGCGCATGCGTTCCTCGAGTGTCGGCGTGACAGGCGGCGGCGCGGTACTCCTCGCAGGCTCGGTCACGGCGGTCGTATACTGCCGCGACGCGCGCAGCAGCGGCAAGTGCTACCCTGCGAGCGATGGCGCCACACTGGCTGCTGGTCGTCCCGCTTGCATTTGCAGCGTGCGGGAGCGACGACAGGCCCGGGCCAGCGCCCGCGGCGACCCAGGCGTCGGGATCTCGGCAAGTTCCGCCGGATGCACCGCCCGTGGATGCGCCGGTGGATGCGCTGGACCCGTTCACCAACCAGGTTCGCGACCCGAAGTGGGCGGTCGAGACCGAGCGTGGGATTCATCAGCGCTTCGTGCGCGTTCGGGGCGCGAAGCTGCGTGCTGCAGAATGCCGTCACGATCGCTGCCGGCTCGTGATCGCCGGGACCAAGGCCCAGCTGGCGCAGACGATCACCGACCTCCAGGGTCCGCGCGGGCTGTCCGGGTTCGCTGCCTCCGTCGTGCTCGGTACACCCGAGCTGAAGGCAGATGGCTCCGTCGAGCTGCGCGTGATCGCCAGGTTCGCGAGGTAGTTACTTCTTCACGATCCGCGACCACATCATGATGAGGTTTCGCACCACGATGCCATCGGCGGGGCGAGCGGCCGGAGGCAGCTCGGTCGACAGGCCATACTGTGCAAGCTTGGTGAACGGGTTCGAGCCCTCGGCTGTCTTGATCGGCACGCTCGGGTCGGCGGGACGGAAGCCGAAGCGCAGCGCGGTCGACTGGACCGGCTTGCTGCGGAGGTACGTGACGAGCCTCTCGGCAGCGGCGCGCTGATCCGCCGTCACCCAATCCCCGTCGAGGATCACGATCGGGTGGTCGCTCCACATCGTCACGGGAGGGTAATAGATATGAAGATTGCCCCAGCGTCCCTGCGCGTTGTCGATCTGCGACACCGCGAGGCTCTCGTACACCACGGCGATGTCGTACTTCGAGGGGCCGAACCGGATCATGTCGGTCATGAAGGTGCCGGTGGACGCCTCGAACTTCTGCACACCGCGCTCGATCTCCTTTACGAACTCCTGAAACTTCGGCTCGAGGAGCTGCTCGACGGTGAGCGACTGGCTGCCAAAGAACTCGAGGGCCATGAGCGCGAGGGCCTGGACGCCGGAGTTCGAGCGATTCGGATCGGTGTGCCCGAGCTTGACGAACCCCCACGCCGCCTTGCCACCGATCGCCGGCCACCCCTTCGGTGACGCCACCGCCTTGTGGATCTGTTTCCACGACAGCTGCTGAGTCTGCTGATCGACGAGGACCTTCGCGCGATCCTCCCAGACGACGAACACGAGCGGGGACAGCACGAGCGCGTGATCCCCGGATACCTCGAACAGCTTCTTACCGGTCTTGGTCTCCCAGTCCGCGGCAAGCAGGTTCGCGATCAGTGAGTCGGCGGGGCTCCACAGCACCGGCTTGTCGGCACCATCGAGGATATCACCGGCGGCCTCGAGCGAACCCTTACCGACGAGCTTCACCTTGATCGCGGGGTTTGCCCGCTCGAACTCGGCGACCGCGGCCTCGAGCCACTCCTTCTTCTCGGTCGAGTACTCGAGCGTGATCTCCGCGGCGGCGGACCTGGCCGGCGAGCCGCTGCCCGGTACGGCGACCGCAGGTTGCGGCGCCGGTTTGGAGCCACCGCTGCCCTTCGCGATGACGATGATCACCACGACCGCCAGGAGAAACCCGATCACGATCGCAAGTTTCGGCTTCATGCTGTTACCTCCACGATGTCCTCGAGCGTCTGTTCGAACGCCCGCAGATCGACGTTCATCCGATCGAGCTCTGCACCGACGTCACCAGTCAGCGCGTCCGACGCCTGATCGTCGAGCGCGCGGAGCCGTACGAGCTTCGCGGGGACCCCCTTGACCGTCGACGCGATCCGCGCCAGGTGCGCAATCGTGCGCTCGCGCGCCGCGGCGATATCCCGCATCGCCTTCTGACGATCGAGTGCCGCGGTCGCGGCCTGCTTGTAGTCGTCTCGTGCGCCCGGATCGGTCGAGTCCTCGGCTCGCTCGGCGAGCTCGCGTGCGTCGGCGGCGATCGCGTCGAGGTCGACTGACTGGAGGTACTTCGCAAGCTCCTCCGCGCGCTGCGCGAGCCCTGCACCATGACCCTCGAGCTCGTCGAGGGACTTCAGGGTGCTGGCGATGCTCCGCTTGACGCGCTCCGGCATGCCTTTGACCACCGCGTCGACCTCGGTTCGCGCACGCACGATCGACTCGACGGCCTTGCGCACGGCCGCGTCACTGAACGTGTCGGGCTTTGGCAGCTTGCCGGGTGCCGCCCGACCGAACAGGATCTTGCGCCGGAAGTCCACGTTGGACACATCCGACGCGACCAGGGCGGCATACGCAGCGCCTCCGATCGCGGCGATCGGCCAGCTCGCGATCGCGACGGCGCCGAGCACTGCGCCTCCGAGGATCGAGAGGTTCAGCGGACCGGTCAACGCACGCCCGATGACCTTGCCGACGCCGGTGCGTTTGCCACTCGCCATGTCAGAAGAATGCCGCCAGGTCGCGGTAGATCTGGATGATCGAGTCGACGTTGCCCTCGGAGAATGAACCTCCGCCAGCAGTGGCCAGGGTCTGGAGCGCGTCGCGGCTGGGTGCCTTTCCGTACGCGATCGTGAAGACCGTCGCGGCGCGATCTTCGCCGCCGATCTCCGCGCGAACCTGCTCGACGGTGTGCTTCGACTTGTTGTCAGCGCCGTCGGTCATCACGACCGCCGCGCGAATCCGATGCGCCGACGCCCTTCGGCGGCCCTCGAGCAGCAGGTAGGCGCTCCGGGCCGCGTCGTAGACCGCGGTCTCGCCGCTGGCGGACACGCCGTCGATGCGGGCTTCGAGGTCCACCTTGTGCTTGCCGACCTCGAACGGCCCGTACGGCGGATAAACGAGCCCATCGAAGAACAGCAGGGTCACCGAGTCGCGTGGATCGAGTGCGGACAGGAATGCCTTGGCCGCAGCCTTCGCCTCTTCCAGTGGGCGGCCATCCATGCTGCCGGACTTGTCGAACACGAACACGATGTCGGCCGGCTTCTTGGTCTTCTTCCACGCGGCGATCAACGCCTCGAGCGTCGGCGCGTCGGGAACCTCGAGTAGCGTCTGCGGCTGTTGCGGATCGACCCCATGTGCGAGATCGATCGGCGCACCGACCTTGATCGTCGGGTCGACCGGGCGGAACCCGAGCGCCATCGCGCGCTGCTGAGCAGGCTTGCGCTTCAGGAACTCGAGAAACACGGTCGCAGCCTCGCGCTCGCCGGCATCGACCCACTCCGCCTCGAGCACGCTGTACGGGTGATCCGACCAGAAGGTCCCCTCGACCGGGTAGATCGCCACGAGCGGGAGCTTGGGCGCCTTGCCGTACGACTCGATGACCAGATTCTCGTAGAGCACGGCCGCCGACAGGTAGCCCGGCCCACGCTCGATCATCTTGTCGGCGAAGAAGCCGGTCGACTTTCCGTAGTGGACGATCGCGTCTTCTACCGCTGTCATGAATGGCTCGAGCTTGGGAATGTCGGCGACCGACAGGCCGCGGGTCGTGCCGGCACCAGCGTACGCCTCGGCAACCACGGACAGCAGGCCGGAGTTCGAGTACTCGGGATGTGTGTGCCCGAGCTTCAGCGCGCCCCACTCGGGTCGACCGAGCGCTCCCCAGCCTTTGGGGTTCTTGCTCACCGCGATGATATCCTTCCAGCCGATCGGCTTGGCTGGCCAACCGAGGGCCTCGGCCATCGGCTTCCACATCGCGATCACGATTGGTGACAGAACGACTGGTTCGCCGGCGGGTGCCAGTGACTTCGGCTTGCCGCTGCGCTGCCAGGCCTCGCCGAGCAGGGTCAGGTACGCGCTGGAAGCTGGGCTGAACACCACGGGCTTCTCGCTGCCGTCGAGGATCGCGGTCATCGCCTCTCCGGATCCCATCGCCTTGCCCTTCGCGACGAACAGCCGGCCGTCCTTCGACCTGGTCGCGCTCGTGTTGAACGCACCGATCTGCTCCTCGAGCCAGCTCTTCTTCTCGCTACCGTAAAGGATCGAGAGCTCGATCGGCGGCGCGATAGCGCGGGGCTCGCTGGGCGGGTCGGTCTTCGACTCCGGCGTGCGATCCGGTTTCTTGCAGCCAAGCAACGCGACCGTGACGATCGCGCTCCACCACCACACCTTGCCTGTCATCACCAACCCAGGTACGCATCCAAAGTGTCCGGACGGCGACAGTTCGGGGGCGCCTTGGCGAGAACTGCAGGCCGGGATTCATTGTCCGGAGTCTCGGGTCATTCCCGGACGGGAGTCAGGCCGCGGCAGCGGTGACCGCGAGGTCCGCGATCGGGCTATCGCCGGCGATGTTCTGCAGCACGCGGACGAGGTGCGCGCGGATCTTGTGCTTCTTCGAGTACACCGTCTTCAGGCTGATCTGCATCTCGACCGCGATCTCGTCGGCCTCCATGCCGCGCTGGTAGTAGAGCTCGACGAACCGACGATCCTTGTCCGTGAAGTCGGAGAGCAGGTCGTTCAGGTGGTCCCAGCGCTCCTTCTCGATCAGCTGATCGAGCGGCGTGCGGTCGCACTCCTCGTGCGGGTCGAGGTTGCCGTCGACCTTGTCGAGCAGCGGGCGGCGACCGGCGCTGCGCAGGAAGTCGTACGCCGCGTTGACCGAGATCATGCCGATCCACGAGCCGAGCTTGGTGCCGCGCGCCGGGTTGTAGATCCGGAGCTTGTGCATGTCATCGCGCACGAGCTGCATCATCACGTCGGCGTAGATCTCATCGAGGTCGGCGCTCGACAGGCTCGGCGCGTACTTCAGCGTGACCTTGGTGATGCAGCGATAGATCAGCGGCCGGAACCGGCGCACCAGCTCGGCCCACCCCCGCGCTTCGCTCCGGAGGACGTGACGCAACAGCTCGCCGTCAGTCCAGTCAGCAGCGTTCTTCGAAGTGCGGGTCGCGAGAAGTGCCATGCGCAGCTGTAAAGCAACCTCTGAGCCGAGGGTTAACCCGCGAGAAACACTAGAGAGATGCGTGAGCCAGAAGGTCTCTTGCACCACTTGTTGGTGGAAAAGACCAAGAGGCAACCAGGGCAGGGGAAGCTGGAGCTGCGACAGCCCGTAGCCGCTCCCGGCCTCACGCGCCGCGTTACGGTCCTCGTCATGTTCGGTCCCCATGATGGCCGTCGCGTGGTCGTACCTCCGTATCGCCGGATGATGCAGTTCCTGATGCGTCGCCGGAACGAGTCGGCGGTGTACTTCGAACAGCACCTCGATCTGTCGCGCACGCTGCCGTGGCTCGCATCGCGGGATGGCTCGCGAGCCACCTTGTTCCACCTTGTCCTACATGGTCTCGCGAGCGTGCTGCACGAGCGCGAGCGGCTGAACCGGTTCACCGTCGGGCGCAAGGTCTACCAGCGAACGTCGGTGCAGCTGTCGTTCGCGGCGAAGAAGGCGATGCACGATGATGCGCCGCTCGCCACGGTCAAGCGCCGGTTCGATCGCGACGAGCGGTTCGACACGCTGGTCGACAAGCTGACCGGCGAGATCAGTGGTGCCCGCAGCGCCACGCCGTCGGCGATGGATCGCGAGCTCGAGATCTTGCTCGCGCTCCCCGGCTTCTTGCTCGCGTTCCTGATCGCCGCGCTCGGTGCGCTGTACCGGATCGGGCTCGCACCGCGGTCGCTGGTCGACACCGACCCGCTGTACACCAGCGCGTTCGTCGCCAACCTCGGCAGCCTCAAGATCGACGCCGCGTACCACCACCTGTACGAGCACGGCAATTGCCCGCTGTTCGTGACGATCGGGCAGATCACGCAGGTGCCGGTCGTCGAGGGCGATCATGTGGTGAGCCGCCCGCAGCTCGTGCTGCGCTACACGTTCGACGAGCGGGTCGAGGATGGGCTGTACTGCGCGAAGTCGCTGCAGCTGCTCGCGCAGCGGATCGAGGATCCGGCGAGCTGGCTCGGTTAGGCTTTCGCGACCGCGACGTCCCAGCGCGCCAGATGCTCGCGCACCCGCTCGCGATCAGACGTCGGCGTGAACTTGCGATCGAGGCGCCAGGTGTCGCGGACCTGCTGCTGGTCTCTCCACACCCCAGCACCGAGGCCCGCGAGGAAGGCTGCGCCGAGGGCCGTGGTCTCGACCAGCGCCGGGCGCTCGATCTCGACCCCGAGCACGTCACTCTGGAACTGCATCAGCAGATCGTTCGCCGCGGCACCACCATCGACCTTGAGCGCGGTCAGCGAGCGCCCGGAGTCGCGCTCCATCGCGCGCAGGATGTCGACGTTCTGCAACGCGATACCCTCGAGCGTGGCGCGCGCGATGTGGGATCGCTGCGTGCCGCGCGTCAACCCGGTGATCGACGCGCGCGCTTCGGGCCGCCAGTGCGGCGCACCGAGCCCGGCGAACGCCGGCACGACGATCACGCCGCCGGAGTCGGGCACGGTCAGCGCGAGCGCCTCGATCTCGGTGGCCGACGAGAAGAACTGCAAGCCGTCACGCAGCCACTGCACCGCGGCGCCAGCGATGAACGCCGAGCCCTCGAGCGCGTAGCGCAGCTCGCCGGTCGACAGCTTCCACGCGACGGTGGTGAGCAACCCGTGGGTCGACGCGACGGGCTGGTCGCCGGTGTTCATCAGGATGAATGCGCCGGTGCCGTATGTGCACTTGGCATCGCCCGGCGTGAAGCAGGCCTGTCCGAACAGCGCGGACTGCTGGTCTCCCGCGAGCCCGGCGATCGGGATCCCGTCGGGGACGCCGGGGACGCCACGGGTCTGGCCGACCTCGCCCGACGACGGCACGACCTCGGGCAGCATCTGCTTGGGGACGCCGATCAGCTCGAGCAGCTCGTCGCTCCATGCGAGCTGCTGGATGTCGAACAGCAGCGTGCGCGACGCATTGGTGACGTCGGTCGCGTGGCGGCCGCCGGTGAGCCGCCACAAGAGATAACTGTCGATCGTGCCGAATGCGAGCTTGCCGGCGCGCGCGTCGGCCGCCATCCCGGGGGTGTCGTGGAGCAGCCACGCGAGCTTGGTGCCCGAGAAGTACGGATCGATCGGGAGCCCGGTCAGCTCGCGCACCCGGGGTGCCTTGCCGGCCGCGGTCAGCTCCGCACAGCGGTTCGCCGTGCGGCGGTCCTGCCACACGATCGCGTTGCGCACCGCCTTGCCGGTCTCGCGATCCCAGACGACGACGGTCTCGCGCTGGTTGGTGATCCCGATCGCCGCGATCGACGACGGCTCGATCCCCTGAAGTGCGTGCTCGAGTGCGACCACGACCGAGCTCCAGATGTCTTCTGGATCGTGCTCGACCCAGCCCGGCTGCGGGTAGATCTGGCGGAACTCCTGGTACCCGCGGCCGCGCACGGCGAGTTGCTCGTCGAGGACCATCACCGTGGAGCCGGTCGTGCCTTGATCGATCGCGATCACGTGACGCATGACAGATGTTCTCCCGCCGCAGGGCGTGACTGGGTGTGCAGATCGAGAAACCGGATCACCTCGGCCGCGACGACGTCACGCTCGACGTCGATCGCGATCAGGTGGTAGCTGCGCGGCAGGATGCGGAGCCGCTTGGCCCGCGTGGCCGAGGCGATGCGAGTCGCGCACGCGACCGGCGCGGTGTGATCTTGCCGCGCGTGCAGCACCAGCACTGGCTGGGTCACGCGGGGCAGCGCCTGGTCGACGACGCGCATGAACGCGAGCAGCTGGCCGAGCGCGCGGGTCGGGATCGCGCGGTAACATGGGTTCTCGGCCTTGGCCTTGCGATCGCGGACGTCGGGCCCGCCGAGCTTGGGCAAAGTCCGGATCCGGGTGAGTGGCCCACTCGTGCTCCACCCGGCGACGCGCCCCGACAGACCGTCGAGCCACAGTGGCGCCGCGAGCGAACCGATTGCCACGATGTCACGCCGCCGGCTCGCGAGCTGGAGCGCCAGTAGCCCACCCAGCGACTGGCCGACCACGGCGACGCGCGGGTATCGCACGCGCATGGCATCCACGGCGCGCTCGACGCACTCGGCCCAGTCGGCCCATGTGGTGTGGTCGAGATCCGCGATCGTCGTACCGTGACCCGGGAGCAGGGGCGCACGAACTGCGTATCCGGCACGCGCGATCTGCTCGCCGAGGTAGCGAACCTCGTACGGGGTTCCGGTGAAGCCGTGCACCAGCACGACCCCGACCTCGCTCCCATCTCCGACGAGATCGAACGCGTCCCCGATCGTCACGACCTGGGCGTATCACACCGCCGCGCACATTGACACGTCACGGGCATTACGCTGAGATCAAACCACGTAGTCCGTCTTGTCATGAGTGAGTGGAAGACACGGATCACCAAGGTTCAGGTCGTCAAACCGGCCAAGGAGTCCGGCGAGGCCTGCCTGGTCTTGATCTATCCGCCGGGCCCGGACATGGGGAAGCGGTTTCCGCTCGCGCGCAGCGAGATCGTCGTCGGTCGCGGCGCCGACTGTGACATCCAGGTCGATCGGGACTCGGTGTCGCGCCGCCACGCGCGCGTGTTTCGCACCGGCGAGAGCTGGTCCGTCGAGGACCTCCAGTCGACCAACGGGTCGTACGTCAACGACGTCCCGGTCACGAAGTCCGTGCTGCGCGACGCCGACTTCGTGAAGATCGGCGCGGCGATCTTCAAGTTCCTCTCGGGCGCCGGCGTCGAGGCCAGCTACCACGAGGAGATCTACAAGATGACGATCGTGGACGCCCTGACCGGCGCCCACAACAAGCGCTACTTCCTCGAATTCCTCGAACGCGAGATCGCCCGCTGCGCCCGCTATCGGCGCCCGCTCTCGCTGCTGATGTTCGACATCGATCACTTCAAGCAGATCAACGACAAGCACGGCCACCTGACCGGGGACTACGTGCTGCGCGAGATGTCACGCCGGCTGCTCGGTCGCGTGCGGCGCGAGGAGCTGCTCGCGCGCTACGGCGGCGAGGAGTTCGCCGCGGTGCTGCCCGAGACCGACATCGCTGGCGCGCGCACGTTCGGCGAGCAGGTCCGCCGGCTCGTCGCCGACCAGCCGTTCGAGTACGAGGGCGACACGTTTCCGGTCACCGTCTCGGTCGGGATCGCGTGCGTCGAAGGCGAGGACGTTGATGTCTCGGCCTTCATCAAGATCGCCGACGACCACCTGTATCGCGCGAAGCGCGAAGGCCGCAATCGCGTGATTGGCTAAGCCAGTCAGAGCAGCTTGTGGCGGCGCATCAGCCACAACAGGCCGACGACGATCACGACGGTCGTGACCCAGAAGTACAGGTAGCCATACTCCCAGCTCTTCTCCGGGAGGATGTCGAAGTTCATCCCATAGACGCCGCACAGGAACGTCAGCGGCATGAAGATGATGCTGACAACGGTCAGCCGGCTCATCGTGCGGTTGGTCTTGTGCGCGACCAGGGACATGTAGTTGTTGAGCGAGCCCGACAGGATGTCGCGATCGACCAGTACGTCCTGCAGCACGCGCTCGATCGTGCCGACCATGTTGGCGAGGTACGGCTGCGTCGCCTCGCTGACGAACGGTGACTTGCGCGACGATAGATCGGTCAGCACCGCGCGTGCGGGCAGCACGATCTTGCGCAGGTGCAGCAGATCCGCGCCGAGCTCGGAGGCAACGGCGAACACGTTGTCGTCGACGTCGCCCGACAGCCGCGCCTGCACTTGATCGACGCGCTCCTCGAACTTCTTGTGCACGGAGAGGTAGTTCTCGATCAGGTGGTCCCACAGCTCGTAGAGGAGAAAGCTCGGCGACTTCGCGAACCGCTGAAAGTCTTTGACGTACGAGCGGTGGACCGCCTCGAGGAAGACGGGCTGACCCTTGTGGAGCGTGAGCAGGAAGCGCTCGCCCATGATCGCGTCGACGCGCTCGAGATCGAACTTGTTGCCGGCGAGCCGGCAGCCCGAGAGGACGAGGTGAATGTAGTCGTCGTAGCGCGCGATCTGCGTCGCGGGCTCGCGGGACAGGGCGTCCTCGACGATCTCGGGCGCGCACAAGGCAAGTCTCGTGAGGACGTCGCGGGCGTCGTCGGTGTGCGTGAGGTCGACGTCGATCCACACGAACCTGCCAGCGGCCATCGCCGCCCGCACGTCGCCGGGGCCGATGCGCGCGTACTGCTTGGTCTTGAAGTCGAGCTCGATGATCGCGACCAGCGCGTCGGGCTGCGCCTCGAGCTTGGGCGCGGAGGCCGACAGCTTGATCGACTCGCTCACGCAGCCGATGGTACGCGATCCTACGAGTCAGTGGCCGGCTTGGCCGCGGCCTCGCGCAGCGCCTTGTCGCGGATCCGCTTGTCGAGGAAGTAGTCCCGGCCGCGCCAGAACTCGGCGGCGACGCCGAACAGCGACACCGCCGCCGCGACGCCGGCGAGCTCCGTCGAGTAGTCCGGGAGCAGCAGCGCGGCACCGAGCAGCGCGCTGACGCTGAGCACGCGGCCGCCCCAGGCCAGCGCCTTGGTCGCCTTCTTGTGGTGCGAGAGCAGGTTATCGAGCCCGCCGACCGCGAGCTCGAGCGCCAGGATCGCGAACACCGGCCACGCGGGTGCCGGGGTCATCACCAGCACCGAGAACAGCAGGCTCGGCAGCACGAGCGCGCCGACCAGGCGAACCGCGTCCGCCTTCGTGAAGTCACCGCGTCCGCGCAGGTGCTTCCAGCCGCTGACGATGTAGTCGATGCCGCTGATCCAGGTGATCGCGACGACGGCGTACATGATCCAGCGGATCGTGACGTCGACCTCGAACAGCAGCTGGAACGTGAGGATCGGCGCCACGCAGCCGCTCATCACCAGCGCGCCGCGCCAGAACTTCTTCTTGGTCACCCACAGGATCCCCATCAGCCCGAGCGGCGCGATGGTGAGGAACGCGAGGAACCAGGTCAGGTACGTCTGGCCCTTCACACCGACGAGCGGGAACAGCAGCATCACGCCGATGCCCTGCATCTGGGTCCACGTCTTGACCTTCGCCAGGTAGCTGGTCTTGAGCGACAAGTTGCGCTGCTCGTACGCCGACCGCAGCGCGGTGACGAAGAACTCGCGAGTGAACATCAGCGCGCACGTCCAGGCAGGGATCAGCGCGCCGGCCGGGGTCAGCGCGTCATCGGCGAACGGGATGTAGGCGAAGCCGATGAACACCTTGTCGGCGATCGGATCGAGCAGCCCGCCGAGCACGGTCGGGCCGTACTTGCGGGCGAGCTTGCCGTCGACCCAGTCGGTCATCCCGATCAGCGTCCCCGCGATCAGGGCGCTCCACATGTACGGGTTGTCCTCGAACCCGAGCTCGCCGCCGCGGTAGATCAGCCAGCTCAGCAGCGGCATGGGGATCAGGCGCGCCAGGGTGACCTGGTTCGCGGTGATCAACGGGCGCCCCGGGCTCGGCACGCTCGGACCCTATCACCAGTTGTCGCTAAATCGCAGGACCCGACGAGTCCGTGGTCACGCAGTTCGCCTTGATGAAGATGTCGCTGCCGGGCGCCGCGCCGGTGCGGTCGATCACGAGCTTCAGGTGCGGGTCGGCCTCGGTGTAGAAGCACTCGACCGGATCCTCCTCGATCCGCCAGCACGGGGAGGCGCCGCCCCCGCAGGCCGGGATGACGCCGAGCTCCTGGTCGGTGCGGCCCGGGACCCGGCGGTACTCGGTGATCGAGCACTCGTACTGGTCGCCGTCGACGTCGGGGTCGGCGTCGGCGAGGTCGTTCTCGAAGCAGCGCTCGCCGGGCAGCACCTTGATCGCGGCGGCGATCTCGGTGAGCGCACCCGACAGGTCGGCGTCGCAGATCGTGGCGAGCGTGTTGCGCTGCTCGAACTGCGCGAGGAAGCTCGAGGTCCGGACCGCGGGGATCGCGAGCTGCGAGGTGCCGGCGAGGCACGAGCTCGCGAGCGACGTCACGCCGCTCGCGGTCTGGTTGATGCGGAACGGATCGGTGGGCCCGACGATGGCGGCGACGAGCACGTCCAGCGGGTCCCGCTTCTGTCCCTTCAGGAAATCGACATAGCGCGAGATCGGCGTGACGATCTGGGAGTCGCGCGGCCGGCAGTCGCGGCGCACGCCGGAGGCGTCCTCGAACGGCGTCGCCGGCGTGTCGCACGCCACGCTCTCCTGGATGCAGCGGAAGTTGACCCGCTCGCCGAACGAGTCCGAGGGCACCCCCTGGAACAGGGTCGACTTCGCGAGCGAACAGTCGTCCTCGTCGGCGATCACGATCACCGCGAGGTACGCGTCGTCGCGCAGGAAGCCGGCGTTGGACGGGTGATTGTCGAGCGCGCGCCGCGTCGCCTCGAGGTGTTGCTCGATGCCGCAGCCATCGAGCCCGACATCGGCGAGTGACGAGAATGCCTCCGCGAGCGTGCCTGGATAGTTCCGCACGCGGTTTCCGGCGCCGTCGATCTCGTCGGCGAGATACCGGATCGTGTCACCTGGTAGCTGGCGGAGCGCGCCGTCCTTGCCGCGGCCGGCGCATCCAGTGATCCCGGCGAACGTCGAGCCATCGGTCGCGCTCGCGCCCATGTCGGGCGTGATCACGCCGATATGGATGTCGGGCAACCCGCCCTGGATCGACTCCAGCACCTCGATGAAGCGCGGGAAGTTGGCGCGCAGCGACACCTGCTCCTCCTGCATCGATCCCGAGGAATCGATCTGGAACAGGATGTCGATCTTGCGGCGCGCGACCGCGGGGATGTCCTTGACCTCGACGCTGCGTTGCTCCGGGATGATGGCCGAGATCGTACGATCCGGACACCCAGCGAGCAGCAGCGCGAGCCACACGAGGGGCTTTGCTTGCATTGCTCGTTGGTGGCGCGAGCCCCGCCGATCCGTCACGCACCGAAAACAAAACCGGCGGGAGGTCATCCCGCCGGCTGGCGCACCGAAATGCGAGGTGTGCGAAGCGTTCAGATCGCTTCGGTCACGCAGTTCGCGATCAGGTGCGTGCCGTTCGCTGCGGGCGCGGTCTCTTCCACCTTCAGGATCAGGTGGCTGTTGAGAGGACACTTCGTGAGGTCCTCGATCAGGTGGAAGCACGGCTTGTTCGACAGCGCGTCGTTGCAGGTCGGCAGCACCATCTCGGTCTGGTTGGGCTTGCCGAAGTTCTGGACGTACGACGCCGAGCAGTCGAACTGGTCACCGTCGGTGTCAGGATCGACGTCGGCGAGGTTGCCCTCGATGCACGGGTCGCCGATCACCGTCTTCAGGAGCTGCGCGATCAGCTGGAGGCCGCCCGACAGGTCCTGCTGGCAGATCGACGTCGACGTGCTGCGGTTCGGGAACTGGTCGAGGAAGAACTGGATGCGGGTCGGCGGATCGGCGACCTGCGTCGTGCCACCGCCGGTGTACGTGCACGAGTGGGCGAGCGCGCGTAGGTTGTCGCGGGTCTCGACCGCGAACGGCGCCGTCGTGCCGATGATGCCGGCGACGATGATCTGGTTCGGGTCGGGCTTCTGCGCCTTCAGGAAGTCGACGAAGGTCTGCACCTTCTCGAGGTGCTCCGAGCCGTCGTTCGGGTGACACTCGTCCTTGAGGCCGAGGTTGTTCATCGCGTCCGGGTCCGCGCCGCCGACATCGCACGTCACGCCGTAGCGCGTGCAGCGGAACGACTGCAGCGGACCGAGCGGGCCGCCATCGTTCTCGAGCAGCGCAGGCGCCTTGATGCTGCAGTCGTCCTCGTCCGCGATGAAGATCACGGCGAGGAACGCGTCCGGGCGGATGAAGCCCGCGTTCATCGGGTTGTTCTCGAGCGCGCGCCGCATCGCGTGGAGGTGCTGCTCGAAGCCGCAGCCTTTGATGCCGAGCTGCGCCATCGAGCCGAACACCGTGCTCAGCGACCCGGTGTAGTTGGTCTGCCGGCTGTTGTCCGCCAGCTTGATGTCGCTGATGAAGTTGGAGCCGTCGATGATCATGCCGCCGGCCATGCCGAGCTGGAGCACGCCGTTCTTGCCGCCGGCCACACTGCAGCCGGAAGCGTTCGAGGCGGCACCACCGGTGGTGGTCTTGGTGCCCATGTCCGAGGACACGACGCCGATGTGGACGTCCGGCAGGCCGCCCTGGATCGTGTTCAGGACGTTGATGAAGTTCGGAAAGTTGGCAGTAAGGTTGTCCTGCTTGTCCTTCATCGACCCGGAGTCGTCGATCACGAACATGATGTCGACGTTACGGTTCAGGTTGACCGGAATGTCCTTGTACTCGACGCGACCCTGGGAGGGATTTACCTCCGAGATCGTGCGATCGGGACAACCAGTCAGCGCGGCGAGACCAAGAATTGAAGACGTGAGTACGGCATTGCGCATGGGCGCACCTCCAGATGCTGCTGCAGCATAAAGCAACTGCACGGCCAAGTTGATGTTTCAGCAGTTTCAAACGCTTGGTTTCGCCGGAGACCCGTTGATCTGCCAACAAAGTTGGCGATCTGTGCAGATCGTTGGCAAGCTAAATCCAGTGATTTCAATAGCCTCGGGCCTTCACCAGGGGCCATGAAGCAGGATCTCGCACAGTGGCGCCGGAACGTCCACGTCGTCGGGATCGAGCGTGATCCAGCCGCGGTGATCGTCGATCAGCGCGAGCCCTTCGACCTTGAGCGCCGCGCCATCGCGATCGCAGAGCGGCGCGCAGCGAACGCTGTCGCCGTCGATCACGCCGATCAGCGAGCCGAGCACCGCGCCATCGGCGATCGCATCCGGCGAGGCCTCTGCAGCCGCGACGTAGTACACGCGCGCGCCGCGCGCGACCGCATCGGTGAACCCGAGCCGGACGCCGCCGACCGCCCCGAGATCGTAGCGATCGACACCCGAGACGTCCGGCGTCGGGCCACCCGCGAGCCAGGCTTGCACTTCGGCGAGCTCGATCCGCACGACCGCAGGTCCAGGATCTCGTGCCCCCGTGTTGCCGCGATGGAACAGCCACAGCTGGTCCGCGACGTGTGCCACGCCCTCGATGTTCAGCGCACCGCCGATCGTCGCCCGGATCGCGGCATACAGCGACGCTCCGTACACGATCTCGATCTCGCTGCCACGCACCCGCACGATCCGCTCGCGCACCGGCAGCGAGCCGGAGCCGAACGCCCACAGCTCGTCATCGACCAGCAGCGCGGCCTCGAGATCCAGCTTGTCGAGCTTGTTGCCGAGCGCGACCTCGAACCGGCGGCGATCACCCGGTCCGCGCGGGAGCGCGAGCGCCTCGACCGCACTACCGATCGTCGCCCCGATCGCCGTCCCGATCGCCGCGATCACCGCCATGTCGTCCTGGATCACCAGCAGATGATCGCCGCGCACGACGACGCCCGAGGCCGCGCGCACGTGGGCAGGGATATCCTCGTCGACGTTCGCACCCGTGGTGTAGGCGAGGGAGCGGCGCGAGATCACGCGGGCCTCGAGCCTGGGATCGATGACGGCGCGGCGCATGCCCCGAGCCTACCTCTGGAGCGCGTGGTAGCCTGGCTTCTGCGTGACGAGTGGGCTCACGAATGGTGCCTCGCCGGGCCCGAGGTCGATCCAGCACGTGCTGGTGCTCGGGCCCGATGACGAGGCCCGGCGCGCGCTGCACCTGATGCTCGATCGCACGGGGCGCGAGGTCGCGGCGATGAGCGAGCTCGACGGCGCGCTGCGCTACCTCGCGACCACCGACTGCGATGCGGTGATCGCCGCAGCGGCGCTGGCGAGCGCGCTGATCGACGCTCCCGGCAGGCCGCCCGTGATCGCCGTGGTGTCGTCGCGCGACATCACCCAGGCGAGCGCGCTGCTCGAGGCCGGGATCGACGACGTGCTGACCGAGCCGATCGACGAGCTCGCGGTGACGCTCGCACTGCGCCACGTCGCGACGATCCCGCGGCGCGCGCTGCCGGTACTGACCACGCCGACCACCCTGATCGGCGATGCCGAGGCGATGCAGCGCCTGCGCGCGACGATCGAGCGGATCGCGAGCACCAAGACCACGGTGCTGATCCTCGGCGAGAGCGGCACCGGCAAGGAGCTGGTCGCGCGCGCGATCCACGATCAGTCGCAGCGCCGGTCCCGGCGGTTCGTCGCGATCAACTGTGCCGCGATCCCGCCCGCGCTGCTCGAGTCGGAGCTATTCGGCCACGTGCGTGGGGCGTTCACGGATGCGGTGCGCGACAAGCGCGGGCTGTTCGAGGACGCCGACGGCGGCACGCTGTTCCTCGATGAGATCGGCGAGCTGCCGATGTCGCTGCAGGCCAAGCTGCTGCGCGCGCTCCAGGAGAGCGAGATCCGGCGGGTCGGTGATACGGCCAACATCAAGATCGATGTCCGGCTGGTGGCAGCGACGCTGCGCGACCTCGCGGATGACGTCGCGGCGGGCCGGTTTCGCGAGGACCTGTACTACCGGCTGAACGTGCTGCCGCTGCGGATCCCGCCGCTGCGCGAGCGCGCGGACGACATCCCCCAGCTCGCGCGGTTCTTCGCGGCCCGTCACGCGGCGCGACACCAGCTCGGGGAGATCGAGCTACCTGACCCGGTGGTCGACGCCCTCCGGCAGCAGCCGTGGCCCGGCAACGTGCGCGAGCTCGAGAACGTGATCGAGCGGGCGCTGGTCCTGACCGACAAGCCGGCGATCGACCTCGCGTTCCTCGGCACGGTCATGAACGTGCGTCCCGGGGCGACCAGCGTGGAGGCCAGCGACGAGCTCTCGATCAAGAAGGCGACCCGCGACCTCGAGTCGACCCTGATCAAGCGAGCGCTCGGCGTGACCCAGGGAAACCGCACCAACGCGGCGAAGCTGCTCGAGATCAGCCACCGCGCGCTGCTCTACAAGATGAAGGAGTATGGGATTTCCTGACCCCGGACCTGCGCGTGCCGCCGCATTTTTTGGAGTTCGGTCCGTAAGGGCCTAACATTATCCACAGCCGGAGCTTTGCTCGGCGGGACAACGCTTCATGGCGAAACAGTGCATCGGGCTCGATATCGGCTCCAGCAGCGTCAAGGCAGTACAGCTGCGCAAGAAGGGGACGAACTGGGCGTTACAGGCGTTCGGCATGCAGCCGCTCGTCCCGCAGACCATCGTCGACGGGACGATCATGGATCAATCCGCCGTCGCGGATGCGATCCGGCAGCTGTGGGCGCGGCTCAAGCTGAAGCAGAAGGAGGTCGCGATCGCGATCGCCGGGCACTCGGTGATCATCAAGAAGATCTCGGTGCCACAGATGTCGCCCGAGACGCTCGCCGCCAACATTCGCACCGAGGCCGAGCACCACATCCCGTTCGGCAAGGATGACGTCGAGCTCGACTACCACGTCACCAACCAGGCCAGCGCCAGCGGCCAGACCGAGCTGCTGCTGGTCGCGGCGAAGAAGGAAGTCGTCGCCGACTACGTCCAGTGCGTGCGCGATGCCGGCCTGTTGCCCCTGGTCGTCGATGTCGCCGCGTTCGCGAGCCAGAACGGGTTCGAGGCCAACTACCCGCTCGATCCGCGCGAGACCGTGGTGCTGATCAACACCGGCGCCGCGATCTCCAACATCAACATCGTGCGCAGCGGCGTCTCGCTGTTCACGCGCGATGTCACGATCGGCGGCAATGCGTACACCGAGGAGATCCAGAAGCATCTCCAGATCGCGATCGACGAGGCCGAGGCCTACAAGGTTGGTGGCAGCCAGACCGAGGACGGCGTGGTGCCGCAAGAGGTGCTGCGCGTGATGGAAGGCGTGTCGGAGATCATGGCCGGCGAGTTCCAGCGGTCACTCGACTTCTTCCTCGCGACCACGGCCGACGCCAACGTCACGCGGATCGTGCTCGCCGGTGGCAGCAGCAAGGTAGGTTCGTTGCATCGCGCGATCGAGCGCCGCTCTCGCTTACCGCTCGAGGTCGCCGACGCGTGGCGGCGGGTGGAGATCGACGCGTCGCTCGACAGGGCCTACCTGACCGCGCACTCGCCCGAGGCCCTGGTCGGGGTCGGGCTCGCGATGCGTGCCGGCGGAGATAAGTGACATGATCAGGATCAATCTCCTCCCGCAGAAGCGCGCGAAGCGGGCCGGTGCGGCGAAGTCGGAGCCGTCGTCGAAGCAGCTGCTCGTCGGCATCGGCTCGCTCGCCGCCGTCGGCGTGCTGGTGTTCATCCTGGTCGACAAGCCCAAGCGCGATCGGCTCAACGAGCTGCGCGACGCCAACGCGGAGCTCGGCAAGTCGATCGCGGAGAAGCAGAAGGACCTGGTCGGTTATCCCGAGCTCCAGAAGTCGGAGAAGGACGCGGTCGAGCGTGCGCAGGAGATCAACCGCCTGATCGCGGCCAAGGTCGTCCCGGCGCACCTGCTGCAGGAGCTCGGCAAGATCCTGTCGCCGAGCCAGAAGCCGACGATGACCAACGACATGCTCGGCAGGACGCTCGGTGACAACCCGGATCCCAACAAGAAGTTCGAGCTCGATTGGGACCCGTCGCGCGTGTGGTTGTCGTCGTTCGCCGATACGGCCGGGACGTTCAAGCTGGAAGGTGGCGCGCAGTCGTCGTCGGACGTCACCCAGCTGTCCAAGCGGCTCGCGGCGTCGGTCTACTTCCCGCAGGTCGAAGGCATCAGCAGCGAGCCGGTCACCGACCGCGACAACAACTTGAACTACGTCAAGTTCACGATCACGGGAAAGGTGGCGTACTGATGGCGGCCTCGCGCGTCATGGCCGACTTCGCGCGGATGCCCACCCAGCGCAAGGTGATGGTGTTCGCGATCATCGGCGCGGTGATCGGGCTCGTCTACTTCCGGTTCATCCTGTCATCGCTGAAGAGCGATCTCGAGGAGGCCGAGGGCCAGTACGCGAGCAACGTCTCGACCAACCGCAAGCTCGGCGAGGACCTGAAGGCGTACTCGGAGCTCCGTCCCCGGATGGAGATCCTGAACACCACGATCACCGAGAACAAGAAGGCGCTACCGACCGAAGCCGAGGTCCCGGCGTTCTTCGACACGCTCGTGCGCAAGGCCAAGGAGTCCGGCGTCGAGGTCAAGGTGACTCCGAAGGCGTCCGAACCGATCGAGAGCTTCGTCAAGATCCCGGCCGAGCTCGAGCTGACCGGGACATTCATGCAGATCAAGCGGTTCTTCGCCTCACTCGTCGATCGAAACGTGGTCGAGAGCGGCACGCCAGGCCAGGTCGAGGAGCGCGAACGCATCGTGTCGATCGAGAACTTGATCCTGTCGCAGCCAGCCGTCCGCGCCGGCCAGATCGTGCTGACCGCGCGGTTCACCGCGGTGACCTTCCGCCAGTCGGATGCGCCACCACCCGCGCCCGGCGCGCCGGCCCCGCGCCCAGCGACCGTCCCGGCGCTCCGGCCCGCCACGCCCGGTGGCACCGCGCCGCCGCCGCTGCCAAGTCCTGGCAGGCCCGGCGCCGCGAAGGCCGCGATCGATAACGCGAACAAGACCATGGAGACTCGTGGCGCGGCCGGCAACGAGCAGCCGGGGAGTGGAAGCCCGTGATGCGCATTGCACTCCTGATCGCCGTCACCTTCTCGCTCGTCGCGTGCGGCGAGGATGACGAAGGTGGCTCGACCACCCAGCAGGGCACCGCGACGCCGGCGCCGGCCGTGGCCCCGACGGGTACGGGCTCGGGCGGCAAGCAGCTGCTCGCCCAGCTCAAGATCGAGGAGCGCGTGGCGTGTCAGTCGCCGTCGCCGAAGGCCAAGCGCTGCGATCCCAAGCTGCCGCCGCTGATCGAGGTCGCGGGTGGCAGCGCGACGCCGCCGACCGACACCGACATGCGCTGCGATGCCAAGCGCAAGCAGTACTGTTGGCCACGGTCGACGAGGGCAACCAGCCGATCTACGCGTGCGGCGGGTGTCCCGAGCGCGACGCGATCCGGTACCCGTTCTCGTCGGACCGCGACTTCGTGGTCACCGAAGCGAATCGCGACCCGTTCCAGTCCTATCTCAACCGCACCGTGCCCATGGCCGGCTCCGGCTCGGCGGGCGATCCCGCGCTCCAGAAGGCGGTCACCGCGCGCTGCCTCAAGAAGGACCAGTTCCAGGCGGTCAACTACAGCTACAAGGATCTGAAGCCGGTCGGCGTGGTCGCGCAGGGCACCATGCGCAAGGTGCTGATGATGGACCCGGGCAACCTCGGCCACATCATCAAGGCCCGCGACTGCGTCGGCAAGGAGAAGGCCGTCGTCAGCGATATCGGCGACGAGTTCATCTGCTTCCAGGTCGAGGCCAACGCGGCCACCGGCGAGGTGCTGCCGCCCGACTGCCAGCGCCTGCGGACCGCGTCGGTCGCGCTGAGCTCGCAGCCCAGCGACACCGCGCCCGGCGATGGTAATCGGACGACGATCACGCCCGTGATCGCCCCGCCGCCGAGCCTACCGCCGAAGGCAGTCGAGCGCCAGCCGGCGCCTGAACGGGCGCCCGCTCCGTCGAAGACGACGATCTCGCCGGCGCCCCAGCAGCCGCCGACGATGATCAAGCCGTAGCTGATTAGCGACGAAAATTTGTAGTTCTGCGCTGGGCGGGCGAAAATTTTTTCGCCCGAGGAGCGTGCACATGAGCCGACCTATGACCTGGATCGCTGCGACCGTGATCGCCTGCGCGTTTGCACCGGCGGCATTTGCCGACGGAACCAACGAGATTCGCGCGGTCACGTACGACGAGGATGCGGGGACCACGCGCATCCACGTTCGTGGCGCGAAGACCCCAACCTTCACGGTCTACAAGCTCGAGAAACCGAGCCGGGTCGTGGTGGACGTTCCGCGTGCGCACCTCGCGGAGGCCCTGCGAGGGCACGAGGGCGCCTCGGTGGTGTCCGCGAGTACGTGGGCGGTGAGCACGATCGCGGCCCAGCAGCTCGATGAAGGCGGGCAGCTCGTCCGCGTCATCGTGTCGCTCGCCCGACCGGGCCGATACGACGTCAAGACAGAAGGCAACGAGCTCGTTGTCACGGTGTTTCCGCGCGATCCGGCGCCGAAGCAGTCGAATCCCGAGGCCCTCGCGCGCGCGGAGCAGGCACGTGACAAGGCCGAAAAGCAGATCGCGGTGTCGCAAGGCGAAGCGACCCGGGCGAAGCAGGCCGCGCTGACCGCGCAGGCCGAGGCCGAGCGACTGCGCAAGGTGGCGGCGGACCAGGTCGCCCGCGCGGACGCCGCGCAGCGCGCTGCCGACGACGCGAAGCGCAGCGGGCAGCAGGGCCAGCAGGCGAGCGCGGCAGATCTCGCGCGTGCAAAGGCGGTGGCCGACGCCGCAAAGGCCGACGCCGCACGGGCTCGCGATGCCGCGACTCGCGCGCAAGCCGATGCCGAGCGCGTGCGCGTCGGGGCCGAGAAGACCAAGCAGGAGGCGCTCGCCGAGGTCGCGCGTGCCCGTCAGGAGGCCGAGGTCGCGAAGCAGGATGTCGTGAAGTCGCGCGCCGAAGCCGCGGCCGTGAAGCAGGACATGGCGAACACCCGCGCCCAGGCCGAGCAGTCGCGGCTCGCCGCGGCGCGCGAGGCCGAGCTCGCGAAGCAGGCCGTCGAGGCAGCACGCCAGGCCGCGGCGCGCGAGGCTGCTGCGGCGAAGCAGGCGGCCACCCGCGAGGCCGAGGCCGCGCGTCAGGATCTCGCGAAGACGCGTGCCGAGGCCGAGTCCGCGAAGCGCGAGGCTGCCCGGATCAAGGCCGAGGCAGCCGCCGCGCAGGCGTCTGCCGCGAAGCAGCTCGATGCTGCTGCACGTGCCAAGGCGGACGCCGATCAGGCGCGCCGCGATGCCGACACCGCGCGTGCGGATGCGGCGTCGACCAGGAGCTCCGCGGCCAAGACCAAGGCCGAGGCCGATGCGGCCCGGCTCGCGATGACGCGCGCGAAACAGGAAGCGACGCGCACGAAGGCGGAGGCCGAGGCGGCCCAGCGTCAGGCGGAAGCCGCGCGCCAGGATGCCGCGGCGAAGCATGCAGAGGCCGAGGCGGCGCGCACGGAGATGGCAAAGGCAAAGACCGATGCAGCGCGCGTGCGCGGTGAGGCCGATGCGAAGGTGCAGACCGCGCGCGGCGAAGCCCAGGCCGAGATCGCGGCGGCGAAGGCCGAGGCGGCGCGTGCGCGTGCCGATGCTGAAGTTGCACGTCGTGATGCAGAGTCGGCGAAGCTCGCCGCGGCGGCAGATCGCAAGACCGCGGAGACCGCGCGCTCCAATGCCGACAAGCTGCTCGCCGAGGCGCGCCAGCAGCTGGCGGCGCTCGACAAGAAGACGCAGGCCGCGCAGGCCCTCGAGGACAAGGCGCGCTCGGTGAATGCGGCGGCACAGGCGCGCGAAGAAGCGGCGCGCGAGGCGGTCGCAAAGGCGAGCAAGGAGCGCACGGATGCCGAGGCCGCCGCGAAGCTCGCGGCGAACCGGGCGGCCGAATCCGCGAAGACGTCGTCGACCCAGGCCGCATCCGAGCGCACGCGGCTGCTCGCCGAGGCACGGGCGGCCGAAGCGCGGCTCGCGAGCGCACGCCGCGCCACCGAGGAAGCCGAGACGCGCCGTCGCGCGGCCGAGACCGCCGCCGCGAGCGCGAAGCAGGAGCTCGACCAGACCCGCACGACACTCGCGGGCGTCGAGCAGCAGCGGACCGTTGCCGAATCCGCTGCGAGCACGGCGGCTCGCAAGCGCGGTGAGGCCGAGGCCGCGGCCAGCGATGCGACGCGCCGTCGCGCCGAGGCCGAGCTGGCGGTGACCGAGGCGTCGAAGAAGCGCAAGGATGCCGAGCTCGCCGCGACGGCCGCCGCGCAGCGGCGTGGCGAGGCCGAGCAGCAGCGGATGACCGCCGAGCAGCAGCGCAAGGCGGCCGAGGAAGCCGCGCGCACGGCCAAGCTCGCGGCCGATGCCGCCGCGCAGCAGCGAACGATCGCCGAGACCGCGGCGCGCAATGCGACCGCGGCGAAGCGTGATGCCGAGACGTCGCTCGCCGAGCTCACGACCCGGCGTACCGCCGCCGAGCGTGCAGCGTCCGAGCTCGAATCGCGCAGCAAGGCAGAAGCAAAGGCGCAGGCCGAGGTCGCCGCCGCAAAGGCGCGCCAGGCCGGTGACGCCGAGCTCGCACGCGCCCGGACCGAAGCGTCCCGGCTCGCCGACGAGCGCAAGCGGGCCGAGTCCGAGCTCGCCGATCGCCGCAAGGCGGTGGCGGCGCAGCAGGCCGAGACCGCGCGCCTCGAGGCCGCGGCGACCCAGGCCCGCGACTCCGCATCGCGCGAGGAGACCCGGCGCGAGCGGCTCGCCGAGCAGCGCGTCGCGGAGGAGCAGGAGCTCGCGCGGATCAAGGCGCAGAAGGCGCAGATCGCCGTCACGCCGCCGGCACCGCCGCCGGTCGCGAGCACGCCGCGTCCCGCACCGACCGTGGTCGCCCAGGCCAAGCCGATCAAGGCAGCGCCGAAGGGTCCGATCGCGAAGGTCAGCGACATCGCGTTCCGCGGCTCGCAGGCCGGCGGCGCGACGGTCGACATCGCGATCTCGGGCACGGTGCAGGTCGCGCTCGGCGAGGTCACGGCGCGTCACGTCGAGCTCGTGATCGACAACGCGGACCTCGCGGCCAAGCTCGAGCGCAAGCTCGATACGTCCAAGTTCGGGAGCCCCGTGCGCGCGGTGTCGTCGTTCCGCGATCGGCGGACGCCGAACCGCGTGCGGCTGGTCGCCGAGCTCGCCGAAGGCGCGACGCCGACGCTCGATCATCATGCCGGCGGCGTGCGCTGGAAGTTCACGTCGACCGACCCGAAGCGCGTGACGCGCACGCAGAATCTGCCGCCGCCGGTCGTCGGTGGGTTCGGCGCCTCGTCGACGCCGGTCTCGCAGCAGTCGGTCTCGCAGGTGCCGCCCGCGGGTGGTGGCAACGGGCGCCGCCGCGTGTTCCGCGGCAAGGTGTTCGACCTCGACTATCAGAACGCGCCGATCCACGACGTGCTGCGGCTGCTCGCCGACTTCGCCGGCGTCAACATCGTCGTGCCCGACACGGTCAACGCACGCGTCACGATCCGGTTGAAGCGCGTGCCGTGGGACCAGGCCCTGGACGTGATCCTGAAGTCGCACGGCCTTGGGTTTCGCCGCGACGGCAACCTGATCCGGGTCGCCGACCAGAAGGAGCTCGACAAGGAGGACGAGGCCGAGGCCGCGCGCCGCGCCGCGCTCGTCAAGTCGGAGGTCCCGCGGCCCGATGTCATCCCGCTCAACTACGCGGCGGCGGCCGAGCTCAAGCCCGTGCTCGAGACCATGCTGTCTCCGGCGGGACGGATCGAGGTCGACACCCGGACCAACCAGCTGATCGTCACCGACATCGCCGGCAACCGGAAGCAGATCCGGGACCTCGCGACCTCGCTCGACACCCAGACGCCCCAGATCGCGATCGAGGCGCGCATCGTCGAGGCGCGGTCGACGTTCGTCCGCCAGTTCGGCGTCCAGTGGGGTGGTCGGGCGGTCGCGTCTGCCGCCGGTGGCAACGCGACCGGGCTCGTGTGGCCGTCGTCGGTCAGCGTGATCGGCGCGAACGAGGACTCGGGCACGATCCGGACCGGGGTGGCGAACCCGTCGGACTTCGCGGTCAACCTGCCGGCCGCGACGGGCTCCGGCGAAGGTGGCGCGCTCGGCTTCTCGCTCGGCTCGGTCGGCGGCAACTTCAACATCAACCTCCGGCTGTCGGCGCTCGAGGATAGCGGCTCGGTGCGCATCATCTCGGCACCGAAGATCACCGTCCTCAACAACCGCCAGGCCGCGATCAGCCAGGGCGTGTCGATCCCGATCTCGGTGGTCTCGGCGGCCGGCACGACGACGCAGTTCGTGACCGCTGATCTCGCCCTCACCGTCACGCCTTCCGTGTCACAGCGTGACTGTGCGATCGCGATGGCGATCAACGTGACCAAGAACGAGCCCGACTTCGTCAACGTCGGTGCGCGTGGTGATCCCACGATCCTGCGCAAGGAAGCGCGCACGACGATGATCGTGGAGAACGGCCAGACCTCGGTCCTCGGCGGCATCTACACGCGCAACAGCGGTCTCGCCTACAAGAAGGTGCCGTTCTTCGGGGACATTCCGGTGCTTGGCTGGCTGTTCAAGAATCGCCGCGAGAACGACGACCGCACGGAGATCCTCGTGTTCATCACCCCGACGATCACGAACAAGGCCCAGCTGCGCTGCCAGTAGACTGACCGGGTGTCCCAGCTGTTTCTGATCGGCTTCATGGCCGCCGGCAAGACGTCGGTGGGCCGTGCGGTCGCGAGCGCGAGCGGACGCCGGTTCGTCGATCTCGATGTCCGGATCGCCGCGCTCGGCGAGCCGGTGGCGGCCCTGGTCGCGCGCGACCTGCCCGAGTTTCGCCGGCGTGAGGCCGAGACGCTGCAGATGCTGATCGCCGACCGAGAGCCGATGGTGATCGCGACCGGTGGAGGTGCCGCGGCGTTCGGCGACAACCTGACCCGGATGCGCGCGGCGGGGCTCGTGGTCGCGCTCGGGGTCGATGTCGTCGAGGCCGAGCGTCGGGCCGTCCATGGGCCTGCACGGCCGCTGCTCGCACGAGCCGCGCAGCTCGCCGCGGAGCGGGCACCGGTGTATCGCCGCGCGCACGCCGTGGTCGACACCATGGGCAAGGCGGTCGCGCAGGTGGCGAGCGAGGTCCGCGCGGTCGAGCTCAGCTGGCAGCGGCTGCCCGACGCCCACCGTCACGCGACGCTGGTCTCGCTCGGGGATCGGACGTATCCGGTGTCGGTGACCGACACACTGGATCGCGACCTCGTGCGCGCTCAGCCCGCGACCCAGCTCGCCGTGATCACCGATCGCAACGTGCTGCCGCACGCGAGCGGTCTCGGCGACGCGATCGTGATCGAGCCTGGCGAGGCGAGCAAGTCGTTCGACGTCTACGCGCGGCTGTGCAGCGAGCTGATCGCGCGCGGGCTCGATCGCAGCTCGGCGATCGTCGCAGTCGGCGGCGGGGTGGTCGGCGATCTGGCGGGCTTCGTCGCCGCCACGCTGTTCCGCGGGATCCCCGTGACCCACGTCCCGACGACGATCGTCGCG
>JBBJLY010000279.1:0-10143 GCA_037720695.1 Kofleriaceae bacterium | reverse complement strand
CTCGACGGTGAGGAACGGGTCTTCGGCAAACCCCGGCGAGCGCGCGGCCCGGCCGAGGATCTCGGCGAGCTCGAGGTGGAGCTCGGTCCGACCGGCGATCGTGGCCGGTGCAACCTCGGCTTGACCGGCGAGTGGTGGTGGCGGCGGTGGCGGGTCGACCTTCCCGTGCGCGAGCAGCTGATCGCTGCCCCGCGTACGGTTCCACCGGATCGTGTAGTCGAGGGTGCCGAGCGGGGACAGCCCGCCAAGCGCGCGCAGATCGTCGAGCACCAGCACGGTGTTCTCGATGCGCGGCCGGTCGACCTCGAGGAAGCCCGAGAACGCGAACGCCAGCAGCTTGCGACGGCGCTCGAGCAGCGTCTCGATCACGTACGACGCCGCCCCTTCGTCGCGATAGCGCCCCGCGGTCACCGCAGCGCGGATGTGGTCGGGCTGGATCCGCGCCAGGATCGCCGCGGCCCAGAACGCGTCCGCCTGCGTCGCCTCGTCGAACGCTGGGTTACGAAACGTGGGGTGCCAGTCCGCGGGATTGAACTGCCGCGACTCGAACAGCCCGACCGAGCGAAATGGACTGCGCTGGAGCCGGGGCGGGTAGCGGAACCCGAAGGTGACGAGGTTCGCGAGCATCTGCTGCCAGTCGACGACGTAGTCGAGGCCCTCGTTCGCAGATTTCTCCTTCGTGCCGGTCGCGCCGAAGGAATTGCCAAAATCGAGCTGGTAGTGCCGGATCACGCCGCGCCCGGCCTCGCCGACCGGGCGGAACACGTTGAGCGAGTTCTGATCGCGGATGTCGGTGTTGTTGATCCACGCCGAGAATACCCACAGTCCGCGGAGGCTGCGCCGGTGCTCGTGCGGGATCAGGTCGTTGGGATCGCCGAGCACGCGATCGGCGTAGGAGAACGGTCCGAGCACGACGCCCTCTGGCTGGCGCGACGCGAGCACGCGGACGTTGCCGCTGAGATCGGTGTTCATCGGCCGGATCAGGTTCTTCAGCGCCTTCGCCGTCATCGGGATCTTGCGGTTGTACTTGTCGCGCATCGTCGCCTGCGGGTCGACGACGAACCGGCGGGGGTCGAGATCGAGCGCGTGGATCTCCGCGACGTGGTAGCCGGCGAGGAACAGCAGGCGCGACGAGATGGTCTCGGCGCTGGTCGACAGCTCGGGTGACGCGGGTGGGTCGAGCTTGATGTACCAGGTGATGCCCTGGAGGTCGCGCACCACGAAGCCCGGGCTCGCTCCGTTGAGCTTGCCGCTGACGACGCGGAGGTCGCCGGTCTCGGGTCCGCGATCTCGGGTCGCGCCACGAAAGGCTTCCTCGACGGTGTATGCGCGTCGGCCGATCCGGTTCTCGAACCACTCGGAGTCCGGCACCTGGTCGAGCTCGTTGATGTCCTGGGCGGTGCGGCCACCGATCCCGCGCGCGACCCAGCGCCCCGGGCTGAGTGCGCGCCCGAGCGGCCTGACGAACGACTGGCGCCCGCGATCCCACCAGTCCGAGATCGACCGGCCCGCGGGCTCCGCGATCAACGCCGTGACCGCCTCGCGCTGGAACAGCTGGTCGTGCGGCGTGCGCTTCCAGCTCGGTGTGCACGCCCCGAAGGCGACCCCGCAGGCGAGCGCGCAGGCGACCCGCTTCACAGCTTGACCTCGCTGCCGATGAAGATCTCGATGCCTTCGGGCGACCAGCCAAACGTGAGCTGGGAGACCAGCTTGGTCTCGGCTGCGATGCGCAGCCCGCCGCCGGCCGAGTACGCGAAGGTCTCGCGCGACGGTGGCGTCGCGCCGAACACGCTCGCGCCTTCGAGGAACACGAACGTGTCGAGCCCGACACCCGTGGTCAGATACTCGTAGATCGGGAACCGGTACTCGGCGCCGGCCCACACCGCATAACGATCGCGAAACCGCGCGCGATCGTAGCCGCGAAGATGATGCTCGCGGCCGAGCTGGGACAGCGCCACCAGTGGGATCGTCTCGCCGAACAGCGGCACGGCCGCGGAGGCACCCACGTTCAGGACCAGCACGCGCGCCTCGGGCAGGACGGGCAGAAACCAGGCCCCAGCGGCGCGGAGGTTCGCGCCGGCGAGGCCGCCGGCGACGTCGGTGTAGAGCGCCGCGCGGAGCTCGGCATGCAGTCCGCGCGAAGGCCGCCCGAGCGTGTCTCGTGTGTCATAGCTGCCCGAGATGTTCGCGTGCGCGTACACGGTCGACGTGCCGAACCCGGGAGGTGGTGCGAACGAGTCGTCGGGTTCGCCGAGTGGGATCTCACCAAGCTCGAGACCCGGTCCCAGCGTCTGGCGCACCGCGCCGACCTCGAACAGTCCGGAGTAGTCGTACCAGTCGACAGGCTGCAGATCGAGCCCGGCGGTGAGGACCTGGAGGTTGTTCGTCATCACACGTCGCATCGAGCTGCTGCCACCACCGAGGCGATAGAACCGCTCGTTCTGGTCGCGCTCGACGAACGCGTTGACGTGAAGCGACCGGTCGTCGAGCGAGCCGATCGGTTGCTGCAGCTCGCTATCGACCAAAAAGTCACGGTTGACGCGCACCACGAACCCGAGGCTGGCCTGCGTTCGAGTGTCGAACGGCTGCTTGTATTTGAGCTTCAGGCCGACCCCGAGACCGTCGCCGAAGCTGATCTTCATGCGGGGTGACAGCTTGAGGCGACCCTCCCAGAAGCTCAAAAGCCTGCCGACGCGCCGGTCGATCCGGTGGCGCTCGACGGCCGCGACCGCGAGCCCGAACGGGACGAACACCAGCTCGATCGCGCGCTCCGGCAGCGTCAACAGCTGCCAGTGGAGGTCGAGCCGCGGCTCGTGATGCCAGGTCTCTGTCGTCAGCCCCGGCGGTGGCGGATCCTCTGCGCGCACGGGCGCCGTGCTCGCGAGCACGAGCGCCGCGACCAGGACCCAGCGCGTGATCATCGCACCGCTTGCTCGGAAGCAGGCTTCTCCGCGCGCGGAGGGTTCGGGTGGATCACGGCGGTGTCGAACACCTCGCCGCGCAGGTTAATCGCGCGCGTCGAGATCGTGGTGCCATCGACATCGACGATCACGTAGTGCGGCTCCGTCCGCGCGTTCTCGGTGAAGTCGCGCGGGACGACCGGCCGGATCGGCGCGCCAGCCGAGCCACTGACGATGTACGTGGTGCCGGAGAGCGGCTTGGTTCGCTCGTAGTGATGATCGTGGCCGCTGATCACGAGCTCGACCCCGTAGGTCTCCGCCAGCTCGTGGATCGCGCGCTGCACGCCGAGATCCGAGCCGTGGTACCCCGACGAGAACGGCGAGTGGTGGAGGAACATCACCAGCAGCTTGCCTCGCGAGGCTCCATTCGCGAGCGCGTCGCGCACGTAGTTGAACTGCGCGCACGCGCGGTTACATTCGATCCCGTTGTCGAGCGCGATGACCCGGATGTTGCCCCAGTCGGTCGCGAAGTAGCGCTTGCCGCCGGACCACTGGTCGAGGAAGAAGAACCGCTCGTAGTACGCGCGCCCGCTGAGATCGTGATTGCCCGTGGTCGGGACGATCGGCATCTTCGCGAGCAGCGGGCGCTCGATCTGGAAGAACGTGATCCACTCGTTCGGCTTGCCGCCGTTCTGAACCATGTCGCCGGTGTTGAGCACGAAGTCGACGCCGTCCTCGTTCGCGACCCCGAGCACGACGTCGCGATGGACATCGTGACCGTTGCGGTTGTCACCGAACACCGCGAACCGGACCTTGCTCTCGTTCGCGTACGTGCCGACGCGGAACGAGCCGGTGCCCGCACTCGCGCCATTGGCCATCACCTCGTAGGAGATCTTCGGGCCGCGCGGCAGGTTGGTCAGCGTGGCCGAGAACAGCGTCGCTTCGCGGTGCGCGGTGACGGTGCCAGAGGCCCCGGTCTCCGCCCGCCACATCACCTTCGCGCTGGTCGCGCTCGCGGAGCGGAAGCCGACGATCGCGCGATCGGGTCCGCTGAGCAAAACGTACGGTCCGGTGAGGAGCGGATGCGGCTCCGCGTCGTCCCACTCGAGCCGGTTCTGCGCGCATGCAGCGAGCAGCGCGAGCGTGACGAGGAGGCGACGCATGCTCGACCCACTTCTTACCAGGCCAGCCAGGGGTCGCGCAGCGAAGCTCGACAGAGTCTTACCGTGCGCGAGCGCTCGGTGAGGATTCGCTCTCGACGCGTCGGGGTCGGAGGCAGACATGAAATTTCGATGAAGATCGGGAGTCGGCGCTCGGGTCACGGTGTCCAGCGGACGCCGAGGCCGGCGAACGTGGCGCGCCCGCCGTAGCTTGCCGGCAGCGACTCCATGTTCTCGCTCGCGCGCCGGAGGATCCACATCGATTGCGCGAACACGTCGACGCTGAACCGTGGATGCGCGAGCCAGCTGGCGCCTGCCGACAGCCCGAGCCGGTTGCCATCCGGCGACGAGGCCGCGAGGTGGTCGACCTTTGCGGGCGACTGTTCGAAGTACAGGCCGTGCCGGACGGTCAGCCGGCCGCGGACGTACTCGCCACCGCCACGCACGGCGAACGTATCGCGCCATCGCGTCTCCTGGGTGACGTCGGGTGTGGCCTCGTTCGCGAACTCGACGACCAGCGCGCGGTTCGTGCTCCACACCGCGAGCTCGAGGTCGGCGAGCGCCGCGTAACTGCCGAGCTGCGCCCGCGCCCCGAGCGAAACCTGGTCGGGCAGGGTGAGCCGTGACGTGGTCGCCTGGTCGGCGATCTTGGCATCGAACGCGTCCGGCGCCGTGAAGTCTGCACCGCCAGCGAGCGGCATCCCGGTCCGGCCGCGATAGACCGCGCCGAACGCGAGTCGCGGCGTGGCCTGATAGAACGCCGAGGCGTCGACGCCGAAGCCGTGGCCGTCCATGTCGATCGCGACGTCGCCCTCGAGGTCGACGAAGTCGAGGTTGCGATCGATCTGCAGCCGGCCAAGATCGAGGTGTGCCCCCGCGGCGACGCGCAGCTTGCCGAAGCTCCACGCGAAGAACGGCGCGGCGCGAAACACCTGGAGATCGGTCGCGACGATCTCGTGACGGCCGGGCCAATCGGTCGGCCAGCTGATGCCGCTGCCGAACGGAATACCGAGCGAGAGGCCAGCGGCCCAGCGGCCACGCGCATAGCTTGCATCGAGGTGCGGCGGCGTCGACCAGGCCGCGTCGTTGGACGCGGTCCACGAGCCGTCGAGCGAGCGCGCCTCGAGCGAGGGCCGCGCGAAGATCAGCGATAGATCGAATCGCCAGCCGCCGCCGTCGGCGAGCGCCGCGGGCTGGTGCCACGCTGCGCCTGGATCGTCGGCGCGCGCCGCTCCTGCACCGCCGGTGCCCGACGACACCACGGTCTGCTCGGTCACCGCGAAGCCGCCCGCGACGGCGGTGGACGAGACGGCGAGCGAGGCCAGGGCGACGAGCCTCCTCGTCATAGGCCTTCTCCGTTGAGGAACTTCGCGAGGTCGCTGGTGCCGCGCCAGTACTCGGGCTCGAACGGGATCACGATGAAGCCGTGCTCGGCGATGTAGTCGCGGCGCTGGGCACCCGTGACGTCCTGGAGCTCGAGGGTGGACGCGTTCGGGATGATGAAGTCGAGCGTCGCCATCTGGATCAACAGCGCGCGCGCGCCGGTCTCCGGGCCGAGGTGCTGCGGATCGATCACGTCCATGATCCAGCTCGCCACCGCGAGCAGCTTCTTGCCCTGGAAGCTGTTGCGATCGATGTGCTCGCGGGTGAACAGCGCGTCCATCTGCGGCTTGAAGAACGTCGAGCCATCGAACATCCGGATCAGATCGGAGCCGGGAACGTTGAGCACCGCGCGCGGGATGTCCGGCGACGTCCCGAGGAAGATCGCGCCCATGATCCCGCCGAGCGACTGACCGGTGTAGTAGATGCGGCTCGGGTCGACCGCGCGACCGAGCAGCGCGGTCCAGTCGCCGGCGCGCAGCGCGCGGTCGAGCGCGCCGAGATCGACGAGCGCTTGCCAGAAGTGGTCCTTGCTGGAGGCAATGTGATCGACCTCGTTGAACACCGCGCCCGACGCCACCGGCAGGTCGATGATCGGGAACTTCGCCAGCTGGTTACCCTGGCCGTTGCGATCGACGCACTTGCCGACGTTGTTACAGGTCGTGCCGGACTTGCAGGGATCGAGCGACATCACCTCGCCGGTCGTGGGATTGACGACCGAGATCGGACCGCCGGTCGCGCAGTAGGTGCGCTTGCCGTGAAACGGAAAGTCGATCGAGATCGCCGCGAACCCCTTGGCCGCGAGCGAGTTCGCCAGCGCGAGGACAAACCGGCGCTCGGTGACCAGGCCGTGGCCGAACATCACGACCGGCATCGGGCCCGGTCTGGGATTCTTGGGCACCGTCAGCGTGAACGCGACGTCCTCGACGCGGTGTCCGCCATCGGGGCGCAGCGCGCGCGAGATCGTGTCGAGGTAGTACGGCGACTCGAGCGTGCCGTAGTAGACGTCGGCAACGTTCGCGAGCGACGTCACGCCGAGCGGGAAATCCGCGATCGCCTCGGCCGTGGTCAGGTGCTCGACGTTCCTGGGCTCGGGCGACACGCCGACCAGCGCAGCCTTGCCGCGCGCGTCGACCAGGGGCTGGCGGACCGCCATCGTCGTGAACGGCCACGCGGCGAGCACGCGGTCGCGCCCGACCTGATCGAGCACCCCCGCGATCTGCGCACGCGCGAGCTCGAGCTTCTCGGCATCGTGCAGATCGACGCCCTTCACGAGGCTCGCGCTGCCATCGTAGATCGGCTGGTGCGCCTTGAGGAAGTGGCCCGCGGGCATCGCGGTCACCGGGCGACCGTCGGTGTCGCGCACGCCGTTGTCGATCACGACCATGTAGCTGGTCGCCTCCGCGAGTCGCTGGGCGCGCGGTGACACGTGGACGTGCATACCGCTGTCCATCAGCGTGACGTCGGCGGGGACCTGGACCGGCGTCGCGCCACCGAGCCGGTACAGCCGCACCGTCGTGGGAGTGATGGTCTCCGGCTTGACCGGCGCGGTCAGCTCGAACAGCAGGTCGGAAGACAGCGCGAAGCCGGTGAGCTCGGCGAGCCGTCCCTTCGCCTCCTTCTCCATCGCCGAGTCCCACGGGACGACCGGCGCGTCGACGTGGCCGGTCTTCGGATCGAGCATCAGGTTGATCGGGAGCGGCATCCGCTGCGAGGCCTTGTCCATCGCGAGCTCGGTGCGGGTGGTGACGGTGAACGCCCACAGCGCCGCGACGTCCGCGCGCGGGATCTGGCGGCGCTCGAAGAACTCGAACATCGGCGAGATGTCCTTCCGGATCGTCTCGAGCTTGTGGGCGTTGCGCCGGCGCTCCTCTGCCGTGTCGCCGGGAAATGCGCGTTCGTGCTCCGGCGTGTCGAGCGCCTCGGTCTGGCGCAGGAAGTAGAACGCGGCATCGCACTCGACGCGCTCTCCCTGCGCTCCACGCACGCCCCCGTCGCCACCCCGCATCATCAGCACGTAGCGGTCGCCGCGGATCCAGCCGGTGCGCGGCGGATCGATCGTGATCTGCTTGCCATCCTCGGTGAGCGCGATCCTGACGTCGTCGACACGCGTCGGCGAGGCAGTCCAGTGCCACACCTGAAGGCTGCCGTCGGTGACCGAGCGAGCTTCGATCGGACCGGTGAGCTCGACCGTGGCGGACATCAGCGACGACCAGCCGTCGAGCGTCTCGAGGTAGCTGTAAAACTCCTGCTCGGCCGGGGTCAGGCGCGCGAGCTCCGCGGGCGTGTCGTTCGGCAGATCGAGCCTGCCGAGCGCGCGGTCCCGCACGGCGTCGTTCGGCATCGGGATCGCCTTGCCGTCGGGATCAAACCGCGCATGGATCAATCCGGAAGGCGGATCGAGCTGCGGATTCGCGCACGCGGTCACCATCCCCACGAACCAGACCAGTAGACGACTGCGTGGCATGCGTTCCTCCTCGCGAGGAACGTTCTATTAAACCTTGTTCGATAGAGTCAACACCGAACATCGCGTCCCTCGAGACGTGCCGTTCACGATCACAGTTTGAGGACGGCGACCGAGATCGAGATCTGGTTGACCGAGCTCGCGTCGCCGCCGATCGTCGCGGTCGCACCGGCGCTGTACCGCCCGCGCACCGCGATCGTGTGCGTGCCGGCCGAGAGAGGGGTGGCCGCCGACATGCTCCACCCGACGAGCATCGTGGTGAGCCCGCCGGTGTTCGCGGCGACGATCCGCTTGAAGCCACCGTTGGTCGGCACCGCGCCGTCGATGAACAGCCCGACGTCGACCGTACTGAACCCGGTCGTCGACGTGCTGGTGGTCTGGATGCCGCCGTCGGTGGTGACGAACACGACCGCGCCCGCAGGGACCGTGACGGATACGGAGGCACCCGGGATCGCGGTGAACGTGGTGATGGCGGAGGTCGCGCTGAGGGCGCTGGTCGAGAACGCGCTGGCCGTGAGCTGACCCGCCGTGCCCGACGTGCCCGCTGGACCTTGCGCACCCGTCGGACCTTGCGCGCCCGTCGCGCCGGTCGGCCCAGCCGGACCCGTGGTGCCCGTCGCACCGGTGGCGCCCATCGGGCCCATCGGGCCTGGCGCGCCGGTCGGGCCTGGCGCGCCCATCGGACCTGCCGGCCCGGTCGCACCCGCCGGACCTTGGGAACCTGGTGCTCCGGTGGGACCTGCCGGACCCGCTGGGCCGGTCGGGCCCTCGACGCCGAAGCAGTCGCCGACATCGCACGTCTCGTCGTTGTTGTAGTCCTCCGTGGCGAGATCGCAGCTCGCGCTCGCGTTCAGATCCCAGCACGAGATGCCGGGAGTTCCCATCGTGCCCGACGGACCGGGCTCTCCCATCTCGCCAGGGACGGGCTCGGAGGGTTCGCTACTCGCGCACGCGACGGCGGCGAATGCGGTGAACAGGATCGACAGGCTGCGCATGGAGAACCTCCCAGGAAGACGGAAGCGCGCAAGCTACAAAAGTCGCGTCGGGAAATCGATCGAAATTGCTGGCGACTAGAAGTTTCGGATTGACGATCTGCGGTCGATACCCTATTTGTAGCGACCTCGTCGGGCGCTCGCGCGCTCAGGCCAAACCGGCGCCGGTGTGCACGCCTGGTCGATCTGTCGAAGATCGTCATCATGGCGCGTTCGCGATCACGGCGTTCCGGGGGCGAGTCACGCTCGACGCGACCGGGACTTGAAGGTTCGACTCCTTCCCCCCCTACTCACTTGCAGGGGGGTGGCGGAACGGTAGACGCACTGGGCTTGCACATCCCAACATCCCAGCCGACTTCGAATCGGTAAAAAACCTGTGCAGGTCGTCGTCGGCGATCGCCCGGCTGGGCGTCCCACCCACCACATCTCGTCGAGCTCGTAGCGGTTCCTCGTCACGCCCGCGCCTTCGCCAGCTTCGGCCCGCGTCGGCGCGCACGTGATCGAGCCCGGTTCCACCTCGACGCGATGGCGCCCCCGCGCAACCGCATGCCTGCCACCCGGCTCGTGTGCCACGGCGCGATGGCGGTCGCTGACGCCGGCCACCCTGTTCTTAACAACTCGCTCTGCGAGGAGGTTTGTATGACGCATATCCATCTCAAGCTCAACGAGCGCGCCGTCCTGGTGCGCGACGGTAAGCCCGAGCGCGCTCTCGGTCCCGGCCGCTACACGTTCTGGAAGCGCTACGAGGTCGCTCGCTTCAACACCGACGAGCTCGCGTTCACCGCCCCGGTGGCGATCGTGAACGCCCTGCCGATCGAGTGGTACGAGACGGTCCGCCTGGCCGCGGGTCAGTACGGTGTCGTGCTGCGCGACGAGCGCGCGGTCGCGTTCCTGCGTCCAGGCGTGCACCGGATCTGGAAGGTAGACGCCAATGTCGTGCTGCGCGTCTACGACGAGAAGGACGCGCTGCCCGAGCTGACGCCCGAGCTGCGTGCGGCGATCCCGGCGAACGAGCTGCTCGAGGTGAACCTCGAGCCAAACCAGCGCGGCGCGCTGCTGCGTGATGGCAAGCCCGAGCGCGTGCTCGAGCCCGGTCACCACGCGTTCTGGGGCATGCACCAGAAGGCGGCGATCTGGAACCTCGATGACCTCGTGTTCCTGGCGCAGCCCGACGTGGTCGCGATGCTGCCGCTCGACTTGTACGCGACGATCCAGCTCGCGGCGATTCAGCGCGCGGTGATCGTGCG
>JBBJLY010000278.1:0-10145 GCA_037720695.1 Kofleriaceae bacterium | reverse complement strand
CCGCCGAGCTGCTCGACGAGAAGCTGATGGGCGGCTGCGAGACCGATTCGATCGACTGCATGATCCGGATCGCGAAGCAGCTCGGCGCGACCCAGCTGCTGTACGGCCGCGTCGCCCCGCGCGGGGTGCGGTTCGGCGTTGCCCTCAAGCTGATCGAGGTCGATAGCCGGATCGAGAAGTCGTGGGTGGGGGACGTTGTCGACAGCGATCCCAGCCTGCAGGCCGCGGCACGCGATGGCTACGCGGGCCTGGTCGGAAAGGTACGATGACGCAGATGCGCTGGTCGCTCGGAATCATTCTCGCCGCTGCCTGTGGCAGCAAGCCTCCCCCGGATCCTGCGTTCACGCCTGCCGGGCCGAAGCCGTGCGAGCAGATGGCGGATCATCTGGTGGGCCTGATGAACCCGGATCCCGAGATCCGCGAGACCTCGGACAAGATCGCGCGGGTGCTCATCGATGCCTGCGTCAACGACAAGTGGACGATCGACGCGCAGAACTGCTTCGGCAAGCTGGCGCGGCTCGAGGACAGCGATCGCTGCACGCCACTGCTGACTCCCGCACAACGCGAGAACGCCGACAAGGCGATGGCAGGCGCGTTCGCGCACGAAGGGACCCCACCATGATGAAGACAGTGTTGCTTGGCCTCGCGTTTGGCTCTCTCGTGGCATGTGGCGGCGGCGCGAAGCCCGAGCCGAAGCAGCCTGAGCCCGCACCGATCGCTGGCATCAAGAAGATGCCGACGCCGACGTGCGCCGCGACCTCCGACACGATGACGGTCGTCATCCTCGCCAGCAACGAGACGCAGCGGAGCGATGCCGAGGTCAAGGAGATCAAGAACATCCTCAAGGGACGCTGCGAATCCGACGGCTGGAGCGATCGCGCGAAGGAATGCCTCGCCACGATGGAGAGCGAGGCGGACGCCGATGGCTGCGCGAGCATGCTGACCGCCGAGCAGCGCCAGAAGATCGTGTCCGACGAGCGGATCAAGCTCGGGACCGGCAAGCCGGCAAAGGCCGGCGGCGAGGTCGCGACTCCCGCGTCCGCCCACCGAAAGTTGATGGCTGGCGTGTTCACCGAGCTCGAGCGGTTTCGCAGCCAGATGTGCGCGTGCAAGGACAAGCCGTGCAGCGAGAACATCAACGGCGAGTTCATGAAGTGGGCGCAGGACCTCGAGACGAAGTTCGGACCCGACTTCAAGCCTGACGACAAGGATCAGGAGCGCCTCGGCAAGCTCGTGATGGAGTACAGCGAGTGCTATTCGAAGCTGGCCGCATCGGAGGCGTCGGCGCCGCCGCCGCCACCGGCCCCCAAGGCGAAGCCGCGCACGACCCGAGGCGGCGCGACGCCGAGCAAGCCGGCATCGAAGCCGCGCTCCAGTGACCCGTGCATGGGTGGCGAGTAGGAGCCATGCCGAAGCTGAGCCCGTGCGCCGGCGGCGAGAACCCGCGGCGATGACCGATCTGCGATGGTGGATCCGCGGGGGGTGATCGGAAACTACGTGCTCGAGCGGGAGCTCGGGCGCGGCGGGATGGGCGTGGTCTACGCCGCGACGCACCGTGTGCTCGGCCGGCCGGCTGCGATCAAGGTCCTGCTCACCAGCACGATCGAGCAGCGCGACCGCGTCGAGCGCTTCTTCAACGAGGCGCGCGCGGCGATGGCGATCGACCATCCCGGCATCGTCAAGACCTACGACGTCGGCATCGATCACGGCGGGCGCGCATACATCGCGATGGAGCTACTGGATGGCGGCTCGCTCGCCACGCGGCTGCGCCAGGGTCCGTTGCCGCTGCGGCTCGCCGTGCAGTTCGCGCGGCAGATCGCGGACGCGCTCGCTGCCGCACATCGCGCTGGCGTGGTGCATCGCGATCTCAAGCCGGAGAACATCATCGTGACCGCGGGCGAGCAGCTGAAGCTGGTCGACTTCGGGATCGCGAAGCTGGCGCAGCCAGCGACGGTCCGGACCGCGACCGGCGTGATGATGGGGACGCCGCTGTACATGTCGCCGGAGCAATGCGAGGGCGCGCGCGAGGTCGATGCGCGCAGCGACCTGTACTCGCTCGGCTGCGTGATGTTCGCGATGCTGACCGGACGACCGCCGTTCGATGGCGCCGGATCGGGTGGCGTGATCGGTCAGCACCTGCATGTGGCGCCACCGCTCCTGCGGACCCGCTGTCCGGCCGCGTCGGCCGCGCTCGAAGGCATCGTGCGCTGTCTGCTCGCGAAGTCCCGCGACGAACGATTCCGGACCGCGAGCATCGTCGCGACCGCGCTCTCCGCGCCGGAGGTGATCGCGCTGTCGGGGCCGTCGGATGTCGCCGCGACCGCGGACCTCGCGCGCCCGGCCTGGACGCCCGTCACGCCGCAGCCGATGCACGCCACTGGGTACCCGCCGGATCCGGCGGCGCGATCGCAGCTGCCGATGCCGCCGCCCGCGCCGGGCAAGCCCAGGCGACGGTGGTCGACGACCGCGCTCGTGCTCGGGAGCTGCACCGCGACCGCCCTCGCGATCTTTCTCCCGCGCGCGTGCGGGTCGAGCGACACGACCGTCCGACCGCCGATCGTCGCGACCGTCGAACCCGATGCGCGGCTGATGCCCGACGCGATGGCCCTGGTGGTGGTCGATGCCGCGGTCGTGGCTGCGGCCGATGCCGCGCCAGATGGAGCGCGAGTCTTCGACGACGCGCGCGGCGGACGCGCGAAGGTACGCGCGAGCACGCGCACGACAGCCACGCGCACGCCGACGGGGCCGGTCGAGAAGGTGCCTGAACAGCAGCCAGAGAAAGCGCCCGAGAACCTGCCCGAGAACCTGCCCGAGAAGGAAGCCGGAGAGGGAGCCCGAGCCGGTCGCGCGCGTCGCGATCCGAGAGCGAGTGCGGTTCGACAAGGGAGACTTCTCGGCCGGAGCGAACGGCGGGGTGCTCGATCGGATCGCCGCCGCGCATCGCGCCGACCCGACGCGGAGCATCCTCGTCGTCGGTCACGCCGAGCAGGACGAGCCCGGCAACCTCGACAGCCTCGCGCGCGCCCGCGCCAACGCGGTGCTCACGCATCTGACCAGCCGGCGCGTGGCGCGGGATGTGATCAAGATCTCCGATGTCCGCATCGATCCAGCGACCGGCGATGGGGCCAACCGTCGCGCGGAGGTCACGTTCGGGCCGTGACTCGCCGGGCCGGCACCGGATCCGGGTCCGAGGCCGTTAGACGTTAGCCGAACGGGATCCGGATCCGGCGCCCAATCCGTCTCCCCGCGCGGGTTGCGCGTCCTCGGTCCTGGCGCGCTCGCCTTGCGGGCTGGGCGCCCCGCGGGGTTCTCGCAGGGCGAATCCCCTGCACTCCCGCCGGGGTGCGTGCTAATCAGCTGCCCGTGTCGCGCTCGCTGTTCTCGCATCGCCCGTACTGGGCGCACCGCTTCGGGACGGCCCCGGTGTTGCCGACCACGCGCGCCGAGATGGACGAGCTCGGCTGGGACAGCTGTGACGTCATCCTGGTCACCGGCGACGCGTACGTCGATCACCCGAGCTTCGGCATGGCGCTGGTCGGCCGGCTGCTCGAGCGCCACGGCTTCCGCGTCGGCATCCTCGATCAGCCGGACTGGCGCACGACCGAGCCGTACCGCGCGCTCGGGCGACCCAATCTGTTCTGGGGGGTGACCGCCGGCAACATGGACTCGATGGTCAATCGCTACACCAGCGATCGCCGGATCCGGCGCGACGACGCGTACTCGCCCGACGGCGCCGCGGGCCTCCGGCCGGATCGCACGACGCTGGTCTACGCGCAGCGCTGCCGCGAGGCGTTCGGTGACGTGCCGCTCGTGATCGGCGGCATCGAAGCCAGCCTGCGCCGGATCGCGCATTACGACTACTGGTCGGACAAGGTCCGGCGCTCGATCCTCGTCGATACCGCCGCAGATCTCCTGGTCTACGGCAACGCCGAGCGCGCGATCGTGGAGCTCGCGCATCGCCTCGCCGCCGGCGAACCGATCGCCGACATCCGCGATCTCCGTGGCACCGCCCACGCGCGGCCGCTCGCCGGCTTCGCAACGATCGACTCGACGTCGATCGATGCACCGGGCCGGGTCGACCCGATGCCGGATCCCTACGCGATGGAGCCGGAGCGCGCCGCGGCACCGTGCGCCACCGGCGAGGCCGCGCCGGCGCCGCTCGTCAAGCTCGAGCGCAAGCGCGTCGATCGTGCGCAGACCGTGATCCGGATGCCGAGCTTCGAGCAGGTCTCGGCCGACCCGGCGCTCTACGCGCACGCGTCGCGGATCCTCCACCTCGAGGCCAATCCCGGCAACGCGCGCGCGCTGGTCCAGCGTCACGGCCACGTCGACGTCTGGATCAATCCGCCGCCGATCCCGCTGACCACGGTCGAGATGGATGCGCTGTACGAGCTGCCGTTCTCGCGCCTGCCGCACCCCAAGCATCGCGCGACCAAGCTGCCGGCGTACGAGATGATCAAGTTCTCGGTCACGATCCTGCGCGGCTGCTTCGGCGGCTGCAGCTTCTGCTCGATCACCGAGCACGAGGGCCGCGTGATCCAGAGCCGCTCCGAGAAGTCGATCCTCGGCGAGATCGAGCGCATCCGCGATCAGACGCCTGGCTTCACGGGCAACATCTCCGACCTCGGCGGCCCGACGGCCAACATGTACCGGATGGCCTGCAAGACCCGCGAGATCGAGGCCGCGTGTCGCAAGCCGTCGTGCGTGTTCCCCGACATCTGCGACAACCTCGGCACCGACCACGGTCCGCTCGTGCAGCTGTATCGCAAGGGCCGCGCGATCAAGGGCGTGAAGCGGATCTTCATCGCCTCCGGCGTGCGCTACGACCTCGCGGTCCGCTCGCCCGAATGGATCCGCGAGCTCGCGCAGCATCACACCGGCGGCTACCTCAAGATCGCGCCGGAGCACACCGAGGACGCGCCGCTCAAACACATGATGAAGCCGGGCATCGGCGCGTACGACCGGTTCAAGGAGCTGTTCGATCGCTACTCGGCGGAGGCGGGCAAGGAGCAGTACCTGATCCCGTACTTCATCGCCGCGCACCCCGGCACCACGGACGAGGACATGCTGCAGCTCGCGCTGTGGCTCAAGCGCAACGGCTTCCGCCCCGATCAGGTGCAGGCGTTTCTGCCGTCCCCGATGGCGAGCGCGACCGCGATGTATCACACCGGCTACAACCCGCTGCGCTCGATCAAGGCGCGCGAGCGCGTCCATGTCGTCAAGAGCCTGACCCAGCGCCGGCTCCACAAGGCGTTCCTCCGCTATCACGATCCGGAGAACTGGCCCACGCTCCGCGCCGCACTCACACGCATGGGACGCAGCGACCTGATCGGCGGCGGCAAGGACCGGCTCGTCCCTTCCTGGCAACCGGCAAATACCGGCCAGCGGGGACCGGGAGCCCGGCGGATCCAGCCCGGCGTCGCGCTGACCCAGCACACGGGTTTGCCGCCGCGCGCCCACGGCAAGCGAAGCGGTCGTTGATCGCGCGACATGCTGGCGAGACGCGCGTGGCTCGCCGGGTTCGTCGTCCTCTCCGCGGGTGAGCTCGCAGCTGCTGATACGCAGCCGCGGAGCTGGCATGCCGGCGCTGCGCTACGCAGCGATCTCGGCACGCACTTCTTCCGGCTCGCGGGCGGCATCCGGGTTCCCGGCGTCGATCTGACGCTGGTCCTCGATCCGCTCGTGGTGTTCGACGACGTGCACGACGCCGACCTGCTGATCGAGCCCTACCTCGGGGCTGGCTGGTCGGTGCTCGCCGGCGTCCGCGTCACGTCGATCGGACTCGCCGAGAGGCGTCACTGGCAGGACAAGCTCCTGATCGGAGTCAGCGCGGAGCTGCCGCCGCTCGCGGGTGGCGCGCTGCGCGGTCGCTTCGGGCTCGAGCTGGCGACGCTCGTGGTCCGGCACGGCGGAGGTACCGGGACCGACTGGCTCGACTTCGGTCGGACCTGGAGCGACGCGTTCCAGCTCGGCTTGTTCGCACGGATGGAGCTCGATCGTGCGTGGTGAGATCGCGTTCATGATCGCGGTCGCCGCGTGCGATCGGCCGTCGCCACTCCTGATCTGTCACAACGCCAATTGCGCGGGACCGGTGGACAGCGAGCGAGATGCGACGCTGTCGGCGCTCGACAGCTCGCTGGCGTTGCGCGAGGACGGTCGCCCACCGTTCGACGGGATCGAGCTCGACCTGTTCTGGCACGGGTCCGCCGGCGACTGCCGGTTCGGTCACGCTTTCGCCGATGCGGCCCCGGTCGCTTTCGCGGCATCCGATCGCGTTGCGTCGCACCTGGCATCGAGCACCGACGCCTCGTGGCACGGCGAACCGTTCCAGCTGTTCCTCGATCTCAAGGAGTTTCGCGAGCACTCGCCCGACCCGTCACAGCGAACCGGTCACGCCGGATGTGCGCTCGACGTGGCGCTCGCCGTCGGCGCCGCGGCGCGCACCGGTGGCCACACGCTTCAGGTCGTGTTCAGCTCGAAGAGCCCCGCGCTGCTCGCCGCGGTCCGCGCGGAACCGCGGTTTGTGGCGGCGCAGGACCTCGCGCTGCGGCTGGCAGGCGATCTCGGAATTCCCCGCCCGCTCGGCGCTGAGACGCGCCCGCTGCAGGACTACGGTCACGCGCTGGGACTCGAGGTCATGGCGTACAACGCCGACTTCATGACGCAGGGTCAGTACCAGGCGCTACGTGCGCTCGACCTCGCGCTCGCGCAGTGGATGAACACGACCACGATCGAGAGCCTGGACGCGATCGAGCGCTACCGCCCCACCTACGTCCTGGCGAGCGAGCTGCCGCTCGTGCGGTCGTGGCTCGAGCGATGAGACGCTCGGCGTACATCGGAACCTATTGTCGCGGTGTCGCCACGCGGTAGATTCGACCGGACCGCATGGCCGTCTCGCCAGCTCCCGCCTCGGATGCCGCTGAGGGTCTCGCGATCGGTAGCGTCCTCGACGGGCGTTACCGGATCGACGGCGTCCTCGGAGCGGGCGGGATGGGACGCGTGTATCGCGGCGAGCACACAGGCATCGGGCGCGCGGTCGCGATCAAGATCCTGCACGCCGACCTGACGCGCAACCGCGAGGCGGCGACGCGGTTCCAGCGCGAGGCCCTGGCCTCGGGCCGGCTCGATCATCCGAACATCGTCGGTGTCAGCGACTTCGGGATGCTCGACGACGGCGCGTGCTACCTGGTGATGGAGGCGCTCGAGGGCGAGTCGCTGGGAGACCGACTCGAGCGCGAGCCCGTGCTGCCATGGCGCGAGGCGATCGACATCATGCGCGGCGTGATGCAGGGGCTCCAGCACGCGCACGATCGCGGCGTCGTCCATCGCGACATCAAGCCGGACAACATCTTCCTCGCGCGCAAGGATGGCGAGGTCGTGGTGAAGATCCTCGACTTCGGGATCGCGAAGCTCTATGCGGGCAGCGCCGAGGATCCTGCGTCGACCAGGGCCGGGCTCACGGTCGGGACGCCGGCGTACCTGTCGCCGGAACAGGCGGTCGGCGGCGAGATCAAGCCGGCGTCGGATATCTACTCGGCCACCATCGTGCTGTTCGAGATGCTCGCGGGGCGCACGCCCTTCATCGGCAAGGAGCCGCTGGCGATGCTCGGAGCGCACGTCAGCCAGCCGCCGCCGCGGGTCCGGGACGTCACCCCCGCGAGCGAGCTACCGTTGGGCCTCGACGACGTGATCCAGCGCGGGCTCGTGAAGATCGCCGCGGAGCGCATCCCCTCGGCTGCCGACTACCTGATCTGGCTCGAGTCGATCCTCGCGGCGATGCCGGACCGCACCGAGACGCCGGTCCCAGGCTCGCTGACGCCGATGGCGTTCGTCCCCCACGTCGGGGTCGCGAACAGCATGATGATGACGCCGCTGCCGGGCACGCCGGCAGCCGGTAGCGCGATCGTTCCACCGACCGGCACGAGTCCGACCGAGCCCGCGATCGCAGCGCTCGATCAACCGCCCGATCGAGCGCTCGATCGACCGCCCGATCGACCGCCGGCGCGCGTCGACACCGGCATGGCGATCCCGCGGCGCTGGCTCACGATCGGCGCGATCGCGATCGCGGTGTTGATCGCGATCGCGATCGTCAGCGCGCTCGCATCTGGCCCCGACGAATCGCGCTCCGTCGCGCCCAAGGCAGTGCCGGCGGCGGCGCCTCCGGTCGCGCAGCCCGACAAGCCGCGCGGCTCTGCAGCACCGGCGACCAAGCCGGTCGAGCTCACCGTCGGGGATCGCGAGGCCCAGCTGAAGGCGGCGCTCCGCGATCTCGTTCATGCGAGGACGTGCCCCGGTCGCAAGGCCGCGATCCCACGCCTGGTCGCGCTGCGCGATCCGCGCGCGATCCCGGCGCTCAAGTCGGCGCGCTATCGCATGCGCGGCGGCCTGCTCGGGATCGGTGACGACAACACCAACGCGTGCCTGACGCGTGATGCCGAGGCGGCGATCAAGACGCTGACGCCCCCGAAGAAGTCTAGGTAGGCTTCGACTTCCAGTCCTTCAGGGTCAGGACGTCGAAGTCGACCACCAAACACACGGGCTTGTCGGCGTCGTCGACGCCCCAGTACGCCGCGAGCTCGCCGTTGCCGCTCGGGACTGCGATCGCGAGGCGACCATCGGCGAGCAGGATCTCGACCGGCGCGAGCGGCGCGGTGTCGGCCGGGACCGCGAGGGCACCCGGCGGCGTGCCGGCATCGACGATCGCGAGCCAGCCGGTGGTCACGGGGACACGGTGGTCCGCAGAAGCGACCGCGGTCCGCTCGCCCTGGACGTGCGCGACGGTCCACCGTGCGATCGGCGGGCGCCCGACGTGGATCGCGATCGCGGCGAGCCGCTCCTTCGCGCCGTCACGCGCGATCGAGAGCATCACGCCAAACGCGCCGGCGCCGACCGGGCGATCGAGGACGCGCCAGCTCTTCGGTGCCCCGGGATCGCCGAGCGCGAGCGAACCGGCGGTGACCGGGAGATGGAGCGGCAACATGCGGATGTCGATCTTGTTCGCACCGAGCTTCTCGCCGTAGCGAAGCAGGCGCCCGATGTCGCGAGGTGCCGCGAGCTCGTCGCGCGTGGCCGGCGGTGGCGCGGGCGGTGGTGGCAGCGGGAGCGAGGGAGCTGTCGGGCGCGCGGGCTTGTTCGCGGCCGCCGACGTTGGCGCTGGTTTCGCCGGAGGCTTCGCCGCTCGCCCCTGTTTCACCTTGCGCACCACCTTGGACTTGGCCACGACGAGACCGTAACAGATCACCGGGACCCAAAAATGGAGGAGCCGGGCTTGACGCTCGGCTCCGGGAGCGACAGGTCAGGCAGAGTGTGCTGAAGTCGCGGGATGCGCCGCGTCTGTATCGAGTGCAAGGTCGTCAACCGCGTCCCGGTTCGCCACCTCGCGGACACCGGGAAGTGCGGCAAGTGCCACGCCGCGCTGTCGCCACACGCCCTTCCGATCGAGATCAGCTCGGAGACGCAGTTCGATGACATCATCGAGGGTGCGCGCGTTCCCGTGCTCGTCGACTTCTGGGCGGCGTGGTGCGGCCCCTGCCGGACCGTCGCACCCGAGGTCAAGAAGGCGGCGCACAACCTCGCTGGCAAGGCCCTGGTGTTGAAGGTCGATACCGAGGCCCTGCAGGATCTGGCGGAGCGGTTCCAGATCCAGAGCATGCCGAACTTCGCGCTGTTCACCGCCGGCCGGCTGGTCCGCCAGCGCGCGGGCGCGGTCGACCATCGCCAGCTCGAGCGCTGGGCCGTTACCCCGCAATGACCCAAGACGCTGGAAATGAAGATACCGACTGGCTGAAACTTTGGAGACCCCCTACATGTCCGCGGCGAAAGGTCGAATCAGGCTGGTCGCTGAGTGGGTCGCTACCCTGGTGAGTATACGGTTACCCAGGTCGCGTGCCACGTAACTGACCTGAATAACTCGATTCCGGCTGGCGGCAGGGTCGGCCTGAAGCTTGTACAAGGTCTGTTCGCAATGCAGACCAACCAGTGGCGGGACCAGCTCATCTCCGAACACGCCGAAGTGGCGAAGCGGATCGCGCTCAAGATGGCCCGCCGGTGCCCGGCCTGGATTGCCCGCGAGGACCTGGTCGCGGCCGGCATGCTCGGCCTGACCGAGGCGGCCCGCCGGTACGACCGCGACCGCGCCGAGCCGT
>JBBJLY010000084.1:0-28915 GCA_037720695.1 Kofleriaceae bacterium | reverse complement strand
ATCCTGAATCGTTAACCATCCCGCTGGCTTCCGAGGATGTTCACACGGTCCACAGGACCTACTAGTTCCTACTTCTATCAAGATCTTTAATTCTTGATCAGATAAAGAGAGAAGCCGAACAACGGGACCGAGGGTGACATGGAGTTTCGAATCGCAAAGACCGAGTTCCTTCGCGGGCTACGCCTGGCTCAAGGCATTGCCGATCGCAAGAGCACGATGCCGATGCTCGCGAACGTGCTGCTTCGAACACAGGGCAAGAACCAGCTGCTCGTCGCCGCGACCGACCTGAACGTCTCGCTCACAGCCGAGCTCAAGAGCACGAACACGACCGAAGGCGGAATCACCCTAGGTGCGAAGAATCTCTACGAGCTGATTGCCAACGCACCCGGCGACGAGATCACGCTCAAGAAGGCCGACAACCACTGGGCCGAGATCAAGAGCGGCAAGGTCACGTACCGCATCGTCGGGATGCCCGACCGCGACTTCCCGAAGGTCCCGGATCATCGCGAGGCGACGTACTCGACGCTCGAGAGCGCGGTACTTCGCGAGATGATCGAACGCACCCTGTTCAGCGTGTGCAACGACGAGACGCGGTTCCACCTGAACGGCGTGTACTTCGAGAGCGACGGCAGCAAGAGCCGCATGGTCTCGACGGATGGCCATCGCCTGAGCAAGGTCGAGCGCACGATCGCGAATGGTCCCAAGCTCTCGGCAGGCGTCATCATCCCGAAGAAGGGCCTGCTCGAGATTCGCCGCGTGCTCGACATGGGACCGTCGTGCAAGATCGCGATCAAGACGCCGCACCTGTTCCTCGTGCAGGACGACATCGCGATCGCGGTCAAGCTGATCGACGCGCAGTTCCCGCCGTACGACCAGGTGATTCCCAAGGAGCACAAGCGGATCATCACGGTCGATCGCTCCCGGTTCATCGATGCTCTCCGACGGGCGCAGCTGATGTCCTCGGAGACTCGAGGCGTCAAGGTCGCGGCCACGCGCGAAGGCATCACGATCACGAGCGACAACCCGGATCTCGGCGAGGTTCGCGAGGAGCTCGAGGCGGAGTACGACGGGGACCCGATCGCGATCGGCTTCAACCCGAAGTACGTCGTCGAGCTGCTGTCGCAGATGTCGAGCGACCAGATCACGATCGCCCTCGGTGGCGAGCTCGACCCAGGTCTCATCCGTCCGCTGACCGGGGACGACTATCTCGGCGTCGTGATGCCGATGAGGATCTGACTGCGGATCCAGGCGCTGGTCGCGGAGGGGATCCGCAATCTCGAGCCCCTGCAGCTCGCCCCCCGCGAGCGGTTCAACGTGTTCGTCGGCGACAACGGGCAGGGCAAGACCAACCTGCTCGAAGCCATGTGCGTGCTCGCCGCATTGCGATCGTTCAGGACCTCGAAGCTCGGTGATCTCGTCCGGTTTGGCAGCGCCAGTGCGAAGCTCGGCGCGCGCGTTCTCAAGGATGAGCTGACGCGGGTCTACGAGGTCGAGCTCGCACCTGGCTCGCGCAAGGTCAGGCTCGATGGCAAGGCGGTGCGTCCGCTCGCGCGCTACTTCGGCGGCTTCAACGTCGTGGTGTTCACGCCGGAAGACCTCGCGTTACCTCGTGGTGAACCTGCCGACCGCCGGCGGTTTCTCGACCGCGGCGTGTTCAACCTCGAGCCGGCATACCTCTCGGTCGCCAGCGACTTCGACAAGGTCCTGCGGACGCGAAACTCGGTGCTGAAGCAGGCGGGGCAGGGGCTGCTCGGTGGCGGCCAGCTCGACGAGCTGCTGGCCGTCTACGACACCCAGCTCGCGGGGCTCGCGGTCCAGATCGTCGCGGCTCGACGCCGGTTCCTCTCCGTGCTCGCGCCGGCGCTGATGCAGGCGTTCGCCGAGATCACCCGCACCGGGCTCGTCGCAGCCGCACGCTACGCGTCGAAGCTGGTCGGGCTGACCGCCGCGGAGTTCGAGCTTCAACTCCACAGCAGCCGGGCACGCGACCTCGGGGCGCAGTCGACGCAGCTCGGGCCGCATCGCGACGATATCGTGCTCGAGCTCGAAGGGCGCGAGGCTGGCAGCTTCGCCTCGCAGGGCCAGCTCCGCGCGATCATGCTGGCGTGGAAGACTGCCGAGCTGTCGGTGCTGGGGCGCGCGCACGGCGATCCGCCGATCCTGCTGCTCGACGACGTGTCGAGCGAGCTCGATCCATCACGCAACGAATACCTGTTCGAGCACCTCGCGAACCTCGCTAGCCAGTGCTTCATCACCACGACCCACGCGAGCCACGTTTTGCTGCACCGAGATCGCGCGGATTACCGCATCGCCAACGGTCGAATTGCGGAGTGATTTCGAGCGTCTGGATCTAGCCGAATCGGCTCGCTGGCGCTTCCCGTTGCCATCCACGCGTGTTACCAACGTGGTGTCTAGCTGCGGGGTGATTTGACTTCCCTGCGCTCGCGATCGGAAGCTCCGGGCGATGGCCGAAACCACAGTTGATTCGCAGACGATAGCATCTGATTACGACGCCAGTTCGATCGGCGTCTTGAAGGGGCTCGAGGGCGTCCGCAAACGACCTGGCATGTACATCGGTGACACCGATGACGGCACGGGTCTACACCACCTCGTGTTCGAGGTAGTCGACAACTCGGTCGACGAGCACCTCGCGGGGCACTGCACGCGGATCGACGTCATCATCCACTACGACAACTCGGTGACCGTCGAGGACAACGGCCGCGGCATCCCGGTCGACATGCACCCGATCGAGAAGCGACCCGCGGCCGAGCTCGTGATGACCGTGCTCCACGCCGGCGGCAAGTTCGGCGGCAAGGGCTACAAGGTCTCGGGCGGTCTCCACGGCGTCGGTGTGTCCGCGGTCAACGCGCTGTCCGACTGGTTGAAGCTCGAGATCCGACGCGGTGGTGGCGTGTACTACCAGGAGTACTCGAAGGGCATCCCGATGACGGAGCTCAAGCAGACCGGCGTCACGGACTCCAACGACCGTCACGGAACCAAGATCACGTTCCATCCCGACCCCGAGATCTTCAAGAACATCCTCGAGTTCTCGTTCGATCAGCTGGCGCAGAAGCTGCGCGAGCTCGCGTACCTCAACAGCGGCCTTCACATCGTCATCGCCGACGAGCGCACCGACCGCCGCCAGGAGTTCAAGTTCGAGGGCGGCATCGCGACCTACGTCGTCGATCTGAACTCCAACAAGACCACGGTGTCGGACGTGATCTCGTTCTCCTCGGAGCACGAGGGCTCGCACGTCGAGGTCGCGATGCAGTGGAACGACGGCTACTCGGAGCTGCTGACCTGCTTCACGAACACGATCAAGAATCGTGATGGCGGCACCCACGCGTCCGGCTTTCGCCAGGCGCTGACCCGCACCGTCAACAACTACGCAAACGAGTACAAGCTGCTGAAGGACGCCAAAGGCGGCCTGTCCGGCGAGGATCTGCGCGAGGGACTGACGGCGGTGCTGTCGGTCAAGGTCTCGGATCCGAAGTACTCGAACCAGGCCAAGGACAAGCTGGTCTCGTCCGAGGTCGGCACCGCTGTATCGGCCGTGGTAGCCGAGAAGCTCGGCGAGTACCTCGAGCGCCATCCCAAGGAGGCGCGGATCATCATCTCGAAAGCGATGATCGCGTCGCGCGCTCGCGAAGCCGCACGCAAGGCCCGCGAGATGGTGCAGCGCAAGGGCGCGCTGGAGTTCACGTCGCTACCGGGCAAGCTCGCGGACTGCCAGGAACGCGACCCCGTGAAGAGCGAGCTGTTCATCGTCGAGGGCGAGTCCGCAGGCGGCTCGGCCAAGCAGGGGCGCAGCCGCCACTTCCAGGCGATCCTGCCCCTCAAGGGCAAAATCCTGAACGTCGAGAAGGTGCGGTTCGACCGCATGCTGTCCTCGCAGGAGCTAACCACGCTGATCACCGCGCTCGGCACCGGCGTCGGCGACGATAAAGACATCAGCAAGCTCCGCTATCACAAGGTCATCGTGATGACGGACGCCGACGTCGACGGCAGCCACATCCGCACGTTGCTGCTGACGTTCTTCTTCCGTCACTTCAACGAGCTGTTCGAGAACGGCCACGTCTACATCGCGCAGCCGCCGCTCTACAAGATCAAGAAGGGCAAGACCGAGCTCTATCTCAAGAACGAGCAGGCGCTCGAGGACTACTTGCTCGACAGCGTGTGCCGCGAGACCAACCTGCAGCGCAACAACGGTGAGCCGCTGACCGGCGCCGATCTGGTCGCGCTCGTGAAGCGGATCAACCAGGCCAAGCGCGTGCGCCGCCAGCTCGACAAGGGGACCGACGCGCGGATCTCCGCCCAGTTCGCCGAGGCCGGATTGCAGGAAGAAGACCTGCGCGACAAGGACAAGCTCGAGCGGCTCGAGGCGAAGGTGCTCGCCGAATGCACGCGCAAGCATGGCGAGCTCGGGCAAGTCGCAGCCGAGTACCTGCAGGACCGCGAGCACGGTGGCTGGTCGATGCGGTTCGGCGCCGGCACCCATGGCGTGCGCCGCGAGACGGTGATCGACGTCAAGCTCGTGCGCTCGTCGCAGTTCGTCGATCTCCGCCGGCTCACCGGCGAGCTCCGCGCCACGGTGCCCGACACGGTGACACTCACGCACGGCAACGACGATCCGCGCGACCTCAACGGCTGGGACGAGATCTCGACGGTGATCGAGGAGCTCGGCCGCAAGGGCCTGCAGATCCAGCGCTACAAGGGTCTCGGCGAGATGAATGCCGAGCAACTGTGGGAGACCACGATGGATCCCACGAAGCGCCACCTGTTGAAGGTCAAGGTCGAGGACATGGAAGAGGCCGATGGCATCTTCACGAAGCTGATGGGCGATCTCGTCGAACCCCGCCAGGAGTTCATCAAGGAGAACGCCTTCAACGTGCGGAACCTCGACGTCTAGCGCCCGGGTTCAGAGGGCGCGGTGCAGCGCTTCCTGGAGGAGCGGTGCGACGTGCTCGGAGTCGTTGAGCCGCACCAGCTGTAGCTGGCCGAGGGACGGGCCGCTGAGCACGTTGAGCGTCGCCGGCGCCTGCCGGAACGCCCACACGCGGGTCAGCGGCAACCCGAGGATCCGGCACAGCAGCACACGATTCACGGCGTCGTGCGCGACCAGCAGACCGGTGTCGTCGGGGCCGAGTTGCTGGCCAGACGCTCGAGCACCGGCCACGCGCGGGTCTCCACGATGCCGAGCGATTCGGCGCCGGGACCCGCCGGAACGTCGCGGTCCGGCTGCTCGCGCCACGTGCCGAGCATCTCCGCATGCGCGGCCTCGACGTCGCTCGACAGCTGGCCCTCCCACGCACCGTGCGAGATCTCCACGAGCCCATCGTCGAGCTCGAGCGCAACCGAGCGTCTGGCCAAGATCGCCTCGGCCGTCGTGCGTGCGCGTGACAGTGGCGACGCGATGGCGCGATCTATCGGCACGTGCGCGAGGCGCATACCCAGCGCGCGCACCTGGCGCTCGCCCTCAGGCGACAGTGGGATATCGGTCCGACCTTGGTAGCGTCCGTCGCGATTCCACGGTGTTTCGCCGTGACGGACGAGCAGGATGTTCATGGCGGTGAACTCTACACCGTGACGCGGCGAGTCACCGCAGTGGCACCGGTCGGCCCTCGATCCGACGCGATCGAACGTGATAGCCAGACGAGATGCATCGCAGTCGGATCATGGGTATCGGCATGAACGCCGCCTCGCGGGTCGTGACCAACGACGAGCTCGCGCTCAAGATGGAGACCTCGCACGAGTGGATCGTCGAGCGCACGGGCATCGAGCAGCGGCGCTGGGTCGTCGAGGGTGAGACCGGCGCGACGATGGCCACGATCGCGAGCAAGGAAGCGATCGAGCGGGCAGGGCTCGTGCCCAAGGACATCGACCTCATCGTCTACGCGACGCTGTCTCCCGACTTCAACTTTCCCGGCACCGCAGTGTTCGTGCAGCGCGCGCTCGGCCTGCGTGAGATCCCGTGTCTCGATATTCGCCAGCAGTGCACGGGCTTCATCTACGGGCTGTCGATCGCCGATGCGTACATCAAGACCGGCGCGTTCAAGCACGTGCTCGTGATCGGCTCCGAGGTTCACTCGACGGGACTCGACGTCTCGACCGCCGGCCGCGACGTCACGGTGCTGTTTGGTGATGGCGCGGGTGCAGTGGTGCTCGGCCGCGCGACCGACGATCAGCACGTGCTGCTGTCGACCCACATCCATGCCGACGGCACGGAGGCGGAGATCCTGTGGACGGAGTATCCGGCGAGTGCCCGTCATCCGCGGATCACCGAGCAGGCGATGACCGAGCGCAAGCACTTCCCGTCGATGAACGGCAAGAAGGTGTTCAAGCACGCGGTGACCCGGATGCCGCAGGCGATCATGGAGGGCATGATCGCGAATGGCCTCAAGCTCGAGGACATCGACATGCTGATCCCGCACCAGGCAAATCTCCGGATCAATCAGATGGTCGTGCAGATGATCGGACTCGATCCCGAGAAGACGCACAACAACATCCAGAAGTACGGCAACACCACCGCGGCTTCGATTCCGATCTGCATGCACGAGGCGGTCGCGCTCGGCAAGATCAAGCCGGGCAGCCTGGTCTGCCTGGTCGCGTTCGGTGCCGGCCTCACGTGGGGCTCGGCGTTCCTGCGGTACTAGAGCTCGCGTCGAGCGAGCGTGTGCTCGACGACGTCACCGGATGCCGCACGCTCGACCCGATAGCCGTACGCATCCGGGCGCTCGGTCACGACCTCTGCGAGCTCGGTGCCCTCGAACACCAGCGCGGCACCGTCGTCGGCGGCGAGGCCGGGCGGGAGCTCACCAGCGCGGATCAGGCGGTGGTAGACAGGCCGGCGCTCGTGGTCGTTGTCGTAGTGCGGACACGCGCTGCCGGGCAGGAAGCCCAGACCGTCGAGCCGGGCCAGGGCGCCAAACGAGTCGGTGACCGCGCCGTCGAACCAGCACACCATGCCGGCGCTGACACCGCACAGGATCGTGCCCTGCTCCCAGGCGTGACGAAGCTCGGCGACGAGACCGTGCGCGCGCCAGATCGCGATCGCGTTCGCGGTGTTGCCGCCGCCCGTGTAGATCACGTCGACGTCGGCGAGAAAGTCGCGGACCCGTGCATGCGGGGCGGGATGACGTGGCAACGTCGACTCGATCACCGTCAGATCGGTCGGCGTGCAGGCGAGTCGGGTGAACGCACGATAGAACCGGGTGACCGACGAGGCCGAGTCGCCACTCGCGGTCGGCAGGAAACAGACCTTGGGACGCGGCGCACGCGCTCGCGACAGGATGAAGTCATCGAGCGCGGTCGGCGTCCCGTCTGGGTTCATCAGGAACCCGCCACCGCCTGCCGCGATGATCGTTCGTGTCACGCGGCAGCGACGGCGAAGATCGCTTCGATCTCGATCCCGATCTTGTCCTCGCCAACACCCTTCGCGATCGCGAGCTCCTTGGTCAGGAGGTTGCGCGCGGTCTCGAGCATCTTGCGCTCGCCGAACGACAGATCCTTGGTGGCGCGGAGCACGGACAGGTCGCGAAGGACCTCCGCGATCTCGAACACGCTACCGGTCTTGATCTTCTCCATGTACTCGCGGTAGCGGCGGTTCCAGGTCTGCGTGTCGCGAGGGACATCGCGCGACTTCAGGATCGAGTAGACCTCCTTCACCTGCTTCGCGCTGATCAGGTCGCGCAGGCCGACCGAGCCGGCGTTGACGGTGGGGAGCATGATCTTCAGGCCCGTGTCGATGATCTTGAGGATGTAGACGTCGGTCTTGTTGCCGCCGATGTCGCGCTCTTCAAGCCCGACCACCTCAGCGACGCCGTGCACCGGATACACGGCCTTGTCCCCAACAGAAAATTGCTGCTTCAACACGGAACCTCGACTTCATCCAAGGATACCAGTCAGGACCCGCATTGTCAACCTGCCAGAACATTCAACCGCGCGAGATTGCTGATAAATCCAGCAATCTCGCTCTCCGCAAGGGTACCTTGCCTCAGCGCGTGGAAGCGGTCGCGTACTCGACAATCGAGGCCACCGCAAAGCCCGTTCCGCCCTTCGGCTGCGACGGTCTGCTGCTCGAGCCGGACGCCGGCCCGGCGATATCCACGTGGATCCACGGGGTATCCTTGGCAAACGTCTTCAGGAACAGGCCCGCTGTGATCGCGCCGCCGTAGCGATCCCCCGTGTTACGCATGTCGGCGATCGGGCTCTTCAGCTGCTCGCGCAGCCGGCCGTTGAGTGGCAGCCGCCACATGTCCTCGCCGGTCTTCTCGGCAGCGGTCATCCAGCCACGGATCAACGACTCGTGATCGGACATCACGCCGGCGGTGTACGGACCGAGTGCGACCATGCAGGCGCCGGTCAACGTGGCGAAGTCCAGGATCTCGTCCGGCTGGATCTTGGTTCGCGCGTAGGTGATGGCATCGCCGAGCGTCAGGCGGCCTTCGGCATCGGTGTTGTTGATCTCGACCGTGGTGCCATCCATCGACTTGAGGACGTCACCCAGCTTGTAGGCGCGACCGCTGACGAGGTTCTCGCACGCCGCGACCACGGCATGGATCTCGTGATCCGAGCCGAGCGTCGCGATCGCGTCCATTGCCGAGATCACGGCGGCGGCACCGGACATGTCGATCTTCATGTCCTCCATCGCGTTCGAGGGCTTCAGCGAATAGCCGCCCGAGTCGAACGTGACGCCCTTGCCGATGAAGCACACGCGCTTCTTCGGCTTCTTGGCAGGCGTGTACGTCATGTGGATGAAGCGGGGCTCCTGGTCGGAGCCCTGGCCGACGGCGAGGAACATCCCCATGCCGAGCTCGGCGCACTTCATTCCGTCGAGGATCGTCACCGTCATCACGCCCTTGTGCTTCTTCGCGATCGCCTGGGCGTCGTTCGCGAGGGCGGTCGGCGTGATCACTGCAGCGGGCTCGTTGATCAGATCCCGCGCGTGGTTGACGGCGCTGGCGATCGTGCGGCCGCGCGTGATCGCCGTGGCGAACGCGCGGGCCTGGGCCGCGCCGGGCTTCTTGCCCTTGAAGTCGGTGATGATCGCGAACGACTTGAGCGCGGTCGGCCGCTTGTGATCCTCACCGGTGAGGTAGCGGCCAAACTTGTAGGTGCCAAGGACGACGCCTTCGGCCGCGAGCTGGACGAGGCTGACCTCGCGATTGCCACCGAGCGCGGGCACGACGAAGCCGACCGAGGCCGCCCCGTGCTTGTTCGCCGCCTGCGCGACCACCGCCGCAGCATCGCGAATATTCGGATTCGCAAACTCGCCACGCGGTCCGCCGCCGACCACGAGCACGCGCCGCGCCGCGAGCTTGCCGTGCGTGTGCACGGTGATCGATTGTCCGGGCTTGCCTTCGAACAGCTCGGCCCGCGCCACATCCGCAAGCACGCCGCCGAGTGCAGAATCAACAGCTTTGAAAACGCTATCCTTCGTTGGATCACCCAGTACCGTCAGGGCCAAAAGATCCACCGTGGCCTGCACTGGAACTGCGGCCAGATGAGAGAGCTCGAGCTCGGTGTTACCGTCCATAAATTCTCGTAACTCCTAGGAAAGCGCGCGTCTTTATACGGACAACCCGGACTGAAGTAAAGGAATCAGATTACCTACATTGACAGTCGATTCATCGGCTCCGTAGAGTCGTTAACACACTAGAGCTCCGGGGGAGTTTGAATGCGATCCAAGGTGATGACTGCGCGCCCTGCGGCCCGAAAGGGCAATGGAAGTCGCACGAAGAAGACCGTAGCTGTCGCATCGCGGCGGTCGGAACCGATCATCCAGATGGTGGAGAGAAGGTCTTCTCGCAACATCGAAGAGCTGCCCAAGAAGGCTGGCGAGCTCCCGATCCCGATCGCAACGTTCATCTTCTAGTCGTCGTCGGCGTCGTTCGCTGAACTGCCTGGCGTCAGTTCCTCTAGCATCTGCTTGAGGTTACGAGCGTCCTGCCATCGCGAGGGAGAGTCGAACGCGATCGTGATGGGAAGCCCTTCGTAGTGCTCCACGAGCGCCGCGAGGTCTTCCTGACGTTCATTGCGGATCGGTCCCGACCGGCCCAGGCCGGAGATCCGGAAGTAGAGTGAATCCACTTCCAGGTCGTAGTGCACCTCGGGTGGCTGTCCCGGATCGCGAACGAGCGGATCAATTGCACATGTGATCCCGATCTCTTTTGCGAACATGATTGCCGTTCGCATATCCCACAAGCCGTCTGGCACCCAGACCCGCTCGGTCCCCACCGCCTCGGTGGTCGCGATCTCGCCGAAGAACTTCTTCAGCTGGTCGCGATTGGCCGCCGATGCGGCGAACAGGGACGGCGAGCGAAACACGACGCAGGACGCCCCCAGCTGATCGACGGCCTCGCGCAAGCGGGTCAGCGCGACCCGACCCGACGGGCTGTCCCGAAAGTCGCCTGTGGTGGCGTCGTGGTCCCACGGCTTGGCGCTCGCGGGCGGCTGGCGATGGGTGAGGACGAACGGTGCGACAAGCCCGATCGCGCCCTTCGGCGCGACCTCGGCCCACTTCGCGATCGTCACCGGGCGCTGCGGTCCTGCGTGAAGCAGGGACAGCTCGAGGTAGGACAGCTCGCGAAAGTAGCGCTCGCGATCGAGCCGTTCCGGGAGATCGACAGTTCCGATGCGCATGGTTGAATCCATCAGGCGAGCTGCGTAGAGTGCGCGCGCTGATCGAGGCACGCTACGTCCTCGTCGGCTATGGTGCAACGGAGGTCCGGCATGAAGTTCTTCATCGACACCGCCGATATCAAGGAGATCCGGGAAGCCGATGCGATGGGGCTCGTCGACGGCGTGACGACCAATCCCTCGCTGGTCGCCCGGACAGGCAAGAAGTTCCGCGAGGTCCTGCTCGAGATCTGCGACATCGTGAAGGGCCCGGTGTCCGCCGAGGTGGTCTCCACCGACCACGATGGAATGATGAAAGAGGCCCGCGAGTACGCGGCCCTGCGACCCAACATCGTCGTCAAGATCCCGCTGATCGCGGAGGGCCTGAAGGCGGTCCGCACGTGCTCGCAAGAGGGCATCAAGACCAACGTTACGTTGTGCTTCTCGGCGACCCAGGCGCTGCTCGCGGCCAAGGCTGGCGCGACGTACATCTCACCGTTCGTCGGCCGCCTCGATGACGTCTCCACCGACGGCATGCAGTTGATCGGCGAGATCGTCACGATCTACGACAACTACGCGTTCGAGACCGAGGTCCTCGTCGCCTCGGTGCGTCACCCGATGCACGTCCACCAGGCCGCGCTGATGGGTGCGCACGTGGCGACCTGTCCACTCTCGGTGCTGCTCCAGCTGTGCAAGCACCCGCTGACGGACCTCGGGCTGGCGAAGTTCCTCTCGGACTGGGAGAAAGTACCGAAGTGAACGCGCGGCTCGGGGCCGCGATCCTGGTCGCGAGCGCCGGCTGCGCAGATGACCACGGTCCACGGCTCGAGTCCGTGACGCCCGCGTCGGCACGTGCGGGAGACCTCGTGATGTTGAGTGGACAGCGGCTGTGCGGCGACCGTGGCGATTGCGAGGCCGCGGGCGGCGAGATCCAGTTCGGGCTCGAGCTTCCGACGCTTCGGGCGCGGATCGCGAGCTACAGCGATCGCGCGGCCGAGGTCGAGGTGCCCTCGATGGTCGTGCCTGGCGCCACGACGATCGTGATCACCGTCAACGAGGCCGCGTCGAACGGCCTCGCGTTCGAGGTCCTGCCGTGAGCGAGCGGCGTGCCTTCAGCGTCGCGGTCTACGCGCGGCGCGGCGAGCGTGTGCTCGTGATCGAGCACCGCCGGCTCGCGACCTGGCTCCCGATCGGCGGCGAGCTCGAAGCTGGGGAGACTCCGCTCGAGGCCGCAGTGCGCGAGTTGCGCGAGGAGACCGGGCTGACGGGAGAATTCCGGCGGCTGGTCGGCGCGCTCGATGGCGTGCCCGCGGGCCTGATCGGGTACGAGGAACATCTCGCGGGATCCAAGGGCCGCCACCTGAACTTCGTGTTCGTCGCCACCGTGCCCGATGGTGCCGAGGTGACGCCCAACGACGAGTTCGGGGCCTGGCGCTGGGTCACGCGTGGCGAGCTCGACGCGCTCGAGTCCCCGCTCAACGTACGGCAGTTCGGCTACCTCGCGCTCGCCGCTGACTGGGCGTGACGTGCGGATCAGGCAGCACGTCAATCCGCACCAGCTGCACTTCGCGCGGTTTCGAGGCGAGCGGCCGCCGCTCGACGCTCGCCTCGTCGAGCTCGAGATCGGCTGCGCGGAGGCGCAGTTCCTGTTCGAGCGCGCGGCGGTCGATCCATCCCGGCTCTACGTCGGGCTCGACATCCGCGAAGATCTGACCCGGCTCGTCAACAAGCGTGCTCGCGAGACCGGCGCGCCGGTGCACGCGGTGTTCTGCCAGGCCCAGCTCCACACCAGCGAGATCTTTCCGCAGGGCTCGGTCGAGCGCGTGTACGTGAACTTTCCGGATCCGTGGTTCAAGCGCAAGCACCACGATCGCCGGATGGTCGACAGCACGCTCGCTGATGGGATCGCACATGCGCTGCGCCCCGGTGGTGAGCTGTTCGTCCAGAGCGACGTCTGGGACATCGCGCTCGATGGCATGGCGACGTTCGACGCCGACCCGCGGTTCACCAACGTCGCCGGTGAGTGGACGTTCTGGCGGGCGGGCAATCCGTATGGCGTGCGGTCGTGGCGCGAGCAGAATGCCGAGGAGACTGGCCTGCCGATCTGGCGCATCCTGTATCGCCGACGCTAGCGCGCAGCGGGGCCTTTCCGATTCCCGACGAGGCGTGAATCGGAAATCGTGACGTGAATCCCGACGCCCGAACCTAGCGCGGCGCCTGCGGCGCCTGCTTGGCGGACAGCTTGCCCATCTTGCGATATTGCGTGTTGGCCCCGAGGCAGAGCAGGTCGGTGTCGATCGGGATCTTGCGCTCGGCCGCCTTGAACGCCGCGGTCAGCACGGCCTCCTTGATGTACGCGCCCGACAGCTCGAACGTCTCGGCGAGCCACTTCCAGTTGATCTTGGGCGCGACCACGGCCGCGCGGGGCAACATACTGCGCCACAGCCGCTCTCGCATCTCGGCGTCGGGATCGGGGAACTCGATCCGGAACCGCAGGCGGCGCTCGAACGCCTCGTCGATGCCCTTCGCGAGGTTGGTCGTCAAGAACGCGACGCCGTCGAACTGCTCGAGCCGCTGCAACAGGAAGTTGGTCTCGAGGTTCGCGTACTTGTCGGCCGCGGTCTCGACGTTGGCGCGTTTACCGAACAGACTGTCAGCCTCGTCGCACAGCAGCGCGACGCCGTGGCGCTCGCAGAAGTCGAAGATCTTCTCGAGGTTCTTCTCGGTCTCGCCGATCCACTTGGACACGATCTGCGGCAGCGCGACCCGATAGACCTCGAGGCCGAGCTCCCGCGCGATCAGCGCCGAGGCCATGGTCTTGCCGGTCCCGGGCGGCCCGGTCATCAGCGTCGTCACGGAGGTGCCGTAGTCGAACTTCGCGCGGAAGCCCCAGTCGTCGAACACCCGCCCGCGATGACGGACGAAGCGGACGATGTCCCAGAGTTGCTCGACGACGTCCTCGGGGAGGATCATGTCGTCCCAGGTCAGCCGGGTCACCACCGGGGTCGCCAGGAACTGCACGTCTCGGTGCAACACGTTGCGCGCTTCCTCGTGCAGCAGATCGGCGCGTGCACGAGCGCGGTCACTGGGCGACGGGAGCTGGTGGCGCCACGCGGCATCGCGAACCGCCCGCCGGATCTGGCCGTGGGTCAGGGGGTAGCGGGCGGCGAGGTCCTGAGCCTCGGCCGGCAACACGTGTGCACCGACGGCTTCGTCCCAGATCTCGAGGCGGCGCTCGCGCGTCGGCGCTGCGAGGTACGTGATGCGAAGGCGACTGAACAGCGTCAGCGCACGCGGTGACGCGAGCAACGCGAGCGACACGGGAATCGGCGTGTCGACCACCGCGTCGAGCACCAGCTCGAGCAACCCGGGCTGGTCTTGCAGGTGGTGGGCGTCCTCGAGATGGAGCGCAGCGCCGAGCAGCACGGCATCGCGAATACAACCGCGAACAAGGCCGACCACGGCGTCGGGGGCAGTGGCTCGCGCAGCGTCGATCCGACAGGTCACCAGGCGATGGCCCAGCCGATCCGCGCGATCGAGGGCGAGTGCGAGCCGGCCGGATCCCGAGGGACCGATCACCAGCCAGGTCAGTGACTCGACGGCTGGATCTGACGCGGGGAAATCTTCGGGCGGCGCGCCCGGATCGAACACCAGCCGGACCTCGCCGAGGCTGTCGCGTGCGGCCCGACCGAGGGCCTCGGTCACGTTCGGGTGCAGCCTGACCTGTGCGAACAGTGGCGACGGATACGGCTCCAGCAGCTCGATCAGCTGGTAGGTGATCAGGTTCGAGCGATGCACGAGATCGGTCAGGCGATCGAGGCCGGTCTCCCCGCGCTCGGGCCGTGCGAGCTCCCACAGGAAGAACGCGGTCGGCAGCTTGCGTGCGAAGTCATTCCACGCGAAGCGCAGTGCCCGCTGCAGCGCAGGGGACGAGGTCGCGACGTACGTCAGCAGCAACAACTCGAGCTCGTCGTCGGAGAGGCTGAACCGCCGCGCGAGATGCGCCCACAGCAGATGCCCTTCGAGGGCGCGATCGGCGAGCTCGAGTGCTCTCCACATCGCGACGCGCGCATCGCGGGCCGCAATCGCGGGACCGAGATGCGGATCGTTCGGCGGTTGCTGCAGCAGACGCGCGAGCTCCTCGACCGCAACCGCGCGATCGCTGAAGCCGGGCTCGTACAGCTCACCACGGGCCTGGCGGCGGGCCACGTAACAGGTGATCGCGTGCCGGACCCAGTTGTCGAGCGCGAGCTCCCAGGCGGCAAAGGCGCTACGCGCGGGCGCCTCTACTTCCAGGTCAGGTTGTCGAGGATCGTCCGGAACACCGGTTCCCACTGCGCAGCCTCCTTGTCCGGAATCCGATAGGTCGCCCGAAACACCCTGCCGTCGATCGGCACGAAGTATCCACCGTAGCGATCCTGTTTGACCTGCGCATCGACGTCCTGGGGTCGCCCGTTGGAGCCTTGCACGACCGCGTGCGGCAGCGGCACCCGGACGGTGCCGCAGGTCTCCGTGGCGTCCTTACCGCCCAGCTTGCCCGCATGCGTCTCGAGCTCGGTGGTGCCGCCCTGGCTCGCGATCACCGCGGTGAAGTCCTCGGGTTTCTGCACCTGGTCGACACCGAGCTGCAGCAACACGTCGGTGTTGGGCACCTTGATCATGTAGATCGCATCGGTCTCGGACAGCTTGATCAGCTTGCCCTCGATGCCCGGAGGCATCTTGATCAGGACTGGCACCAGCGGGTGACCGGGATCGATCTGCTTCCAGCTTGCATCGGTAGACATCGGGGCTCCTTGCGGACACCGGGCAGCGAGCGCGTCACCCGACCCTGCGGGCTTGGGACGGTCACCGCCATGAGAATTGCCGCACCCAGCTCCCAGCACGGTGAGAACGGTGGCGACGACGAGCTTCATCGCGACAGGACGTTACGCCATCTTCGTGTTGTGCACGAGGATGCCGAAGACGAAGTAGCTTGGATCCTGCTCGACCGACAGGTTGTAGACCGGCACGGCGTCGGCGGGCTCGATGCGCTCGAGGTGACGTGGCGATGCCTCACGCGTGACGGGATCGTAGTGGAACAGCTCGGTGCCCACGGCGAGCTCGCCGAAGCGGACCCACTCGCGCCGTGACGCGACGAAGAACCGATGCTGCGCGGTGACCATCACGGGCGTCGCGAGGCCCGTGATCGTGGCGCGAAAGGTCGCCTCGGGGGGATGGTCATGACGCTGGGTGACGCGCCGCGAGACGACGTCGCGCGCTTGCTCGTCGTACGCGAGCACCGCGGTGCCAACCTCGAGGGTCTCGATCGCGCGCGTGCTGCCGTCGGCCATCAGGACCTGGGTCCCGGATGCGAAGCAGCCCGCCATGACCGGGAAGTCGCCGCGCTGACGGCTCCCGTTCAGCAGTGCGATCACGTCGCTCGCGTTCCACGACGCGCAAAACCCGGGACCGTTGTTCGGGAAGCTCGTGAAGTGCTCGGCGAACCGGCGAAAGTCCGGTTGGCTGATCAGCCATTCGCGTGCGCGCCCGAGGCCGCGCGCCTCGCTCGCCATCGTGTCCTCGTTGCCATGGTAGAGCGCGAAGCAGAAGCGCTGCGCCTGGCGAAAATCCTCGTCGGTGAAGCTGTAGTCGATGAAGCCGAGCAGCGGGACGCGATACGGGTCGTTGACCGGCCACACCGCCTGGATCAGGCGGCGGATCTCGCCGTTGCCGCGGCAGGTCGCGCGCTGCGCTTCGTTCATCGCGGCCCAGCCGTTGTGGGCGTTGCTTGATTGATGCGCGGTGATCGCGCGCACGAAGTCGTCGACCTTTGGATCGTTGGTGGCGTTGGCCGAATCGACGCCGTTGTGCGCGTGCACGACGTCCTTGAACCGCTGATTGCCGTTGTAGGCGTTGATGATGCTCTGATACGCGGTGCCCGAGTCCCACAGATGCTTGATGCACGCGAACGACCTCTCGTTCTTGCCGGTGATCACGGCGCCCCCGTTGATGCCGGGGTGGGTCGCGGTGTGCTGCGTCGTCGGCGAAAGCGCGTCGAAGCGGGTGTCGAGCCAGTACGAGCGGTACTCGGTCTTGAACCATCGCCAGGCGGCATCGTCAAAGCCGCCGCGCTCGCCCGAGCCCTCGCGACTCGACTCGTGGTGGTCGGAGTCGTGCTGCACCTCGTGGATGAGGAACGTCCGGACGGTCGCCATGCTGAACGTGCCGCCGGCCAGATCGCGGCGGGTGACCAGGCCGATTCGCACGCCATTGTGATAGCCGCCGAGACCATTGACGTTGACCGACACATTCGCCGTGCTGCCCCACGCCCACGCCTTGTACTGCGTCGGGTCCTGGCCGGACGCAGTGACCCGTGCATCGGTGTCGTGGGTGGGGACGATCGCCTCGAGCACGACGCGCGGTGTGCCCGTGGTGATCGCAGTTCCCTGACAGTACGCGGCGGTATTCTTGCCGATGCCTTCGGGTTCGGCCGCCATCGCTGGCAGGAGCGTCCCCGTGATCCAGGTGTTGCCAGCGGCGAGCCACGCGGTGGTGTCGGCCGCGGTGGGCGCAGCGGGCGGGGTTCCGGTCGTCGCTCCCCCGGTCCCGGTGACGGGCGCAGGGTTGACCTCGACCCCAGGCGTCACTCCGGGCGTCACGAGCGTGGCGTCGGTGTGTGGCCCTTCATGGCCGCCGTGCTCGGCGTGATCGTGCGCACTACGCGCGCGGTTGGCATCGCTATTGGGTCGCGCAGCAGGAATGTGGCGCGCCCACATCTCGGCGCCACCGGGGCCCTCGCGAGACGGTGGGACCTGCTCCCGTGCCCCGGGAGCATGAGTCTGCGCGCCGCTGGTCTGCTCTTGTTCAGGCTCGCCGCTCATGGGCCCATTGTACACAATCGATCGGGCAGACCTCCCTCGCGATCAGCTACTCGGGCTCGAGTCCATCACGGACGCCTGCTTGATCCGGTCGAGGCGGAACTGGCGGTCCTGGCCGGTCTCGAGATCGACGCAGTTGAGCAGCGTGATCGAGCGATCGAACACCAGGTTGCGAATGCGCACCAGGCGGGGGCTCATCTGCCACGCGGACTTCGCGTAGACGATCCGCAAGGCGCGTGACTCGAACCACGCGGTCTCGATCGCATCGCGGACGCTGGTCGGGATCGGCAGGGCAGGGACCCCGACCAGCTGGAGCTCGCCGACGAGCGTCAGCAGCTCGCGTTGAGCGGACGTGCTCAACGCCGCGCGGACCTTGTCGCACGCCTTCTCGATCGCGCGCGGGAACGGGATCAGCCGCTGCTCCACCGCAAGGCGTGACAACGCGACCAGCAGCGCGGCCTCGCGCGCGGTGAAGTTGATCGGCGGCAGCTGGTAGTTCTTGTCGAGCGCATAGCCGCCACCGCGACCCCGATCCGCTCGGATTGGCATCCCGGCATCCTGCAACGCCTCGATGTCGCGATAGATCGTTCGCAGCGTGACCCCGAACCGCTCCGCGAGCTGGCCGGCGGTGACGCCTGTCCGGCGGGCTCGCAGGGCCTCCGCGATCGCAAATAACCGGGATTTTTTACGCATCTATCAAACCTGACAGAAGGCTGTCACGAGGGGGGTCCAACGTCCAGTTCGAAAGGACAAAGCACATGACAACCAAGACCACAGATAGCCCCTCGAAGCACGTCGTCAACTGGTTCGAGATTCCGGTCCGGGACCTCGCCAAATCCGCCGCGATGTATGGCGCGATGCTCGATCGCAAGCTCGAGCTGACCGAGTTCGGAGGCGTTCCGCACGCGGTGTTTACCGCCGGGAACAAGGATGCTGTGCGAGGTGCGCTGATCTCGGATCCGAAGCGCGCGCCGAGCGGCAACGGAACGGTGATCTACCTCGATGCGCCCGACGGGCTCGCGCGCTGCCTCGCGCGTGCCGTCGAGGCGGGCGCGAAGGTCGTCCTGCCTGTGATGGCGATCGATCCGAACGGCTCGATCGCGCTGATCGAAGACCTCGACGGCAACGTCATCGGTCTCCACGAAGCACCGGCTCGCTGACCGCGAGCCCCGACCGATGTCATCCCAGCGATCACCCTCCGAGCGCCCCAAGCCGCGACCGGTCCACTGGTGGATGTGGCTCGCATCGATCGGGCCCCCGTTCGTGCTCCCTGTTAACCGCCCCATGAAAAAGGATCCTCCATGAAGCGCGATCATGCTGGCGCTTCGTCACCGCGCTTCTTCTCGAGCTCACCGATCGGGTCACGTAGTGCGTCCCTCCACCGAGCGGGCTAGAGTCAGCGCCGTGCGACGCGGTCGAACCAAGAACGCCAAAGGTGCTGCGTTGATGGAGGCGGCCTCGCATGTCTCGGAGTCGTCGAAGGCGGCGGCCGGCGAGGCGGTATTCAGGCTCGCGTCCCCGTTCCAGCCGGGCGGTGATCAGCCCAAGGCGATCCAGGAGCTGACCGAGGGCCTGCTCCGTGGCGACGACGCCCAGGTGCTGCTCGGGATCACGGGCTCTGGCAAGACCTTCACGATCGCGAACGCGATCAGCGCGGTCCAGCGCCCGACGCTGATCATCGCGCACAACAAGATCCTGGCGGCGCAGCTCTACGGCGAATTCAAGGAGCTGTTCCCTGACAACGCCGTCCACTACTTCGTCAGCTACTACGACTACTACCAGCCCGAGGCCTACGTCCCGACGACCGACACGTTCATCGAGAAGGACTCGATCGTGAACGAGGAGATCGACCGGATGCGCCACGCAGCGACGTTCGCGTTGCTGTCGCGGAGGGACGTCATCATCGTCGCCTCGGTGTCGTGCATCTACGGGATCGGCGCCCGTGACACCTACTCGAAGATGACGTGCGAGGTCGACGTCGGGACGGCGATCGATCGCGACAGCGTGCTGCGCCGGCTGGTCGAGCTGCAGTACGAGCGCAACGACGTCGACTTCCACCGCGGTACGTTTCGCGTCCGCGGCGACACCGTCGAGGTGTTCCCGGCGTACGAGGCCGATACCGCGATTCGCATCGAGTGGTGGGGCGATCAGGTCGAGGCGCTGAGCGAGATCGACCCCCTGCGCGGCGGCATCAAACGCAAGATGGATCGCGCGGTGATCTTCCCGGCGTCGCACTACGCCACGCCCGAGGAGACCATGCGGCGCGCGGTCACGAGCATCCGCGAGGAGCTCAAGGAGCAGCTCACGCTGCTGTCGTCGCAGGGCAAGCTACTCGAGCGCCAGCGGCTGGAACAACGCACGATGTACGACCTCGAGGCGATCGAGCAGATGGGGTTCTGCTCCGGCATCGAGAACTACTCGCGCCACCTCACGGGCCGCAACGTCGGGGATCCGCCTCCGACGCTGATGGACTACTTCCCCGACGACTACCTGCTGGTGATCGACGAGTCTCACCAGACCGTTCCGCAGATCGGGGCGATGTACAACGGCGACCGCTCGCGCAAGACGACGCTCGTCGACTTCGGGTTCCGGCTGCCGAGCGCGCTCGACAACCGGCCGCTGCGGTTCGACGAGTGGCGCGAGCGCGCGAAGCAGACCATCTACGTCTCGGCGACCCCGGCCGAGTGGGAGCTCGCGCAGGCCAAGGGCGTCGTCGTCGAGCAGATCATCCGGCCGACCGGCCTGCTCGATCCCGAGGTCGAGGTCCGCCCCGTGGCGCACCAAGTCGACGACCTGCTCGCCGAGATCCGGACGCGTACCGCCGAGGGCGATCGCGTGCTGGTCACCACACTGACCAAGCGGATGGCCGAGGACCTGACCGAGTACTACCGCGAGATCGGCATCAAGGTCCGGTACCTCCATTCCGACGTCGACACGCTCGAACGGATCCAGATCATTCGCGATCTGCGCCGCGGCGAGTTCGACGTGCTGGTCGGCATCAACCTGCTCCGTGAGGGCCTCGACATCCCGGAGGTGTCACTCGTCGGCATCCTCGACGCCGACAAGGAAGGCTTCCTGCGCAGCGAGCGCTCGCTGATCCAGACCATCGGCCGTGCGGCGCGCAATGTGCGAGGTCGCGTGCTGCTGTACGCCGACAAGAACACCGTATCGATCCAGCTCGCGGTCGGCGAGACCAATCGCCGGCGCGCCGTGCAGCAGATCTACAACACGGAGCACGGGATCATCCCGCGGTCGGCGAGCCGCACGATCCTCGACATCCAGCCAGCCGAGCCGATCCCGGTGAAGGGCCGCAAGAGCGGGCAGGTCAGCGTCGATCTGAAGACGATCGACGATCTGGGGACCTTGCGCGCCGCGATCGAGAAGCTGCGCAACGAGATGAAGCAGGCCGCGTCCGATCTCGAGTTCGAGCGTGCGGCGGCGCTGCGCGACAAGGCCCGCGAGCTCGAGCAACTCGAGCTCCAGATGCGTTGATCATGCTGCATGTCCGCGAGGTGATTCGCGGCTTCTACGCCGTGCTCGATCGAGAGGACGAGGCACTCGCGCGGCTGCTCGTTCGCCACGCGCGCGTTGTTCAGGTCAGGATCAAGCCCCGTCACCATCGGGTCGACGCAGCGACGATCCTGCGGGTCGCGCGGATGGCGCGAAAGATCTGTGACCAGGTGGGTGCGGCGCTGGTCGTCAATGATCGGGTGGACCTCGCGCTCGCGGCACGTGCTGATGGCGTCCATCTCGGCCAGACGGATCTGCCACTCGCGGAGGCGCGCGCGATCGCCGGCGACCGGCTGTGGATCGGCGTGTCGACGCACGACCTGGCGCAGGTCCAGGCCGCGCGCGGCGGCGGCGCCGACTACCTCGGGTTCGGCCCGATCTTCACGACCTCGACCAAGGTCGATCCGGATCCGGTGCAGGGACTTGCCGGGCTGCATGCCGCGGTCGCGATCGCTGGTGACACCCCCGTGGTCGCGATCGGGGGAATCACGCCGGCCCTCGCGCGCGAGATCTATGGTGCGGGAGCGGCGGCGGTGTGTGCGATCAGCGCGGTCAACGACGCCCAGGACCCGACCCTGGCAGCCCGTGCCCTACGTCGCCCGGCTGACTAGATTGCTAACGATTTCGTGATGTACGAAGATTCCGAGCTGCAGGACATCGGGTGAATAGACCCCCGGGTCCCAGCGTCGAAAGGAAACCCCATGGCCAAGCTCGGACTGCTCGCAACCATCACCGCCATCATCGGAGTCTTCACGTTCGCGACGGTGACGTCGCCCGTGGACGCTGCCGAGGCCTGCAAGACCAAGACATTCAAGACGGAGCTCGCGAAGAACGCGTGTGCAAAGGGCGGGCAGAAGGGTGCGAAGGACGCGATGAAGGCGTTCATGAAGGAGAAGAAGATCAAGACGTGCAACCAGTGCCACAGCAAGCTGGCGCCGAACTACGAGCTCAAGAAGGACGGGCTCGAGCAGTTCACGAAGGCGGGCGGCAAGTAACTACTGCGCGCACTTCGCCTTGGACTTCTGATCTTTCTTCGCTTGCGCGTCGAGCGCCGTCGCGTCCTTGGTGACGTTCGACTTCGGGTGCTTTGACTTGATGATGCTCAGATACGTGCGCGCCTCGCCGCACTGCTTGAGCTCGATCGCCGCGAGCGCTGCGAAGTACAGGCCGTCGTCGGTCAGCTCACCGGTGGGATACTTCTCGTTGAGCTGCTGGTAGGCGCCGATCGCCTTCTCCCAGTCCTTGAGCTTGGTGTAGCTCTGGCCGCGGAAGTACGCCGCGTCATCGGCCTTCTCGTGGGTCGGGTATGACTGCGTCAGCCGCTTGAAGATCTCGATCGCGTCGTTGTAACGGGCGGCCTGAAACGCTGCCGAGCCGAGTCGCCAGAGCTCGTCGGGGGACGACGAGGCCGAGGGCTTGCCGCTCTCGATCTGGCCGAGTCGCTCTTCGAGGCGCTCGAGGCGCTGGTCGTTGGCCTTCTTGTACGCGTCGAACGCGGACTTGAGCTCGTTGTACGTGTTGTTCATCGCGGTGACGAGGCCGTTGGCGGTCCGGACGTCATTGCGCAGCTGATCGACATCGGCGCCGAGGTCCGCGCTGTTGCGCTTGAGCAGCTTCGAGGAATCGTCCAGCACCTTCTTCAGCTGGCCGATCTGATCGTCGAGCGCGGCCTCCTTCGTGTTGAGTCGATCCTGGAGCGACTTGACGTCCTTGCGCAGCGCTTCGCCTTCGCTCTTGGTCGTCGCCCAGAAGCAGCCCCCGAGGGTCGTGACGAGGGTCGTGACGAGCGATAGCGAGACTAGTTTGATCATGGTGTCTCCTAGCGCCACTGGAACTCGCAGCGGCGATCCTTGTCGTCTCCGAGCCCGGTCTGCTCGGTCTCGCCCTTCGGTACCACCTGCATGCGCGCCGGGTCTGCACCGAGCCGCGCCATGTAATCGGCGACCGACTGCGCCCGGCGCTCCGACAGCGCGATGTTGTATTCCTCGGTGCCCGACGTATCGGTATGACCGCTGAGGTAGATCGACTTGCCCTTGGTCTTCTCGAGGCACGCCGCGTTGGCGTCGAGTCGGTCGCGCTCGCTGGCCTGGATCGACGAGTCGTCGAAGCCGAAATAGACGGTGGCGAGCGTGCAGGAGGCGCCGACGTTGGTGCCGGCGCCTGCGCGCTTGCAGAAGCCGTTGATGCAATCCTCGTCGTCGGCGCAGTCTTCGTCCTTCGTGCACTTGTTGGCGCGCTTGCACGCACCGGCTTCGCACGAACCGCCGGGCCCGCACTCGCTGTCCGTCGCACATGACTTGCACTTGCCGGCCTGACAGACCTTGCCGGCGGGACACTGATCATCCTTCGTGCACTCGGGAGCGATGATGCAGGCGTTCGCGCTGCACTTCTTGCCGGCGGGACACTGCGTGTCGCTCTTGCACTCGACGCACTTGTTGTCCGAGCACACGAGCCCGTTCTTGCACTCCTTGTCGCCCTTGCACCCTGGCTTTTTTGGCGGCTCGCTGCAGCTCGCAGCGAGCAGGGCGAGCAGGATCAAGAGCGAGCGACTCATGGCAGGAACCTAAAGGCCTTCGGCACGTTAGTCAATTCTGTGCGGGCATCTGCTACGGTCTGTGCGGCATGGCGCGCAGCACGATCCTGGTCATCGATGACGAACCGAACATCCTGACCACGGTGCGGCGATCGCTCGAGATCGAGGGGTTTCGTGTCGAGGTCGCCGGCAACGCGAATGCTGGGCTCGCGAAGGTCGCGGAGCACGATATCGATCTCGTCCTGCTCGACGTCATGATGCCCGGCGAGAGCGGGCTCGAGTTGTTGCCCAAGATCCGGGTCGCCAGTCCGGAGACCATCATCGTGATGATGTCCGGCAACGCGACGATCGAGACTGCGGTCCAGGCGACCAAGGGCGGCGCCCACGACTTCGTCGAGAAGCCACTCTCGGGCGACAAGCTGCTGCTGACCGTCCACAACGCGCTCCAGTTCGCGCGGTTGCGTCACGAGAACGCGCGTCTGCGCGGGCGTGCGCAGATGGACTTCGCGATGATCGGCAAGGGCAGCGCGATGAAGGCGATCTTCGACAAGGTCAGCAAGACCGCGCCGACCACCGGTCGCGTGCTGATCACGGGCGAGAACGGTACGGGCAAGGAGCTCGTGGCACGCGCCGTTCACGAGCACTCGAAGCGGGCCGATGGGCCGTTCGTGAAGCTCAACTGTGCGGCGATTCCGTCCGAGCTGATCGAGAGCGAGCTGTTCGGTCACGAGAAGGGTGCCTTCACCGGAGCGACGCAGCAGCGGCGCGGAAAATTCGAGCTCGCGGATGGCGGGACGCTATTTCTCGACGAGGTCGGCGACATGAACCCGAACGCGCAGGCCAAGGTGCTGCGCGTCTTGCAGGAGAACGAGCTCGAGCGGGTCGGCGGCGGTGACACGATCAAGGTCGACGTTCGCGTAGTGGCCGCGACCAACAAGGACCTCCAGGCCGAGATCGCGGCCAGCCGGTTTCGCGAGGATCTGTTCTACCGGCTCGCGGTGGTGCCGATCGAGCTCCCACCTCTTCGCGCCCGCCGCGAGGACATCCCGACGCTGGTCGAGCGCCCTCGCCCAGGTCTGCGCCGACAACGGACGCCGCCTCAAGAAGGTGGCGCCGAGCGCGATGACCCTGGTGATGCAGCACGAGTGGCCGGGCAACGTGCGCGAGCTCAAGAACGTCGTGGAGCGGCTCGCGATCCTGACCGGCGATCAGGAGGTGATCACCGAGTCGGACGTCGGCGACGCGTTGCCGCGGGTCAAGGCCGTGAAGGCTGAGTTCGCGCGCGGGACGCCGTTCAAGGATCTGGTCGCTGGAGCCGAGCGCGAGATCATCATGGCGGCGCTCGACGCCAACGATCACCACGTGTCCAACACAGCGCGCGAGCTCCAGCTCGAGCGCAGTCACCTTTACAAAAAGATGCGCTCACTCGGCATCGACCATCGCGCCGACGAAGAAGCGTAGCTACTGCGAGTTATCGAACGCGGGATAGATCACCCGCGCGCGCACCGCATCATCGGAGGTATCGGGCGCCGTCATGCTGGCATCGGTCCACGCGACGACAAACGAGTCCGACAGCGCGGCGGCGGACGGGCCAACCTGATCGCCGAGCGTGGTGGTCGACAGCACGAACGGATCGGTGACTCCGGTGCCGTTCGGACGCATGACGCGGCCCCACACGCCGCAGCCGACGCCATCTCCGAGCGCGTCGCAGCCGTGCCACACGACGAGCAACGCGCCATCGCCACGCGCGGCGACGCCGAAGCCCTGACTCTGCGTGAACTCGGAGCCGCTCTTGTCGGTGACCAGTGACGGCGTGCCGATCGGGACGCCGAGGTTGTTGGTGCGAAGGAGCTCGAGGCGCCCCGGGCCCGTGCCGGTGTCGAGCGACCACCGCACGACGACCGCGAAGTTGCCCCCCGGGAGCGGCGCGACTCGTACGTGATCGACGCTCTCGGTCGCGGGCTTGGGGATCAGCAGCAGGTCGTTGGTGAGAAATGCGTTCCCGTTGGTCGCGAGCCGGACGTGGACGCCACCGTCGACCGTCCACGCGTACATGATGCGATCCGTTCCGGCGGCGAGGTGACTGCCGCGCGGGATGCTGGCGGCGGTCTGCACGGTCGACACGGTCACCACGGTGCAATCGGGGCGCACGATCGCGCTGCGGATCTGCCGCGTGGTGATGGTGCCGTCCCATGCGATCGCGAAGTTGCCGTTGGCGAGTGCCGTCGTCGACACGACATCGGGATCCTCGTCGATCGCGACCTCGAGCTGGGTTGCGTTGGCCGTGCCCGTCGTGTCGAACGTCCGGCACTCGATGCTTCGCGTGGTGGCGGGAGACGGGTCGAACTGGTTCCACACCGCAATCATCGTCGTGCCGTTCGCAGCGAGGGCCGGGGTTGAAAACGTGTTGGTGGGGCGCGTGTTGAGCGCGAACTGGTTCTTGCCGGCTGCGAGTGCGGTCTCCACCGGCAGGCCGGTACGATCGAAGCGGCGGCCGAACATGTTGCACGACGGGCTACACGGAAACACGGTCCACCCGGTCATCCACTGGTCGCCAGCAGCTGCGAGCTGGAACCCGTTCGCGAGCGTGTAGTTCGACAGCTCCTGGGTCATCGCGACCTCGGTGTTGACCACGAAGTCCGTGCTGTCGAGCAGCACGCTCGCAGCCTCCTGGTCGATCATCCCGGCGGTGCTACCGAGGCCGACCATCGAGTTGTTGTCATCGAGCGCTTCGACGGAGATCGCGAGCTCGCCCGTGCGGCCCGGCGCGGTCACCGTGAACGTCGACGGTAGCGAGTTGCTGCCGAGCACGAGCTCGTCGGTGCGCGACGTGCCACCGTTGGACAGCGTGACGCGCAGCTTGGTCACGTCGTGAACCGAAGGACGGCCTTCGACGGTCACGAACACGTACGCTTCGTCTTCGCCGCAAGCAGCGGCGAGCGCGGCCAGCACGAGGACGATTGACGGAGCAGCGGAGGTCACAGAACAGATTCGGGTCATGGTCCAAACACGATGTTGCCGAGCTCGCTGTCCGGGAGCCCGCCGCCGGAGGTCGCCGCATAGATGCCGATACCGCCAGCGACTCCGACCACGGCGATCCCGGTCCAGAACCACCACTTCTTGTACACCGGCGCGCTCGCGGCCGGCTCGCGGTCCTTCTTGCGCAGGCGGAACTTGTCGGTGTCGCCCTCCTCGAGCTTGCGCTCGAGATCCTCGATCAGGCCCTCGACTTGCTCGCGATTCGGCGCCTCGGGCTCGAGCTTCAGGTACTTCTTGTAGCTGAACACCGCCGACTCGTAGTCGTTGAGGTTGCGGTGGCACTGGCCGATGTTGAACAACAGGCTCGGAAACGGCTCGGCGTCGTACGCCTTCTGGTACTGCTCGAGCGCATCCTCGAACTTGCCGAGCGCGAACAGCTTCTCGCCGCGGTCAAAGTAGCGCCGCGACGCCTTCTCCTGCGCCGTCTCGGCATGTGCGATCCCCGACGCGGGGACGGCGAGCACGAACGCGACGAGGAAGAGGCGAGGGAGCAGCGTGGTCATTTCGACTTCTTGCGTCGGAACGGGTCGATGGTCTCGGTCGCATCGATGCCCTTGTCGACCCGCTTCTTGATCGGGGGCTTCTTGCCGTCGGTCGGATCTTCCAGGTCGTCGACCGGCTTCTCGACCGGCTTCTCGACTGGCTTTGCGACCGGCTTCTCGACCGGCTTCTCGACGACTGGCGCGGGCTGCTTGTCAGGCTGTTTTTCGGTGCGCTTCTTCGCCACGCCGCGCTTGCCGTGGATCGGCTTGTCGACCGCGACCTCGGTGGTCTCGGGCACCGTCACCTCGACGGGCCGGGTCGGGATCGTGGGCTCGCGATCGAGCGTGACGCGGAACTCGCGCTGCGGGGCGGCGAGATCGACGGCGACCATGCTGTCCTTGAAGCCCGCGCTGCGGACGTAGAACGTGCGCTTGTCGGCGGGGCCGCCATCGGCGAGATCGACGTTGAACGCGCACGGCGTCCGGCATAGCTCGGCGGACTTGCCGTCGGCGAACACGCCGCCGCTCGGCAACGAATCGAACCGGAGCTCGAGGATGGTCGGCGTGATCGCCGCGTTGCCCGGCGGCTCGGGCACTTGCTTCACCAGGGGCTCCGACGGTGGGGCAGCGACAGCGAGCTGGGTTGGCTCCGCCCGACCGGCGTACCACAGCGCGGACCCGACCCCGAGGCCGACCGCGACCGCGCCGCCGACGAACCACACCCACCATGGGGTGGTCGGCGCGACGACGTGGCTGGTGTAGCTCGGGTTGAACTGGTGGCTGTGATGACCCTGATGGCCCTGATACGCCAGCAGATGCGGGCTGAGCAGGATCTGTGACGCGTGGGAGCCCGAGGACGAACCCGGCGTCTGCGCATGCGGGATCGGCTGCGAGGGCAGCACGGTCGCCATCATGGCGGGGATCATCGTGGGAGGTGGCCGCACCGCACTCCCCGTCATCGACGCGAACCCGGGCGGCACGGTCTCCATCCCTCCGAGCATGCCGAGCAGCGAGTCGCGGAGCTCCAGGATGTGCCCGAACCGCTGGTTCGGCTCCTTGTCGAGGCAACGCATGATCAGGATCTCGAGGCGCGTGTCGATGCCCTTGCCGCCCTGCGTGGTGTGCGGCGGCGGCGGCATCTCGGTCAGGTGCTTGCGGACGTACTCGCCGAACGAGCGGCCGCGGAACATCGGCTGGCCGCAGAACAGCTCGTACATGATCGCGCCGAGCGAGTAGATGTCGCTGCGCGCGTCGACCACCATGCCGCCCGCTTGCTCGGGAGACATGTACGCCGGGGTCCCGATCACCGACCCGGCCGCGGTCTGAAAGCCGACGTCCTCGTCGTCGCGATTGACGAGCTTCGCGACCCCGAAATCGAGCAGCTTCACCAGCTCGGCGCCGTCGGAGGTCGGGACGACGATCACGTTGTCGGGCTTGAGGTCGCGATGGATCACACCGACCTGGTGCGCCGCGGCGAGCCCGTCGCAGATCTGCACGAGCACGGCGAGCGCGCGCGGCAGATCGATGCCGGTGCGCGCCCACTTGCCGAGGCTCTGGCCGCGCAGGAACTCCATGATGATGAACGTCGTGCCGTCGTCGAGCTCGACGAAGTCCGTGACGTCGACGATGTTGCGGTGGCGAACGCGATTGACGGTGCGCGCTTCCTGGAAGAATCGCGCGACGGCGTCACGGCGACGTGCGTAGTCACTGCGCAGGAGCTTGAGCGCGACCTCGCGGCCGAGCTTGGCGTGCTCGGCGCGATACACGTAACCCATGCCGCCTTTTCCGAGGAGCTCGAGCACGCGATAGCTGCCGAGGACGGAGCCAACGCGCTCGGGCTCCTCGAAGCCACCCTTGGGAATCGGTGGCGGCTTCGA
>JBBJLY010000277.1:0-10247 GCA_037720695.1 Kofleriaceae bacterium | reverse complement strand
GCGATCAGCGCGACATCCCGACGATGGCGATCCGCGAGGCACCGCCGTCGCCGAACAAGCAGAATCGCTGGCTGCTGATCGGCACGGTCAGCGCGATCGTGATCGCTGGCGGCATCTGGCTCACGCACGACATGTTCGGCCGATCGCGGGACGAAGCGCCCGTGGTCGCGAACGCCCCTGACGCCGGCACGAAGCCCGATGCCCGGCAGGTTGCGATCGCCGCGAGCGATGCCGCGATCGATGCCGCGATCGATGCCGCGAGCGATGCCGCGAGCGATGCCGCCGCCGTGCCCACCGCCCTCGACGCCGGCAGTGCGGTGCCGCCCGGTGATGCCGTGGCCGCACAGGTGATCGATGCTGGCGCGCCGCCGGTGATCGACGCCGCCGCGCAGCCCGCGATCGACGCCGGCGCGACCGCCACGCCCTCCGATTCGCTGGTCGTGACCTCGAAGCCAGCGGGTGCGCGCGTGTTCCTCGACGGCGCGGACATGGGCGTCACGCCGCTCAAGCAACCGGGCACCGCCGATCGCCACACGCTCGCGATCATGCTGCCCGGTCACGAGCTCTACGTCGCGCAGGTTGACGGCAAGGGCTCGTTCGCGATCCCGCTCAAGGAGGTCACGCCGACCGGCGGCCCCGCGGGCATCAAGGTCCTCAAGTGCAAGGACAAGGATCGCTACTACGTGTTCGTCGACGGCAAGCCGACCGGCCAGACGTGCCCGACCGAGCGGATCGAGACCGAGGTCGGGTCGCATGTCGTCGAGGTCTATGACGTGACCAACGACTCCCGACGCAAGTGGGAGATCGACGTCAAGGACACGCGGCTGTCGGTTCGCGTCAAGATCGACTGACGCGGGTCGCGGTCGCAAGGCACTCGGCACTGCCGATCGAGCGGTCGTCGTCGGGCGGCGATGTCAGCCGTTCGTGCTGGCAGCTCGACGATCGCGCAAGTGAACGAGCACGTGACACGTGCACGAGCGCTCCCCGTCGGCGGTGGCCTAATCGTCGTCGGGTGGAGGCTCGTCGCCGTCGAGCTTGTGGCGGGGATCGAGCCCGTACTTGCGGATCAGCTCGCGCAGGTGCTTGCGATCGATCTGCGCTTCGCGCGCGGCGGCCGACAGGTTCATCTTGTGGCGCCGCATCAGATCTTCGATGTACTCGCGCTCGAACATCTCGACCAGCTGCCCTTTGGCTTCCTTGAACGGCAGGTCGGTGCGGATGCCGAGGCTCGGCGCGGCCTCGCTGTGCAGCGCGTCCTCGAGGTTGATGGTCGACCCGCGCGCGAGCAGGCACGCGCGCTCCATCACGTTGCGCAGCTCGCGCACGTTGCCCGGCCAGCTGTGGCGGACGAGGCGCCCCATGTCCTCGGGCGTGACGTTCAGGTTCTGGCCGAAGTTGTTGACGAAGTGCTGGATCAGCAGCGGGATGTCGGTGCCTCGCTCGCGGAGCGGCGGCACGCTGACCCGGATCACCGCGAGCCGGTAGTAGAGATCCTCGCGGAATGCCTTCTTCGCGACCTCGGCCCGGAGGTCACGGTTGGTCGCCGCGACCACGCGGACGTCGATCTTCTCGTAGGTGTTCGAGCCGACCTTCCGGACCGCGCGCTTGTCGAGTACGCGCAGCAGCGATGGCTGGAGGTCGAGCGCCATCTCGCCGATCTCGTCGAGGAAGATCGTGCCGCCGTGGGCCTCGGCAAACGCGCCACGGCGATCCGTGATCGCGCCGGTGAAGCTGCCCTTGACGTGGCCGAACAGCATCGATTCGATCAGCTCGCGCGGGACCGAGCCGCAGTCGAACACGACGAACGGGCCGTCGCGGCGCGGCGAGTGGTTGTGCACCTCCTCCGCGATCAGCTCCTTGCCCGTGCCGGTCTCGCCCTCGATCAGGACGGTCGCGTTGGTCGCGGCGACGTCCTCGAGCAGCGTGAACATCTGGCGCATCTTGGTGTCGCCACCAACGATCGTACCGAACGACGTCTGCGCGGACGGCTCGGGCTCGACGATCTCCTCGTCGGGCAGGAACTTGATGACCGTGCGGCCGAGCTTCACCTCGGCGCCGAAGCCGATCGAGATCTTTTCGAACCGCGAGCCCTGGATGAACGTGCCGTTCGTCGAGCCGCAGTCGATCATCATGACCTCGTCACCGATCAGCTGCGCCTCGAGGTGCTTGCGGGACACCGTCTTGTCGGTGAGCACCAGGCTGCACTGCGCCCCGGAGCCGAACGACACGGGATCGCGGGTGAGCCGGACCGCTTCTCCACGGTCCGGACCCTTGATGACCATGAAGATCCCGCCCTGATTCTGACGCGAGTACGAGGGCGCGTCGTCGAGCAGGGCCGTGACGTTGGATCGATCGCGAGACATCTCTACTCGGCGCGATCATCGTAGCCGCCGGGCAACGTGCTGTAAATACGCCGGGCTACTTGGTCTGCACGGACGGCACGTCTGGCCCCGACATCGCGACGAGCCCCGCGGCGATGCCGCCGGCGATCAGGATGATGAGGATGACCATCCAGGCCCGGATCGCCGATTTTCGTCGCGGCGCGCTCTTGTTTTTGACAGAAGGGCGTTGCTGCTGGCCCGGTGTCTGCGCCGACCGCCTGACCACCGGTGGTGTCAGCGGCAGCTGGAGGTTCGGCATCGGCGGCATCACCGGCATCGCCCGCGGAGCGGTCGGCAGCATGTCGTGGACGTCGCTCCGCGGGAGTGTGGAGGGCCCCGAAGCCATCGACCGCGGGCCGGAGTCGAGCCCTGGCCCGACGTTGAGATCGACCAGCGGGCGCGCACCGTCGGGGGCACCCTCGAGATCCATCATGTTGATGATCGACGTCAGCTCGACGCCCGCGAACTTGCCGACCTCGGTCTTCGGCCGCCCATCGGAGCGCAGCCCACCGGCCGCCATCTTGGCCGCCCGGGCCTCGTTCGCCCGCGCCGCGATCGAGTGGATCGATACCGGCCCGGCGAGCGGCGCACCGAGGTCGTCATCCTCGTCGTCGTCGTCGGAGGGGTCGTAGACCTCCGTGCCCGCGCGCGGCGCGCCGAACCCGAAATCGTCGTCTTCATCATCGCCGCGCCATTGATCGATCGGGCCGCAAGCCTCGAGCAGCTCCGCGGCGAGCTCCGGGGCCGCCATCAACAGCCCGTTGCGATGCGCGCACCGGGTCAGCGCCTCGTTGAGCTCGCCCGCAGTCTGGAACCGCGCGTCGGGCGAGATCGACAGCGCCTTGGTCATGATCGCGTCGAGGTCCGGCGTCAGGTTGGGCACCTTGCGCGAGAGCTGTGGGATCGGCTGCGAGTAGATCTCGTCGGCGGACGTGGTGAGGCCGGCGTGGACGAACAGCCGCTCGCCGGTCAGCACCTCGAACATGCAGACCGCGAGCGAGTACAGATCGCTGCGGTGATCGAGCGGCTCGCTCCTCGCCTGCTCGGGCGACATGTAGCCGATCTTTCCCTTCACCTTGTAGAACAGCGAATTGTGCGTGGCAGCCTTCGCGATGCCGAAGTCGGTCAGCTTCACCTCGCCGGAGTACGAGACCAGGATGTTCGACGGCGAGACATCGCGATGGATCAGCTTGAGCGGCTGGCCGTCGAAGTCGCGCTTGACGTGGGCGTAGGCGAGCGCGGACAGCACCTCGCGACAGATGTAGATCGCAGCGGCGGGCGAGAATCGCTTGCCACGGCGCTTGGCCCGCTTGAGCAGCGTCCGCAGATCGCCGCCTGGCAGGTACTCCATGACGATGAAGTACTCGCCGCCTGCGGTGACCAGATCGATGGTGTGGACGATGTTCGCGTGATCGAGCGTCGCGGAGAGCTTGGCCTCGCGGAGGAACAGGTCAATGAACTCCTCCTGCTGCGTGAACTCGGGCAGCAGCTGCTTGAGCACGACCTCCATCTCGAAGCCGCCCGCACCGAGCTTCTTGCCGACGTAGATCGCGCCCATGCCGCCCTCGGAGAGATGCTCCAGGACCACATAGCGATCGATGGGTGCGCCCCCGACATCGACCATGGAGCGCGCAGTGTACCTCAAGCCCCTTGCTCGCCTGCCGGCTCGCGGGCGTAACATGTTCCCGTGGATCGGTACCGGCTTGCGCCCGTGCGTGAGGCACGCACACGCGACGAGAAGTCCCGGCGGGGAGATCTCGCAGCGGCGGTCGACCACGCCCGCGCGACGTCCGAGCAGGTCGAAGCCGCCGCACGACGGGTCGAGCTCGCACGCACCGCGTACGACACCGCCCGCCGCGCCCGCGAGCTCGCCACCGCGTCGGCCACGATGTTCGTACTCGCCGAGGCGCATGCCCGGCGGCGGCGGCACGAGCTCGAGGCCGTGACCGCCGAGCACCTGCGTGCCGCGGCCAGCCACGCCGGGCGGCTCGAGGCGGTCGATTCGGCGCGCGGACAGCTCGCTCGGGCGCGCGCGGATCGCGAGATCGTCGATCGTCACTTCGCGGCCTGGCGCGACACCCAGAGAAAGCTCGCCGAGCGCCGCGAGGACTGACTGCAACCGGTCGCGGCCGGCCGTGTCTTTCGGGCATGCGCAACCTGGTGCTCTCGCTGCTCGTGATCGCGACCCCACTCATCGGTCATGCCGACACGCCCTCCGTGGAGACCATGGCGACCGATGACTGCGCGCGTGCGCGCAAGCTCGACAAGACGTGCGTGCTCTCGATCGAGGACGAACAGATCGAAGGCGGCGTCCCGCGCGCCGGCGAGACGACGATCGTCACCGTCGACTGGGGCAGGGTCGGATCGCTCATCCGCCTGCGTCGCGACTTCATCCCCGAGATCCTGCGCACCGCCGAAGATCTGTGAGGCATACTCGCGCGCGATGCGTGCACTCCTCCTCTTGATCGGCTTCGCAGCCTGTACCGAGCCGCGAAGCGCGACCTGTCGCGAGGTTTGCAAACGCGAAGCGGAGTGCATCGAGGAGGCCAGCAGCAAGATGCCCTTCGACGAGAAGGAGTGCATCGCCGCCTGTGCGGCGCTCGAGCATGACGCCGCGAACAACGCCGCAAAGGTCCAGCGTCACAGTGATTGCGTGCAGCAACAGACATCGTGCGCCGCAGTCCTGGAGTGCAAGTGACGTGCTGTCCGCAAACAGCACCCGACATTTCGGCGCCAGCACGCTGAAGACCACGATCTTCCTCGAGCGCCGCCTGCGCGCCCACCTCGTCTACCGCGACCGTCTGGTCTACGACAGCGCGTACGCACCGCCGGCCAAGCAGGAGACCCAGAACGTCCACATCTACGCGTCGCTACGCGGTGTGATGGCGATGGATGGCGCCCCACCGGTCAGCGGCGCCCAGGCATTCGTGCTCGCGGAGTCCGAGTTCGATCGCGTGATGCCCGAGTCGCGCAAGTTCCGCTCGTATGGCGAGCCGTGCGTGATCGTCGAGCTCCGGGTCCCCGCCGCCGATCTGCGGCGACCGATCGGCATGCATCACGGCCCGCTCGTGCTTCCGGATCAGGTGTGGGAGGCCTATCACGCGCTCGAGGCCGACCCGAGCGAGCCCACGCTGCACCGCCTGATCATCCAGCTCGGGAGCGCGGGGATCCTGTCGTCGGATCTCACCAGCAGCGTCGTCGCCGAGGAGCCCGAGCGCTTCATCCGGTTGTGGAAGGTGATGAAGCCGCTGTACGAGGACCTCGCCACCTCGACGTCGCTCAAGCAGATCGCGACGATCGCCGGGCTGTCGCTGCGCCAGCTCGGTCGCGATCTCGGCGAGCTGACGCGGACGTTCGGGCTGTTCGGTGCGGGCTTTCGCGATGCCATGCGCGTGCTCCGGCTGCGGGCAGCCGTGCTGCTGCTCTCCGCACCCGACGGCACGCCCAGCGAGGTCGCGCGTGCGGTCGGCTACGGCAGCCTCGATGCGATGGGCCGCGCGTTTCGCGATGCCCGGCTCCCCGCGCCCAGCATGGTGCAGGAAGCCGTGCGCTATCGCGGCATCACGACGTAACCGGTCAGCGCGACCAGCGTAGCGATCAGCGCGGCGGCGGCGAGCTTGCCGGCGAGCGGGGTCCCGTCCGGCCGCGGCAGCTTGCGCCGCGCCTCGGTGGGATCGATCGCGAGCAGCAGCAGGGTGACGGCGGCCTGGACGCCGGCGAGCACGAGGTCCAGGCCCTGGTCGTCCCACGTCTCGATCACGAACCCGGCGCTGCGAAAGCCGAGCGTCGACGAGAAATTCAGCAGCGCCATGTACGCCGTGAACTGGCTGGCGCCAACCCGCGGCCACGACGCGTCCATGAACACGGCGAACATCGAGACCGTCATGATCGCCTGGAACACCGGCTCCCACAGCGCGAGCACGTAGAGGAACACGTCGCTGCCCCAGTACGCCTCGCCCAGCCCGAACACCAGCCAGCCCGCTGCTACCGCGAGCGATCCGATCGCAGCCATCTTGCGGTGGCCAACACGCTCGACCAGCAGGCTGCAGGCGATCGAGCCTGCAAACCCAGCGAACGGCGCGAGCAGGCCGGAGATCAACGAGTAGTCGACGTGCGTCAGCTGCTGCGGGAACAACCGGAACGCATTCGCGGTGACGATCCCGCTCGCGAAGTTGAGCGCGAGCGCGAGCACGGCCGCCAGCATCGTCGAGCGCAGCGAGAACGCCTGGGCGAGCGAGCTGACGACGTCGAGGAACCGCGGCAGCTTCACCGGCTCGCCGGCCCGCTCGCGTACGAGCAGCGGAACGATCATCACCGCGAGCAACATCGCGGTCTGCACGATCAGCGCGGTCTGGAACCCGGACCAGCGGATGATCGTCAGCAGCCCGTAGCCCCCGAGGATGCCACCGCCGTACTTCGACGCGTACATCAGGCCGTTGACCCTGCCGCGCTCGTCGGCGTCGAGCAGGTCGACCGCCAGCGCGTCGACCGAGACGTCCTGCAGCGCGCTACACGCCGTGTGGATCAGGATCATCCACGCGAGCAGCTCGAGATCCTCGGCGATGTCGGGGATCGCGATCATCGAGATGATCGTCACCGCCATCAGCGCCTGCGACAGCAGGATCCACGGGCGCCGCCGCCCGAACCGCGGGATCGTGAACGTGTCGACGATCGGGCCCCACACCCACTTGAAGGCATAGGGCAGCGTCGTCATCGCCAGCGCGGCGCCGATCGCGCCTGTGTCGAGCCCGCGGTCGCCGAGGTACTTCGGGATCGCGAGCGCCGTGAATCCCCACGGGATGCCCTGCGCGACGTACAGCACGCAGAGCGTCAGCAGGCGCAACCGCGGTCGATCCGCGAGACTCACGTGCGCAGCGTAACACCCCGGAGCGTCAGTTCTTGACGGGCTTCAGGCAGTCGAACATGTTGGTCAGCTCGGTTGTGCGGTCAGCCACGACGTCTCGATCGCGCCGAACACGATGTCTGTGACCGACCATGATGATAACGGCTTTGCCGCATGATGTGCCTCCGGTGCCAGTGCAGTCGCCGCTCCGTTCGACCGCCAGCATCGGACCAGGATTGAACTGATGAGCTTGTTCGACCAGCTCGACGCATGGCTCGCTCGCCTGAGCGCGCGCGGGTCCATGCGGGGTGCTCGCCGGTACCTGCTCGATGCGATTCCCGAGGCGACGCGGGGCCGGGTGGCTGGCGTGGTCAGACCGCTTGATGGCCGGGTGCTCGAGGCGCCGCTGTCCGGGCGGTCGTGCGTCTATCACGCGATCGAGATCCACGACCGGCGCGCGAGCTCCGAGCGCCTGATCGCGACCGAGCAGCGCAGCATCCCGTTCCTGCTCGAGGACGCCACCGGCCGGGCAGTCGTCGATCCGGAGCACGCGCGCTTCCTGTGCGCGTTCGACCACGGTTCGCAGTCGAAGGCTGCGTTCGACGCCGATCCGCGACAGCGGGCCCTGCTCGGCCGGTTCGAGCTGGTCCATCGGGACTGGTGGAACACCACACAGCTGCGCTATCGCGAGTCGGTGATCGCGGTCGACGAGCCGATCACCGTCGTCGGCATGGGTGTGCGGGAGCCAGATCCGGACGGCCCGCCGAGCATCGAACGGGGTTATCGTGAAGCTGGGCCGACCCGCATGTACTTCACCGGTACCGCGAAGCATCCGCTGCTGCTGCTCGATGATCCGAGGCTCGCATGAGCGCGGCATCACTGCTGACAGCGATCGCCTCCGCACCGTTCGGGCTCACCGCCAATCGCAGCATGCGCGAGCGGATCTACGCCCGCTGGAAGCTGCGCCATCACGCCGATCTGGACACCGATCTGGTTCCCGAGCCGCGCGAAGGTTCGCCGGTGAGAGTCACCGGCGTCGTGCAGTCGCTCGACGACCTCCTGATCGCGCCGCTATCGGGCAAGCCCTGCGTCGCCTACCGGTCGCGCGTGTGGGCCGCGCTTCGCCACGCCGCCTCCGCCGAGACCATGCAGCTCCGGCCGTTCGTGCTCGATTGTGGGAACGCCGACAGCGTGATCGTCGACGGCGATCACGCGGTGTTCTCGCTCCCCTACGTCGCGCTCGTCGACGCCGATCGCGATCGCGAGCATAGCTTCCTCGCCCGCCACGGCCTGCAGCGCCAGCGCGCGCGGTTCAGCGAGGTCGCGCTCGAGATCGGGATGACGGTCACGATCGCCGGGACCCTCGTGCTGTCGCCGGTCGACGAGCCGCCGGTCGACGAGCTCGGGTTTCGCGACCTGCCGCCGCCCATGCTCCAGCTCGGTGGTAGTCGCGAGCGGCCGCTCGTGATCATCGCCCCATGAGGCAACCATGAGGCAGCCATGAGCGATGGCCTGATCTTCCTGACCGTGCTGGGCGTGATCATCGCGTTCATCGTCGTGTGCGCGCTGGCCGTCGTGACCAGAGGACAGCGGATCAAGCGGGCGTTGCGTGCCACGCCGCGGTTCGCGATCGCCGAGCTCCCCGAGGACGCGCCGGGTCGCGCGGTGGGCGCAGCTCGTCCGACCGGCGAACCGTTGCGGGCGCCGCTGTCCGGCCGGCCCTGCATCTACTACGTCGCGGTCGTCGAGGAGCTCCACGGCAAGCAGTGGAAGGAGACGGTCCGCGAGGAGCGCGGCGTGCCGTTCGTGCTCGACGATGGCTCCGGGCGCGCTCTCGTCGATCCAACCGGAGCCGAGGTCGAGCTCGACATCGACACCACGGGCGCGTCGGGCACGCTCGACGATGCCAGCCCCGCGGAGCCGGCGCTGCTCGCGCGCCACGGCCGGGTCAGTCGCGGCAAGCTGTTCAACCACAGCGTGAAGTACCGCGAGGCGATCATCGCGATCGGCGAGACCGTGGCGGTCCTCGGCTGTGCGGTCCGCGAGCCCGATCCCGGCGTCCCGCCGACCGGCGAGGGCTATCGCCAGGGACCCGCGACGCGCGTCCGCCTGACCGGCGCGGGGAAATTCCCGCTGCGGATCAGCGACGCTGCGACGACGACCGCGTGATGGGGTACGTTCCGCGCCCCATGGCAGGCACCGTCCACGTCATCGACCATCCGCTCGTGCAACACAAGCTGTCGCTGATGCGGTCGAAGGACACCAGCACCAGCACGTTCCGGAACCTGCTCCGCGAGATCAGCACCCTGCTCGGCTACGAGGTGTGCCGCGATCTGCCGCTATCGCCGGTCGCGATCGAGACGCCGCTGGCGCCGATGATGGCGCAGATGCTCGACGGCAAGAAGATCGTGCTGGTGTCGATCCTGCGCGCCGGCACCGGGATCCTCGACGGCATGCTGTCGATCCTGCCGTCGGCGCGCGTCGGCCATATCGGCATGTACCGCGATCCGAAGACGATGACGGCGGTCGAGTACTACTTCAAGGTCCCCGAGAAGATGGAGCAGCGCGACGCGATCGTGGTCGATCCGATGCTCGCGACCGGCAACTCGGCGATCGCCGCGATCGATCGGCTGAAGCAGGCCGGGCCGCGCTCGATCAAGTTCGTGTGCCTGCTGACGTGCCCCGAGGGCATCCGCGCGTTCCACGAGCAGCACCCCGATGTCCCGATCTACACGGCCTCGGTCGACGATCACCTGAACGCGAAGAGCTACATCGTGCCCGGCCTCGGCGACGCCGGGGACCGCATGTTCGGCACCAAGTAACTGAAGCAAAGTCGCGCGCCAGTGTTTGCGCGCCGGTTACGCGCCGGAAACATGCTCCCGACGACGATCGGGACATGACCGATTCTGGAGACACCGCGTGGCTCCTGCTGTGTGCAGGGCTCGTGATGCTGATGACCCCGGCGCTCGCGCTGTTCTACGGCGGCATGGTGCAAGGCAAGAACGTGCTGTCGACGTTCATGC
>JBBJLY010000083.1:0-29117 GCA_037720695.1 Kofleriaceae bacterium | reverse complement strand
GCGATCTCCGACACCCAGCTGTTCGAGCTGCCAGCCCAGCGCACGACCTGGTCCGAGGTCCCGCTGGTCCGCGACTCGCCACACCTGCGCCCGCTCGCGATCATGTATCGCGGCGACGAGCTGCAGGTCATCACTTCGAAGTTCGAGCTGCTGACGTGGAACGGCAAGACGCTCTGGCGCCGCAAGCAGCTCGAGAGCATCGGCCCCACGTTCCGCGAGATCGGGGCTGGCGCCCTCCTGATCGGGACCGCGAGCGGCAAGCTCGACGTGCTCTACCCGCTGGGGGTAGCGAGCATCCCGCTGCCCCACATCGTGCGGTCCCCGCGCGTCGCCGGGAGCCCCGACTCGACGCGGTTCGTGCTGGTCGGCGAGGGCGTGGTCCTGACCTACGACGTCGCGGCGCTGCTCCCGAAGCTCCTGCCCATGGCCGCCAACACGGACGCCGTGTTCGTCGGCGACGATCGCTTGCTCTCGCTCACGAGCATCGTCCTCGGGACCTGGGAGTGGCGCGATGTCGTCTCGGGCAAGTCGATCCTGATCGATCCGCTCGAGGGGCTGCCGTCGATCCTCCACGTCGATCCGACCAGCGGTCGCGTGCTCGTGCGCCAGGAGACGCCCAGCGTCAACCAGCCGTCACAGCGCCTCGCGCTGCTCCGCGTCGATCGGCCCGAGGTCGAGCTGATCGCCGAGGCACCAAAGCTGTGGGGCCGTCTGGTCGGCGAAGATCAGGTGGTGTTCGACAAGGGCGATGGCCGGTTGTTCGTGCGCAAGGGCCAGCTCGCTCCACGCGAGGTCGTGAAGCTCGAAGGCGCGATCCGCGGCCTGGTCAGCCTCGATGGTGAGCGGTTCGCGGCGAGCAGCTCCGCCGGCGAGGTCGTGCGGATGGATCTGCGCACTGACAAGGTCGAGCGGATCACGGTCCCGGTCGGGACGCGCGGCTTCGTCGGCACGGATCGAGCGCACCGGGTCGTCATCGTCGAGGACAACCGGCTGTTCGTGTGGGACCGGACGGTGACGCAGGTCGCCACGTTCGACAAGCCGGTGTCCGGCATGGACGTCATCGCCGGCGGCGTCGTCGTCCACTTCGACGATCACGAGGCACAGCTCGTCGACCTCGACGCCAGCTCGAAGCCGCATCGCCTGATGCCGTTTGCGCGTCGCGCGCCGGTGGTCGATGCCAACGGCACGCTGCTGGTCGGGCTCGGTAACTCGCAGCAGCTGACGCTCGTCGAGCTCCCGGCCCGCGCGCGCTGGACGGTGCCCATGCATTTCACGCCGCTCTCGAACATCCTCACCGTGTCGCCGTACACGCGGCGCATCGTCCAGGGCCACAACGACGGGCTCGTGATGTGGCAGCTGCCGTCCGCCGACGGTGACTTGAGGTCGTGGCTCGAGGCGCAGACCAACGCGGTGGTCGACGGGGACGGGGTGCTCGCCTGGCCGTGGCAAGTGCCCTGAGTCCAGATCCGGAACCGGCGAACGGGACCAAGCGTCACGCGCAGCTGCGTGCGGCGCGGATGACCAACAGGCGACGCATGCACGGAGCATAACGCCCGGGACACCGGCATACTGCGACGCAATGGAGCGCGTGCACTTCACGTGGCCGGACCGACGCTTTCGCTACGAGTGTCGGGGCTGCGGTGCGTGCTGCAAGGGGCACGGGATCGGGATCGATGTCGCCGGTGGGCAGCTCGTGCAGCTGGTCGCGCGCCGCCCCGAGCTCGCGCCGTTCCTGCGCCGGCGCGGCGATGCGATCACCGCGTTCAACCCGCGCGATCGGTGCTGGTTCCTCGAGGACGACGGCCTGTGTCGAATCGAGACCGAGGATGGCCGCGACGCGAAGCCCGCCTCGTGCCGGTTGTTCCCGTTCAATCGCGTGTTTCGGATTGGCAGCTACACCGTCGTCGACTACAACAGCGTGATCTGCCCGCTGTTCGTGTCACCGGACTTGTCCGGCGTCACACACGAGGAGATCGACCGCGAGATTCGCTCGATCACCGACCCGGCGATCGTCGGCACGCAGCTCCCTGCACGCGATCCGGAGACCGAAGGCAAGACCTTCGTGGAGACGGAGCGCGCGATCGCGGCCGCCGTGTTCGAAGCTGCCGATGCGGCGGATCTCGCAGCCGGCTGGCGGGCCCAGGCGGACGACGGAGCGCGCGACGCCGAGCTCGCGATCCAGGTCGCCGCATTCGACGCCCTGCTGGGGACGCCGTGGCGAATGCCCTCCGCACCGACGCTGGCCGCGGCGCTGTGGTTGACGCCGTCGCTGCGGTTCAACGAGCTCTACGGACCGCGGCAGTACGGACCTCGGTCCGCGATGGCTCCCGTGCTCGCGCGGATGTGGCTCGCGTGGCTCGGGTTTGCGGGCATCGGCGAGCAGCTCGCGCAGCGTGCGCTCGGGCTCCAGGAGCTGACGACACTGTGGTCGGAGCAGGCGCCGCTGATGCACGTGGTGGCGCGCTGGACCGAGATCCCGACGCTCAAGCCGGGTGCGATCGAGCTGCCCGGCGTCGACCCCGGGAACCTGGTGCGCTCGCTCGGCCAGGCATTCATCGAGAACCGCAAGACCAAGCGTCCGCTCTCGGCGTTCGTCGGCAAGCTCGGGCCCGACGCGATCGTCCGGATCACAGCGCTCAAGTCGGCCGAGGCGCTGCTGCGCGCCGGGTTCGCGCGTGGCTGAAGCACGGTGGGACGCGATCCGCGCGCGGCTCGAGACTGAGCTCGGCGAGGCGATCACGATCGATTCGCTCAGCGGCGGCTGGCACATCGCGCAGCGTGCCGCGGGGCATCGGCACTCCGCCGACGACGTGTTGACCGCGCACTTCGCGCTGCGGTTCGCCGGCGACGCGAGCCGCGTGCTCGACCTCGGGACGGGGATCGGTGGCGTGGGGCTGCTCGTGCTGTGGGGGCTGCCGCACGCGAGCCTCGTCGGGGTCGAGGCCCAGGACGTCAGCCATCGGCTGTTGCTCGCGAACGTCGAGGGCAACGAGCTCGGCCGGCGTGTCGAGCCGCACCTCGGCGATCTGCGCGAGTTTCGCAGCGCGGAGCGCTTCCTGCTCGTCACCGGCAGCCCGCCGTACTTTCCGCTCGGCACCGGCATCGTGCCCGTTGACTCGCAGAAGGCGCACGCGCGGTTCGAGCTCCGCGGCGACGTCTCCGACTACGCGCGCGCGGCCGCGCATCACCTCGCCGACGCCGGCACGTTCGTGTTCTGTTTCCCGACCCCGCAGCGGGCCCGCGCGCTGGCTGCGGTGGCAGCTGCCGGGCTCGCGACGATCGCGATGCGCGACGTGATCCCGCGTCGCACGCTGGCGCCGCTGTTCACGCTGTTCGCGTGCCGCAGGTCCGGTGGCGAGCCGATCATCGAGCAGCCACTCGTCGTCCGCGAGCAGGATGGCACGCTGACCGGCGAGATGCAGCGCGTGCGCGAGCGCTTCGGATTCACGTGACCAGCCAGATCTCCGACGCCGATCTTCGCGAGATCCTCGTGCCGTTGCTCCGCCGGCGTACCTGCTTCGTGACGGCCGAGCGACCCGCGGGCGACACCTTGCTCGCGACGCGGTTCGGGGGCCGCCCGGCCGGCCGGAGGGGTGAATCGTGGCCGATCTGCATGTGTGGCGAACCTCTGCAGTTCGTCGGTCAGGTGAGCGGTGGCGACGCCCCGCTGGTCGTGAGCTGGTTCCAGCTCGCGACGGTGTTCCAGTGCGCGACGTGTGTTCGCTACGGGGACCCGGACTTCACCGCTGCGTACGTCATCGGGCAGCCGGGGCCGGACCCGATCCTCGGATCCGAGCGTCCCTGGCCGGGCTGGTGCATCCGCGCGTATCCAGCGAGCCGCGCCGATGATGACGCGATGCTCGTCTATGCCGACTGGCTCCAGACGCGCGGCGATCTGAACGGCGAGCTGATCGTGCTCGCACGCGCGCTCGCGACGGCACGAGATCCGGTTGAGCGACGAGTGCGACACGATGCGGTCACCGCGTTTCTGCTCGCGAACCCTGCGCTTCCCCGCCAGCGCCGTGGACGTGCACCAGGCGCAGCCCCGGACGAGATCGCGCTGCTGGCGATCCCGATCGCGGGGTCGAGCTGTACGCCGAGGGGTTCGTGCGTCCAGTGGAGGCGTCACTGCCGCACTGGATCACGTTGCGGCAGAAGGTCCCGGAGACGCGCGCGATGTTCGATCATCGCGACTACGATTCTCGTCTCGGCCATCGTCTGGAGCGGCGCGCACGCGAGCTGACGGGAAGACCCGGCACGGGTGAACCGGCGAGCGGGGCAATGCCGCGCAACCAAGGTCTCGCGCTCGGGGGCTGGCCCTTCTGGCACGGGTCGGACGAGACGCCGCGCTGTCCTCGGTGCGACGAGGATCTGGAGCTGTTCGTTCAGCTCGACCTGTCCCACGCGCTGGCAGCCACGTGGGGCGACGCCGGGATCCTGTTCGCGTTCGTGTGCCCCGTGCACCGTGACCAGTTCGGGGTGCGGATGCAGGACCCGTGATCAGCCGAAGCGCAGGAACGGCGCGTCGGCCTTGAACACCTTCTTGCCCACGCCGGGGAACTCGATCTCGAGCTTGCCGTCGTAGCGGCGGAGAATCGTGCCCCGGCCCCACTCGGGACGCGCCGTGTGATCGGCGAACCGGGGTTCGGCGGCGCCTGCCGACGGTGCGATCAGCTGCACGCTGAGCGACGCGAGCTCGCCGATCCGTGCGGCCGGGAGCGGCGGTGCCTCGATCTCGAGCCGCGCCAGCTTGCGACCCGCGAGCGCGCGAGACACCACGGTGACCGCGCCCTCGCTCGGTGCGGCGCCCCGGAGCGTCAGATCGGTCAGCTGGGCGAACCACCCCGCAGTCGCGAGCGACCGCAGCGCGAGATCGACCGGATGGGAGCCGAGCTCGGGGCCATCGGAGATGAAGGTCAGCACGAGCTGGCGCACCGCCGGAAGCGCGGCCGGCACCAGCGCGTCGACCCGACTCCAGCTCGGGAACACGTCGAGCTCGAGCGTCGCGAGACCGGGATGGATACAGTCGACGAGCTCGAGCGCACCTCGCGCGCGCAGTCGAATCAGTCGCGGTAAACCGGCGAGCAGCTCGGCGAGCGACGCGGTGTCGTCCCGCCGCCGCGGCCGAGCTCGAGGCTGCGCACGGCTGGTGGTGGGTACGCGGCCAGCAGTGTCGCGCCGCCGGCATGCGTCACCATCAGCTCGGGCAGGATGCGCAGGCTCTCGTGCTCCCACAGCGTGGCCAGCGCGTCCGGCGCGCGTGGCACCGGCAGCGACCGCATGCCGAGCTCGAGCCGGCGGATGTAGCCGGTGCCCCAGTGGAAGCGATCCGTGCCCGCGATCGGCGGTGGCATCACGGGCGTCAGCGACTCGAGGAGCTGCTCGCGACGGCGGGCGATCTCGACCGCACCCGCGACGGTGCTGCGCTTGATCCCGAGCTGCATCGCGATCAGCTCGCCGCGCGGGTCGCCGAGCCGCTCGAGCACGTCGCCGATCACCGCCAGCACGGTGGGGTTGTCCGGGTCATCGACGAGCTGTGCGAGCAACGGCTCGATCTCGTCCCGGTGATCGGTCATCGTCGAACCAACCTGCGAGACCTCCGGTTTCATGTCAACCCGAGTCCGCGCTACGCTGCGGCCATGGCGCGTCGGGTTGTCCGTGCGGCTCGGGCCGAGCTTCGCCTGCGGGAGGCGGCGGCCTGGCTCGGTGCGCGCGGTGCCGACGAGCAGGTGCTGGTGATCGGTGCGACCCCCGATGCCGCCTCGGAGGTGATCCGGGACGTCACGCTGGCGCGCGGGACTGGCTTTGGCTGGCATCGCTTCACGCTCGGCCGGCTGGCCGCAGAGCTGGCGAAGGTCGAGCTCGCGCGGCGCGACCTGGCACCCGTCGGGCAGCTCCCGATCGAGGCGTTGTGCGCCCGGGTCGTGCACCGGCTGCGGGTCGACGGCAAGCTCGGCAGGCTCGAGGCGGTGGTCGATCAGCCGGGCCTGCCACGTGCGCTCGCTCGCACCGCACTCGAGCTGCGAATGGCGGGTGCGAGCACGGTCGCCGGCGATCCCGAGCTCGCGGCCGCGCTGGCCGCGCTCGACGAGGAGCTGTCGCGGGCGCGCCTGGCCGATCGTTCGCTCGTCTACCGGATCGCGACCGAGGTCGCGGCCTCCGGTGAGCCCCACCTGTTGCTCGGCCACGCGATCCTGCTGATCGATGTCCCGCTGCGCTCGATCGTCGAGCGCGAGCTGGTGACCATGCTCGCGCGGTGCACGCCCGACGTGCTGGCGACCGTGCCGGCCGGCGACGATCCGACCGAGCGCCACCTGCACGAGATCCTGCAGACCGAGGCCGAGCCACTGGTCGAGCCGCCCGGCGATTCGCTGCGCCGCGTGCAGCAGAGCCTGTTCGCACCGACCGGCGAGGTCGCCGAGCTCGATCGCAGCGTCGCGATCTTCTCGGCTCCCGGCGAGAGCCGCGAGTGCGTCGAGATCGCGCGGCGCGTGCTGATCGCGGCCGGGCAGGGCGTCGCGTTCGATCGCATGGCGGTGCTGCTGCGGACACCCGAGCTGTATCGCGTCCACCTCGAGGAGGCGATGGCCCGCGCCGGGGTGCCGGTGTACTTCGATCACGGCACGGTGCTGCCAGATCCATCGGGGCGGGCGTTCCTCGCGCTGCTCGCGTGCGCCGCCGAGCAGCTGTCGGCGAGGCGCTTCGCGGAGTACCTGTCGCTCGGCGAGGTGCCCGAGGCGGTCGCGGGCGAGCCACCGCGCGCGCTACCGGCCGGCGACCGCTGGATCCCGCCGGACGAGGAGCTGCTGCCGGTCGCGCTCGCGACACCCGACGAGCTCGCCCCGGATCCGCCGGTGAGCTTCGGCATCGGTGATCCGGTCGCCGCCGGCACGCTGCGCACGCCGTGGCGGTGGGAGCGCCTGCTGGTCGAGGCCGCGGTGATCGGTGGCCGCGAACGCTGGGAGCGCCGGCTGCTCGGACTCGAGGCGCAGCTCCGGCTCGACGATGGCGAGGCCGGGCGCGAGACGCGCGAGCGGATGCTCGTCGATCTGGGTCACCTGCGTGCGTTCGCGTTGCCGCTGCTCGACGAGCTCGCGGGCCTGCCATCCCTCGCGACCTGGGGCGTGTGGCTCGATCGCTGTGGAGCGCTCGCGACCCGCGCGCTCCGCCGGCCGGAACGCGTGCTCGCGGTGCTCGCCGCGCTGGCGCCGATGAGCGAGGTCGGGCCGGTCGCGCTGCGCGAGGTCCAGCAGGTGCTCGGGCCGCGGCTGGTCGATGATCTCGCGACCCGGCCGCCGCCGCTACGGGCAGCTGCTGGTCGCGCCGATCGCCGCGGCGCGCGGGCTCGCGTTTGATCACGTGTTCGTCCCCGGGCTCGCGGAGCGGATGTTTCCGCAGAAGCTGGTCGAGGATCCGCTGCTGCTCGATGACACGCGCACGCGGCTCGGGGTCGAGCTCGCGACCCGGACCGATCGGCTGGCGGAGGAACGGCTCGCGTTGCGGCTCGCGATCGGCGCCGCCCGAGAGCGCGTGATCTTGTCGTATCCGCGGATCGATCTCGACGGTGGCCGGCCGCGTGTGCCGTCGTTCTACGGGCTCGAAGTGCTCGAGGCTGCCGAGGGCACGCTGCCCGGCTTCGACGAGCTGGCGAAGCGCGCCGACGTCACGGGCGCCGCGCGGATCGGGTGGCCCGCGCCGGCCGAGCGGCTCGACGCGATCGACGACGCCGAGCACGATCTCGCGTTGCTCGATGACTGTTTCGCGCGCACGGTGATGCCCCGGCGGGCACCGCGGCCTATCTGCTCCAGGCCAACCCGCACCTCGGACGCGCACTGCGGTTCCGCGCCCGACGCTGGACCGTGACGGCGTGGAAGCCGGCGGATGGCCTGATCATCTCGGAGCCCGCCACCCCCGAGGTCCAGGAGGCGATCGCGGCGCACGGGCTCGACGCCCGCTCGTTCTCGCCGACCGCGCTCGAGCACTTCGCGGCCTGTCCGTATCGGTTCGCGCTGCGCACGATCGCGAAGCTCGGGCCGCGCGAGACCCCCGAGGCCATCGAGACGCTCGGCCCGCTCGAGCGGGGCTCGCTCGTGCACGAGGTCCAGTTCGAGCTGCTCGGCGAGCTCCGCGCCGCCGACGAGTTGCCCGTCCGCGCGGCGACGCTCGACACCGCGCGCGGCCGGCTCGACCTCGCGCTCGATCGGGTGGCGGCGCGGTATCGCGACCAGCTGTGCCCGGCGATCGACCGCGTGTGGAATGATGGCATCGCCTCGATCCGCGCCGACCTGCGCGAGTGGTTGCGCCGCAGCGCCGAGGATTGCGAGTGGACGCCGCGCCGGTTCGAGCTCGGCTTCGGCCTGACCGGGCGCCAGGGCGAGCGCGATCCGGCGAGCGTACCGGATGCGGTCCGGCTCGACGTCGGGATCGCGGTGCGCGGCTCGATCGATCTGGTCGAGGAAGGGCCGGGCGGGATCATGCGCGCCACCGACCACAAGACCGGGCGGATGCGCGTCAAGGCGACGAAGTACGGGCCCGCGATCATCGCAGGCGGTTCGAGCCTGCAGCCGGTGCTGTACGCGCTCGTGCTCGAGCAGCTGTTCCCCGCCACGCCGATCGCCGGCGGCCGGCTGTCGTACTGCACCACGCGGGGCGACTTCCAGATCGTCGACGTCCCACTCGACGATGGCTCGCGGGCCGCGGCCGGCGTGCTCGCCGACACGCTCTCGCATCACGCAGCCGCGGGCTTCTTCCCGGCCGCGCCGAACAAGGGCGAGTGCACGTACTGCGACTTCCGCGGACTGTGCGGCCCGAGCGAGGAGCTGCGCGCCAGCAAGAAGCGCGGCGAGCGGCTCGCCCAGCTCAAGCGCCTGCGGGAGCAGCGATGACGCTCCACGACGCGGCCGCGCGGCACGCGATCTGTCACGAGCTCGACGCGACGTTCGTCGTCGAGGCCGCGGCTGGCACGGGCAAGACGACGGAGATGATCGCGCGGATCGTCGCGACGATCCGGACCGGTGCGACCACGCTCGAGCGCATCGTCGCCGTGACATTCACGGAGAAGGCCGCCGGCGAGATGAAGCTGCGGCTGCGGACCGAGCTCGAGCGCGCGCGCAACGCGAGCCTCGGGATCGAGCGCGATCGGTTCGAGGACGCGCTGGCCGAGCTCGAGGTCGCGCGGGTCGGCACGATCCACTCGTTCTGCACCGATCTGCTGCGCGAGCGCCCGATCGAGGCGCGCGTCGATCCGCTGTTCGAGGTCGCCGCCGAGGACGAGGCGGATCGGATCTTCCAGCAGGCGTTCGACACCTGGTTCCAGGCCACGCTCGCGAACCCGGGCGAGGGCGTGCGCCGGATCCTGCGCCGCGACGCGCCGACCGAGATCCTGCGCAGCGCCGCGCTCGGGCTCGTCGATCGGCGCGACTTCGACGGCGCGTGGCGGCGCGATCCGTTCGATCGCGATCCCGCGCTCGACCGCGTGATCGAGGAGCTGGCCGGGCTCGGCGGGATGGCGCCGATCGGCAAGCCCAACGACCCACTCGCGAAGTGCCTGACCAAGCTCGACCTCTGGATCCAGGAGCTCGCGCGGCGCGACGCCGTGCGTCCGCGCGATCACGACGGGCTCGAGGCCGAGCTCGCGAAGGTCGGGCGCTGGTACGAGTGGAAGCTCAACGGTCGCGGGCAGCTGTACGCGGACGGGATCATGCGCGCCGACGTGCTGGTCCAGCGCGATGCCGCGAAGGCGGCGCTGACGGGGTTCCTCGAGGCCGCGGATGCCGATCTCGCAGCATGTCTGCACGGCGAGCTGCAGCCCGTGATCGCCGAGTACGAGCGGCTGAAGGCGCGGGCCGGCCGGCTCGATTTCCTCGACCTGCTGGCGAAGGCGCGCGACCTGCTGCGCGACGACCGCCGCGTCCGCGAGGAGATGCAGCGCCGGTTCTCGCACTTCTACGTCGACGAGTTCCAGGACACCGATCCGCTGCAGGTCGACATCCTGATGCTGCTGTGCGCCGATGACGCCGCGATCTCGGTCCCCGAGCACGCGCAGGTCCGGCCGGGCAAGCTGTTCGTCGTCGGTGATCCGAAGCAGGCGATCTATCGGTTTCGGCGCGCGGATGTCGCGCTCTACGAGGCGGTCAAGCAGCGCCTGGTCGCCGGTGGCGCGCGGCTCGTGCACCTGTCGACCAGCTTTCGCGGCGTACCCGCGATCCAGTCGGCGATCAACGCGGCGTTCGCGCCCGCGATGCAGGGCGATGGCCAGGCCGACTACGTCGCGCTGCAGCCGTTCCGCGCCGACGTCACGACGCAGCCGGCGATCGTCGCGCTGCCGGTGCCGTATCCATACACGTCGCGCGGCACGATCACTGGCAAGCAGATCCAGGAGTCATATCCGGTCGCGGTCGCCGCGTTCATCCAGTTTCTGGTTCGCGAGAGTGGCTGGACGGTCAGCGGCCGCGACGACGAGCGCCATCCGATCGCCGGGCGCCATGTGTGCCTCGTGCTGCGCCGGTTCCAGTCCTATGGCGAGGACGTCACCCGACCCTACGTGCGCGCGCTCGAGGCCCGCGGCCTGGCGCACGTGCTCGTCGGCGGTCGTTCGTTCTACGAGCGCGAGGAGACCGATGCGATCCGCAACGTGCTGCACGCGATCGAATGGCCCGACGACGAGCTGTCGGTCTACGCCACCTTGCGCGGGCCGTTCTTCGCGTTTCACGACGAGGACCTGATCGCGTTCAAGCACGCACACGGCCGGCTGTATCCGATCGCCTGGCTCGATCCCTCCCGACTCGAGGCGTTCGCCGTGCTCCCCGAGATCGGCGGCGCGCTCGCGATCCTCGGCGAGCTGCATCGCACCCGGAACCGCAAGCCGATCGCGGACACGCTCGCGCAGTTCCTCGCGATCACGCGCGGGCACGCCGGGCTCGCGGTGTGGCCGGCCGGCGAGCAGGCGCTGGCCAACGTGCTGCGTGTGCTCGATCTCGCTCGCCGGTTCGAGGCGCGTGTCGCGACGTCGTTTCGCGCGTTCGTCGAGAAGCTCGCCGGCGATACCGATCGCGGTCGCCAGGCTGACGCGCCGGTGGTCGAGGAGGGCACCGAGGGCGTGCGGATCATGACCGCACACGGGGCGAAGGGCCTCGAGTTTCCGGTCGTCATCCTGTGCGATCCGACGGCGCCGGTCGCGCAGGACCGACCGTCGCGCCACGTCGATGCCGCACGCCGGGTCTGGCTCGCCCCGCTGGCGGGCTGCGTGCCGGTCGAGCTCCGCGAGCACACCGAGGAGATCCTGCGCCGCGATCGCGAAGAGGGTGTGCGGCTGACCTATGTCGCCGCGACACGCGCGCGCGACCTGCTGGTGGTCCCGGTGATCGGTGACGAGGAGCGCGAGTCGTGGGTCGATGTCCTCTATCCGGTCGTCTATCCGGACCCAGCCACCCGTCGCAAACCGGGCGTGGCTCCCGCCTGCCCACCGTTCGGCGACGACAGCGTGCGGGCGCGCCCGATGGAGGCCGACCGCGACACCGCCGGTGCCGTCGCACCGGGCCTGCACGCGCCGCGCGTCGGGTCGCATCGCGTGACGTGGTGGGATCCGAGCACGCTCGCCCTCGAGGTCGAGCAGGTGGGAGGCATGCGCCAGCGTCAGATCCTGCAGGCGGACGAGACCGGGGAGAATGCCGCGGAGTCGATCCGCGCCCACGCCGAGTGGCGCGAGCGCCGCGCGACCGCGATCGTCCGCGGCACCACGCCGACGCTGATCGTGCAGAGCGTGACGACGGCCTCGCGTGACGCGACGATCACCCCGCCGTGGAGCGAGGTCGCGATCGAGCGCACCGACGTCGAGCGGTTCGCGCGTCCCAACGGCAGGCGGTTCGGTACCCTGGTCCACGCGGTGCTCGCGGCGATCCCGCTGCGCGACGACGAGGCGGCGATCCGGCTGGTCGCGGTCAACCAGGGCCGGCTGGTGGCGGCGTCGGTCGAGGAGATCGATGCGGCGATCGTCGCCGTGCGGTCGGCGCTGCGCCATCCGCTTCTGGTCCGGGCGGCCGCCGCCGAGGCGCACGGGCTGCTCCGCCGTGAGGTTCCGATCACGCTGCGCGCCGGAGACGGGCTGGTCGAGGGCATCGTCGATCTCGCGTTTGGCGAGGCCGGACTTCGGGGCCGACTTTGGCACGTGATCGACTTCAAGACCGACCCCGAGCTGGGCGAATTTCGCGCGGCCTACGAGTCTCAGGTCCGGCTCTACGCGACCGCGATCGCCGCCGCGACCGGGCTCGTGACCACCGGTAGCTTGCTCCTGGTGTGAGACTTAACCTTGCGGATCTCGTCGTTCGAGGTCAGCGCCGCGCGCGATACGTCGCGGGAGTCATGCCGGTCCACTTGCGGAACGCGCGCGTGAAGTTTGGCAGCTCGGTGTAGCCGAGGCGGGTCGCGACCTCGCCGATCGAGAGCGTGCGGTTGTCGAGCAGCAGGAACGCGCGCTGCCGGCGGACATCGCCCGCGATCGTCGAGAAGCTGGTCGCGTGCTCGGCGAGGTGGCGCTTGAGGGTGCGCGTCGAGACGTGCAGGCGCTTCGCGATCGCGAGCAGCGACGCGTTGGGATCTTCGGCGAGCGCGGCGCGCACGCGGCCGGGGAGTCCCGCATGCACGAGCGCCGCGAGCTCGCGTTCGCACTCGACCCGTGCCAGCTGGGTCGCGAGCGGATCGGCGGTGACGAGCGACAGCGCGAGCAACTCGGCAGGAAACACCAGGCGATCGACGGGGCACGAGAACCGGATCCGGCCGGCGAGCGGCAGCTGCACGAGATAGTCAGGCGCGGGGAACGACACCTCGACGACGCCGTCGAGCTTGCGGCCGGTCAGCCCCTCGCCGAGCTGCCACAGGCCGACCGCGAGCCCGACCACCGCGAACTCGCGAAACGGCCCGAGCGTCGCGGGGGCATCGATCACGATCGACGCGACGCGATCCTCGACGTGAAACGACAGCCCGAGCAGCGTCGTGCGGGTCGAGGCGAAGCGCACCGCGAGCTCGATCGCCTCTCGCACCGTCCCGGCCGTCATCGCCGCGAACCCGAGGAAGCCATGCGACGACAGCCGCATCTGCATCCCGAGGTACACCGCGAGCGCGGGCTCGCTGGTCAGCCGGTGCGCCCGCGCGATCAGCTCGCCGCAGACCTGGAGCGGGACGCGGGTCGCGGGGCTCGCCAGATCCTCGCGCGTGATCGGCAGCCCGGCGAGCAGCGCCTCGGGGGTGACATTCCAGCGCGCCACGAGATCGACGACATCCCGGATGTAGGCGGCAGGCAGGTCCATGTGGCCCCGAATGATAAGCCGTCGGCACGGCCAGACCTACGGCGTTCACGCGCCAGCGACCACCCTTGGACCATGCAGGTGATCCCGCTCCGCCAGCTCGAGCTCGCGTTCGATCCCGAGGCCGTACCGCGCGACTGGTTCGCCGGGGATGCGTTCACGTCGACGTTCATGGACGCGCTGTCGCTGCTGTTCCCCGAGGGCGAGAAGTTCTTCGTCGAGTCGGTCAAGCAGCACCGCGAGCTCGCGACCGGCGCACTCGCGGCTGCGGTCACCGGCTTCATCGGTCAGGAGGCGATGCACGGCAGGGAGCATCGCGCGTTCAACGACATGCTCGTCGGTCACGGCTACGCGCAGGCGCCCGAGGTCGATCGGGGGCTGCGCCGGTTCTTGAAGCGCGTCCGCCACACCCTGGCGCCACGTTCGCAGCTCGCAGTGACCTGCGCGCTCGAGCACTTCACCGCGATCCTCGCCGAGGGCCTGCTCGGCGACGCCCGCATGCGCGACGACATGCACGCGGCCGTGCGCGGGCTGTGGCTGTGGCACGCCCTCGAGGAGAGCGAGCACAAGGCCGTCGCGTTCGACGTCTATTGCGCGGCCCACGGTGGCTATGCCCGCCGCATCGGGATCATGCTGCTGACCACCGCGGTGTTCTTCGGGTACGTCTCGGTCGTCCACGCGCGCCTGATGGCGACGCGCGGCATCGTGTGGCGGCCCTGGCGGTGGGCGCGTGGCCTGACCCGGATGTGGATCTGGCCGGCGCACTTCACGCGGCTCGTCCCGGCGTACCTCGCGTACTACAGGCCGGGCTTTCACCCGAACGATCGCGACACGTCGGTGCTGCTCGACGCCTGGCGCGCGCGCCTGTTCGGGCCCGCGGGCGAGCTCCGCGACAGCTTGCGTCCCGCCGCTTAGCGGCTACGCGGGAACGGCGTCGGTGGCGCGGTCCCAGTGGCGATGCGCGCCGATCGCGGTCACGAACGCAGCCGCGACATCGGTCGAGCCATTTTGTGCGATCACGACACCAGGCGCCGGATCTTGACCCAGTAGATCTCCCGCAGCGCCTGCCAGCGCGATCGCCTTGCAGTGCTTGAACGCCTCGCGCAGCCAGTGGACGGCATCGCCATTCGCGCGCAGGACCTTCGCGCTGGCGTCGCCACCCGGGACGAACAGCGCGTCGTAGAACACCGACGAGCCGGTGCGGAACGTCTTGTCGACGTCGAGCGCGAGCCCTGCATCGGGCGTCACCATCCCGAGCACCGGCGCGATCACCTCGACGATCGCGCCACCCGCGACCAGCGCATCGCGCACGGCCATCGCACCGGCGCCATCGAAGCCATCCGCGACCAGCATCGCGATCTTCCGGGTCGCGATCGAGTCCTTGGGCTGCGCCTCGAGGCTGAGCGCCTGCGAGCTGGCGACCCCGCCGTTGTCGCCACGGGGGCCGGGCGCCGAGGTCCCCGGTGGAACCTCGATCGGTCCGGTCGGGACCGTGACTCCGATCGCGGCAGAGACATCCTCGGCGAGCTGCGGGTCGATCTCGCGCAGGACCCCGAGCATGCGCGACCGGATCGCCTTGCGCGTCACCTTGCCGAGCTCGAACTGCAGCGCCTCGGTCAGGTGCTGGCGTTCGGGCGCCGACTGGCTGGCCACGAACATCGTCGCCTGACTGAAGTGATCGCGGAAGCTCTCGCTGCGGATCCGGTTGAGCTCGCCGCGAACGGTCTCCTGACGGTGCACGAAGCCGGTGTTGCCCGCGAGAAACGGGCAGCCACTGCCGATCGAGTTCGGGTGGTAGTTGGCGGTGTTGGTGTTGATCGTGTCGCGGTGAAAGCCATCCTGCTGGTGATTCGCGACCGGCGCGAGAGGACGGTTGATCGGGATCTCGGCGAAGTTCGGGCCGCCGAGCCGGCTGAGCTGGGTGTCGACGTACGAGAACAGCCGCGCCTGGAGCAGTGGATCGTTCGTGACCTCGATGCCCGGCACCAGGTTGCCGAGGTCAAACGCGATCTGCTCGGTCTCGGCGAAGAAGTTACTGGGGTTGCGATTGAGGACCATCTTGCCGATCCGCTGGACCGGCACGAGCTCCTCGGGCACGAGCTTGGTGGGGTCGAGCAGGTCGAAGCCGTACTTGACCTCGTCGCCTTCGCTCATCACCTGGATCCCGAGCTCGAACTCGGGGAACGCACCGGTCTCGATCGCGTTCCACAGGTCGCGACGATGAAAGTCCGGGTCCTTGCCCGAGATCTTCTGCGCCTCGTCCCACACCAGCGAGTGCGCACCGAGCAGTGGCCGCCAGTGAAACTTGACCAGCACCGAGGCGCCATTCGCCGCGATCATGCGGAACGTGTGCACGCCGAAGCCCTCCATCATCCGGTAGCTGCGAGGGATCGCGCGGTCGCTCATCAGCCACATCACCATGTGCGCCGACTCCGGGACGAGCGAGACGAAGTCCCAGAACGAGTCGTGCGCCGACGCGCCTGTCGGGATCTCGTTGCCAGGCTCCGGCTTCACCGCGTGCACGATGTCGGGGAACTTGATGCCGTCCTGGATGAAGAACACCGGCATATTGTTGCCGACGAGATCGAAGTTGCCCTCGGTCGTATAGAACTTCGTGGCGAAGCCGCGAACGTCGCGCACGGTGTCGGCCGAGCCGCGAGAGCCCTGGACTGTCGAGAACCGGACAAACACCGGCGTCCGGACCGAGGTGTCGTTGAGGAACGCGGCACGGCTGAGCTCGGGCAACGGCTGATAGAGCTCGAAGTAGCCGTGGGCGCCGGACCCTCGCGCGTGCACCACGCGCTCCGGGATCCGCTCGTGATCGAACCGGGTCATCTTCTCGCGGAAGTGGTGATCCTCGAGCAGCGTCGGGCCACGCACGCCAGCCTTGAGGCTGTCGTCGGTGTGCGAGATCGGCAGACCCTGGTCGGTGGTCAGCACCGCACCGCGAGGCCGGTCACGGAAGCCATCGAGCGCGGCGACCTTTGCGGTGCTGGCGGGCGGCGCAGAGGGGCCCTGCGCCGGCATCGGATCGAATGGTTGTTGCGAGTGGGGGCGAGTCGCCGGCGGCTGTTCGATGGCCGAAGGAGCGACATCTAGCGGGCCGGGTTGTTCATCTGACAGCTTTGGCATCGCGCTGCGGAGTGCACGAACTGGACCTCGCGGGCGCGATGCTTGATCGGCGCGAACGATGCAGCAATCGGCTGCATGGCAAACGCGAGTGACCGTCATCAGAAATCCGAGCGCGCGACAAAATTGGTCGGGGTCTTCGAGCTCCTGGCCGCGCAACATCGCGAGATGCAGGCGCTGCTCGAGCAGGTGCTGGCGGCCGATGGGGAGCGCGCCCTGCTGTGGCCCGAATGTCGTCGTCAGCTGGTGTCACACGAGCGCAGCGAGGTTCGCGAGCTCTACCCCGTCCTGCGCGCGAACCCGGCGACCCGCGCGCTGGCCGATCACCACGACGACGAAGCCCGCCAGCTCGACGCAGTGATCAGCTTGCTGAACACCCTGCCGGTCGCATCCGCGCGCTGGCTCGAGGTGTTCCGCGAGCTCGCGAACACGGTCATCGCGCACGCGGCCGAGGAGGAAGCCCAGCTGTTTCCCGAGGCGCAGCAAGCGCTCGGCGAGCCGTACTCGGTGTACCTGGCGGGTCCCGTACTGAAGGCCAAGCATGCGATCGCCGACCAGATGGTGGTCGTGGTTGCGTCGAGCACGCCTGCGGACAGCTCGCTCCCGTGACCGAGCCTTCTTGATAAATCCTTGATTTCGCGGCGCGCGCGCGCGGCAGATCAGCGCGGCGCGCGGAGTTGTCGCGCTTACTCGCCGAGCACGGCGTAGCGATGGACCTCGCCGTCGTACTCGTCGGCCTCCCGCTGAGGCTTGGTGCGGACCGCGGGCGCGAGTGACGCGGCCACGTTGGACGCCTTCTTGGTGATGAAGTTCTCGGACAGGTCGATCCGCTTCAGGTGCGTGAACGCATCCTTGTGCGGTGCGAGGGCCTGGACGCCGGTGTCGGTCAGCGTGCCGCCCGAGAGATCCAGCGTCTGCAGCTGCTTCACGATCTTCGCGGTCGGGAGCACGGCGGCCAGCTCGTCGGCGAACTCGCAGCTGGTGAGGCCCAGGTGCTCGAGCTTGGGGAACGCCTTGCCGTCGAGCAGCGGCGCGAGGTCCTTGAGCTTGCAGTTGCTGCCGTAGTTGCTCTGGCCAAACGACAGCTCGAGCTTCTCGAGCTTGGGCCACCTGGCCGCTAGGATCGCCGCGAGGTTCTTCTTGTCGAGCCCGCCGGTGATGATCGTGAGCTCGCGCAGCGCGGGCAGCGCGATCGTGCCGAGCTTCAGCCGGCTGTTGCCGCGCAGCGTCAGCTTGCGGAGGTTCTTGAGCTGCGGATACAGCTTCGAGATGTCACCGATCTCGATCCACGAGAGCTCCGATTCCTCCTGCGAGATGTCGCCGATGTACAGCGAGCGCAGCCGGCGGAGCGCCTCGTGGTCGCCGATCTTCTTGAGTAGCGGCGCGTAATCGCACTCACCATCGTCCGGATCGTTCGGTGTCGCCAGCCGGAGCGACGTCACGAACCGCGCGGCAGGGCTGGCGAGCACGTCCTTCAGGAGCTTCGTCACGTCGATGTTGAGGTCGATGCCGCCGCCGTCGTCGTCGTTGTCGCTGTCGTCCGCGGAGGCACCACGTACCTTGTTCTTGAACGGCGACCAGTCGTAGCCGGGGTGACCCACCGTTACCCGCGAGAAGAAGCCACTCTTCCACTGCACGCGGAGCGGCGGCGGGCCCTCCTCGAAGTGCTTGGGCTTGATCGTGACGCCCGGGATGTCGGGCTTGCCGGCGCGGGTCATGAACACCGCGATCTCGCCGACCAGCTGCGCGGCGTGGTCCTTCAGCAGCTTCTTCTCGGCAGCGAGCAGCGCCTTGTCCTTGGGCTGCGCGCGCAGGCGCTCCTGGACCGCGGCGAGCTCGCCCCGTGGATCACCTTGCGACTGCAGCCAGTCGGCGTACACCGACCACGCGCCGTCGTCGGTCGGGTCGGCGTCGATCACCTTTGCGAGCGCCGCGTTGTATGCACCGGCGGTGACCGGGGCTGCGGCCTTCGCCTTCGGCGCTGCCTTCGCGGCCGGCTTGTCGGCCTTCGGCCTGGCCGCCGGCTTGCCCGTCGAGACCGGCGCGTAGCCCTTCTTGGTCTTCTGGGCGATCAGCTTGTCGTGCTCGCGCTTCGCGGTCGCTGCATCGGGCCACTGCTTCAGCAGCGTCTGCCCGGACGACCCGATCTTGCCGTGGGTCGTGGTGAACGACGCACCAGACAGCTCGATCTGCCAGAACTTGCTCGACGACCCGTCCGTGTACTCGTAGCGCGCGATTGCCATCGCGGCCGAGCTTACAACGTGATTCACTCGACGGGATGAGCTCAGCGCGGACTCTCGGGTTGCTCGTGATGTTGACCGGATGCCCTCCCAACAGCGGTGGTGATGACGAGCCCACCCCCGACGCTGCGCCCGTGGTCATGTACGAGACGTTCGAGGCAACGACCTGGAGCCTCGCCGTCGTCGACGGCCGCTACCAGCTGTCGGTCACCGACGGCATCGGTGCCCCGGCCTGCGCGCTGGCGCAGGACCAGGCCAACGGCTACGGCGCGGCCGCGCACTCGATGATCCTGAACATCACGGCCGCGATTCCAAACGTCGCGTGCCCGACCGGCAGCTACGACATGCGCACCGACTGCCCGGCCAACGCAGGACCCGAGGCGTACGTCACCGCGGACTGCGCGTACTACCGGCGGTGGAACGCGCAGGGCCAGCTGCTCGGCAGCGCGGCCAGCCGCAACGGCATCATCACGATCGCCGGCACCGACGCGTCGTGCACGGTCCGCGCGAACGTCGGCTTCCTCGGCAACTCGTTCGCCAACATGTCGACGCTGACCAATGGCACCGGCGCGCAGCCGTGGTGCCAGACCGATCCGCTGTAGCTCACCAGACGATGCACTGCTTGGCCGGCACCATCTTCTTGCCGGCCGTGCAGCGGAACGCCTTTGCGAACTCCGACGTCGCGGACAGCGCACCGTTGACGCGCCACTTCGCGGGCGAGTGCGGGTCGACCGTCGCCAGGTACTTCTCGAGCTCGGGGCGCAGCTTCGCGCACCACGCCTGGCCGAACCCGAGGAAGAACTGCTGGTCCTCGGTGAACCCGTCGGCGACCACGGTGTCGGGTGCGCTCGCTCGCAGCGCCCGGTAGCCGGCGAGCGCGAGCTTGACGCCGCCGATGTCGGCGATGTTCTCGCCCGCGGTGAGGCCGCCGTTCAGCTTGGTCCCGCCGGCGACGGTGTAGGCCGAGTACTGGTCCTTGACGCACTGGGTGCGCGCCTTGAACTGCTTCTCGGTGTCGGGCTGCCACCAGTTGACGAGATTGCCGACCGCGTCGAACTGCGAGCCCTGGTCGTCGAACCCGTGCGTCAGCTCGTGTCCGACCACGACGCCCATGCCGCCGAGGTTGACCGGGGTCGCGAAGTCGACGCTGTAGAACGGTGGCTGCAGGATGCCGGCGGGGAACACCATGCCGTTCAGCTGCGGCTGGTAGTACGCGTTGACGGCGGGCGCCGTCATCTCCCAGTCGTCCTTGTCGACCGGCTTGCCGATCTTCGAGAGCACGCGCTGGCGCTCGGCCTTGCGACCGGCGAGCCCGTTCGCGCCCCACGCCTTGGCATCGAGCGGGAACGAGTACGTCCGCCACTTCCGCGGAAAGCCGATCTGGTAGCTCATCGCCTTCAGCTTCTCGAACGCCTTGGCCTTGGTCTGCGCGTCCATCCACGGCAGGGCCGTGAGGTTCGCCGACATCGCGGTGACGATCGCGCCGACCTGCTCCTCCGCCGCGGTCTTGCTCGCGCCCGCAAACCGGTCGCGGACGAACAGCTGGCCGAGCAGATCACCGAGTGCGGTATCGGTCTGGGCGACGCAGCGCTTCCAGCGCGCCTCCTGTTCAGGCTGGCCGCTCAGCACCGAGAAGAACTTGAACTGGGTATCCTCGATGTTCTTCGGCAGGTACGCCGACGCCCTGTTGGCGACATGGAACTCGAGGTACGCGCGCCACAGTGCCGGCTTTGTCGAGCGCAGGATCGGGTCGAGCCCGGCGAGGAACTCGGGCGCCGACACAGTCACGCCGTCGGTACCCGCGAGCCCGACCGCGGCCCAGTAGGTCTTCCAGTCGAAGCTCGGCATCGCCTTTGCGACGCCGGCCTTGTCGATCTTGTTGTAGGTTCCCTTCGGGTCGCGCATCGCGACCTTGTCCTTGTGGACCTTCGCGATCGCGGTCTCGAGCGCGATGATCGCGCTGGCATCTGCCTTTGCCGCCGCCGGCGTGCGACCGAGCGCGCCGAGCAGCGTGGCGACGTATGCCTCGTAGGCGGCCTTGAGGCCCTTGGTCGCGTCGGAGTCCTGCAGGTAGTAGTCGCGATCCGGGAGCCCGAGGCCGCCCTGATCGAGCGACGCGATCACGCTGCGCGCATCCGCCGAGTCCTGGGTCGGGCCCATCCCGAACAGCACGCCGAAACCGGCGGCGTGAAGCTGACCGACCGCGGCCGACAGCGTCTTGACGTCGCGCACCTTGTTGACGATCGCGCGGAGCGGGCCGATCGGCTTCATGCCGGCCTTCTCGATCGCGGCCTCGTCGACGCAGCTGCCGTAGAACGCACCGAGTTGCCGGGTCAGCTCGTCGGTCGGCTTCGTGCGAGCCTCCTCGAGCACGCCCTTCAGGTACACCTGATTGCGGTCCTCGATGTCGACGAAGCTCCGCATCGCGAGTGGCTTGTCGGCGGCGATCTCGGTGCTCGCGATCCAGCCGCCGCACGAGAACTGGTAGAAGTCGTCACACGGATCGGCCTTGCGATCGAGCGCGGCCGGATCGAGCCCGGTCGACGCGAGCGACCTGGTGGTCACTGGCTTGTGGGGCGTTCCACGGTCGACAGGTCCCCCGGATCCGCCACCAGGTGGCGCAGGCGGCGGGGTTCCGGAGCCACAGGCGGCGAGCCAGGCGGCGAGCACGACGAGCTGAAGCAGGCGCATCGTCCTCCCGTACCATGCCGCTGCCCGTCGAGGATCGCTTGTCGCAGGCGTCGCGGGCGTCGCAGCTACACCCCAGGGCCGCTCGCTCCCTACGGCTCGCTGGCGAACTTCGCGAGCAGTCGCTGCAGTGCCGGCAGCTGGCGCTGGAAGCTGGTGATGCACTGCTGGGTCTGCTCGAGCCCGCGCGTCACCGCGACCTCGGCGCCACCGATCTTCTTCGCCCGCGGCTCGACCAGGGCGCGCATCCGATTCGCACGTTCGGCGGTGCAGCTCGAGCCGGCGAGCGCGGCGAGGAATCCGGCGGCGGTGTCGTCGCGCATGCGCGACAGCATGGTGTCGAGGTTCGCCTCGACGAACGCATCCGCGATCGCGCGGGTCTCGCGCTGGAACATCAGGCCATACACGATCACGATCGTCTCGCGCAGGTCGCGCTCCTTCGTCAGCACGAGGTCGAGTGCGCGCTTCGCGAGCGCCGGATCGTGGAAGCCGGACAGCGCGCCGAGGATGCGCGCCTGATCGCGGCGATCGCGGGCCTTACCAGCAGCGGCAAGCACGCGATCGAACAGCGCCGCATCGCCGCGCTCGGTCGCTGCGCGCATCGCCCCGCCGACCATGTCGTCTTCGAGACCCGAGCGATCGGTGAGCCAGCGGATCACGAGCGGGGTCGCCTGCTTCCGCAGCGTCGGATCGTCGCTGCCGACGGCGGGCACGAACGCGCGACGTAGATCGTGCCGCTCGTCGCTGTCGGTCTTCGCGCGCGTCCACCCGAGCTTGCGGGCTGGCGGACCGAACGTCGCGAGGTAGTACTTCACGGCCTTGGCATACATCGCATCGTCCAGCGCGCTGACGTTGAAGCTCGACGCCGCGAACGCCCAGACGGCGAACTTCTCGTCCGGATCGGCGGCGATCAGCGGGACCAGCGCGAGCAGCTTGTCGAATGCAAGCTCGTCGCGCTCCACCGCGGCGCGCAGGTCGGCGACCATCATCATCTTCTCGGCGGCGGTCGGCTTCGCGATCGCGGCGAGCCGGGTCCTGCCGAGCAGCTGCTTCGCGACCTCGGGATCGAGCGTCGAGCGGTAGTAGCCGTTGCCGCCGGCGTTGGGGAGGACCCACGTCGGGCAGCCCGTCATCGGCAGCTCGAGCGTCGCGCTCGCAGTGTCGAGCTGCTTGCAGGCGGCATGCGACTCGGTCGCGTTGCCGTAGCGAACGCAGACCGGCAGCTTCCACAGCCGTGGCGTCGGATCGACGGTGCCCTTTGGCAGCGCGCGCCGCTGATCGAGCGCGAGGCTCGCCGGCTTGCCAGGCTCGCAAGTCAGCTTGCTGCCGATCCGCGGCACACCGGGCTGCTCGATGAACGTCCGCATCGCCTCCTCGACCGGCGCGCCGAGCTGGTCGCGCATGACCGCGAACATGTCGTCGGCGGACGCGGTGCCCCACGCATGCTTCGCCAGGTACGCGCGGATGAACGCGCGAAACTTCGTGGCGTCCTGGGCCTCGAACATGCGCAGCACGGCGGCGCCCTTCGCATACGTGATGTCGTTGTCGAACGATGCTTCGATCGCCTCGCGCGTCAGCACGGGTTGGCGGATCGGGTGGACCGCCAGGGTTTCGTCGCTCTCCATCGCACCGGTCGCCTGACCGATCCGGGTGTCCTGCAGCCGCCACGCTGGCTCGACCGCGTTGGTGACGATCGCGTCGTTCCACTGCGCGAGCGCCTCGTTCAGCCACGTGTCATCCCACCAGCGCATCGTCACCAGATCGCCGAACCAGTAGTGGGCGAGCTCGTGGACGAGGATGTTGGTGTAGAACTGCTTGCGCGAGCGCGTCTCCTCGGTGGGACGGATCAGCGTCAGCGGCTGGCCCATCGCGACGATGCCGGGATGCTCCATCGTGCCCCAGTACCGGGGGACCACCGCGACGTCGAGCTTGCCGAACGGGTAGTCCATGTCGAAGTAGGTCTCGAGCGCGGCGACCGCGCGCGGCGTGACCTCCTTCGCGTAGCGCAGCTCGGCGGCGCGGCCCTTCGGGATGATGAAGCGGATCGGCGTCTTCACCCGACCACCGGTGCCGCCGTCGACGACCTCGAACGGACCGACGACGAACGCGACCAGGTAGCTCGGCAGCGGCTTGCTCTCCGCGAGCTCGACGCGCTTCATGCCGTTCTGCTCGGGCGTCTCCGAGACCACCGGCGTGTTGCCCAGCGCGACGTGAGCCTTGTCGACGTGGAACGTCAGCTGCCAAGGCACCTTGTAGGCGGGCTCGTCGAAGCACGGGAACGCGCGACGGGCGTCGACCGGCTCGAAGAACGTGTAGGCGTAGGCCTCGCCGTTCTCGGTCTCGGCGTACAGCCCGCGGCTCTTCTGGCGATCGATGCCAGCCGAGAACGCGACCTCGATCGCGAGCGGTCCAACCGGCAGCTCGCGGTCCGCGGCGAGGCCGACGAAGTCCTCGCCTCCTTTGATCACGCGGGCCGGCGCGCCAGCCAGGGTGGCGCGCGAGATCTCGAGGTCGGTCGCGTTCAGCCACACGATCCGGGTCGGCTTGACGACCTCGGACGCGATCTTGACGATGCCGGTCGCGCGCGGCTTGGCCGGGACGATCGTGAGGTCGAGCGCGTACCGGGTCGGGCGAACATCGCCGGGGAGCCGGACGTCGGGAGGGCGGGCATCCACCACGGGCGGGACGACCACCGGATCGACCGGGCGGGCGGAACCTGCCCGATGATCGTGGTGGGACCACAGGCGACGAGCACAAGCAGTGCGGCACTTCGCATCTTGCGCGGACGATACGCGAGGTTGCGTCTCCACGCCCCTGGAGACGCCCCCCGCGCGCCCCCTTGCTGCCAGGGGCGGTCGCGTGCTAGATCCGCGGCGCCTCGATCTTGGGGCAAATACTCACGACATCCGAGGATTCCGGCCGTGGCTCGTCAGAGTTTCCGGGATCTGCTGACGGTGTCGGTGGCGACCAAACGACAAGGATCCTGACAATGGAAACGATGGCAGACGCGGTGGGAACCAACCCCATCAGCATGCGCGCATTGCTCGAAGCAGGCGTGCACTTCGGGCACAACACCGGCCGGTGGAACCCGAAGATGAAGCAGTACATCTTCGGTGCCCGCAACGGCATCCACATCATCGACCTGCAGCACACGGTGAAGCTGTTCCGCCAGGCCTTCCAGGCCGTGGTGGACACCACCTCGCGCGGCGACACCATCATGTTTGTCGGCACCAAGAAGCAGGCGCAGGACGTGATCGTCGACGAGGCGAGCCGGTCCAACCAGCACTACGTGACCCAGCGCTGGCTCGGCGGCACGCTCACCAACTTCAAGACCGTGAAGGGCTCGCTCGAGCGCCTCCGCAGCCTCGAGAAGATGGAAGAGGACGGCACGCTGTTCGCGCTGACCAAGCGCGAGCAGGTGATGATCCGTCGCGACCGCGACAAGCTCCTCAAGTCGCTCGGCGGCATCAAGGGCATGGCCAAGCTTCCCGGCATGCTGTTCGTGATCGATCCTCACAAGGAGCACATCGCGGTCGACGAGGCACGCAAGCTCGAGATCCCGGTGGTCGCGATCACGGACACCAACTGCGACCCGGATCGGATCGACTACGTGATCCCGGGTAACGACGACGCGATCCGCGCGATCAAGCTGTTCGCCGCTCGGATCGCCGACGCCGCCATCCTCGGCAACAAGGTTTACAAGGAGAACGCCCGGACCCGCGGTGCGAAGGAAGCGGAAGATCCGGGCGAGCGCATCATCCACGTGTCGTCGGGCGGGGACGGTCCGCGCGTCGAGATGTCGACCGGTGGCAGCATGTTCAACCCCGAGGCGTCGGCCTCGCCAGATCAGGAGCCGTGACATGGAGGTGACCGCTACCCTCATCAAGGACCTGCGCGAGCGCACCGGCGCCGGCATGGCGGATTGCAAGAAGGCGCTCGTCGAGGTCAGTGGCGACATGGAGAAGGCCATCGACTATCTGCGCGCAAAGGGCCTGGCGAAGGCCGCGAAGAAGGCCGGTCGCGAGGCGACCGAGGGCGCCGTGATCTCGTACATCCACGCCGGCGGCCGCATCGGCGTGCTGGTCGAGATCAACTGCGAGACCGACTTCGTCGCGCGCAACGACGACTTCCAGGCGTTCACCCGCGCCGTCGCGATGCAGATCGCCGCGATGAATCCGCAGTTCGTCCGCAAGGATGAGGTCTCGGAGGACGTCGTCGCGCGCGAGAAGGAGGTCCTCATGGCCAAGGCCAAGGAGACCGGCAAGCCCGAGCCCGTGATCCAGAAGATGGTCGAGGGCCAGATCTCGAAGTGGATGAAGGAGATCTGCCTGCTCGACCAGTCGTATGTGAAGGACCCGGACAAGACCATCGATCAGGTCCAGCAGGAGCTGATCGCGAAGATCGGCGAGAACATCCGGATCCGCCGCTTCGTCCGGTTCGAGCTCGGCGAAGGCCTCGAGAAGAAGAAGGGTGACTTCGCTGCCGAGGTCGCCGCGCAGGCAGGCCTGGCCTGAACCGCTAGCGCTCTTGTATCCTGGTCGCTGATGGGCTTCGTCTGCGACCACTGCGGCAAGAGCTACGACCGCGTCGGCTACTGTGCCGCCGATGGGCGGCCGCTCGTCGAGAGCGATGACCCGCTGCTCGGCACCGAGATCGGTCGCTACCGCCTCGCGTCACTGATCGGCGAGGGCGGCATGGGCCGCGTCTATCGCGCGGTCCAGCCGATCATCGGCAGCCGCGTCGCGATCAAGATCCTGTCGGATCAGTGCGCGCGTAATCCCGACCTGCTCGAGCGGTTCTTCGCCGAGGCACGCGCGGTCAACTTGATCCGCCACGAGTGCATCGTCAGCGTGCTCGACATGGCGAAGCTCGACGATGGCCGGCCCTACATCGTGATGGAGTTCATCGACGGACAGACCCTGGGTCAGCTCGTGCGAGGCAGCGGCCCGGCGCCACTCGGCGGGCTGGTCCAGGTGATGAACGAGGTGCTGTCGGCGCTCGCCGCCGCGCACGCGATCGGGATCGTCCATCGCGATCTCAAGCCCGACAACATCCTGATCACGGAGGAGGGCCACGCCAAAGTACTCGACTTCGGGATCGCGAAGCTCGGGCCCGGGCTCGCCAACGCGTTGTCACCGCGCACCGCGACCGGCGCCTTGCTCGGGACGCCGGCGTACATGTCGCCCGAGCAGATCACCGGTGCGGGCAGCGTCGATCTCCGGACCGACGTCTACGCTGCCGGCGTCGTGCTGTTCGAGGCGGTCACCGGGCGGGCACCGTTTCGTGGCGAGGCGCTGTACGACCTCATGCGCGCGCACCTCGAGGAACCTCCGCCGTCGCCACGGCTGCAGCGCGGTGACCTGCCACTGGCGTACGAGCAGGTGATCCTGACCGCGCTCGCAAAGGATCCCGCGCACCGGTTCCAGTCCGCGACCGCGATGGCTCAGGCGCTCCATCACGCCGGGACCGAGCTTCCCCCCGAGCAGTGGCGCGCGCTGTCGGGTCGCGCCGGGACGATCGCGAGTCGGCCCTCGATCACGCGACCGGGCGCGGGCTCGCGCAGCGCGCCGCCGGCTGCGGTCACGGAGCGTGCGCCGGCGGCGACGTCCACCCGATCGCGGCGCACGCTCGTGCTCGCGGGCGCGACCCTGCTGGTCACCGGCGCGATCGTCGGCATCGTGATCTCACAACAGCCGTCGCGCGCGGATCGCGTCGTGGTCGCAGCCCCGGTCGAGGACGTCGCCGATGTGCCGGCACCCGATCCGGATCCCGTCGCCCCGGCCGGATCGGCTAGCGCGCCGCCGGGATCCGCCGCCCCTCGCACCGGATCCGCGCCGCCCCCGCCGACCAAGCGGGCCGGTTCCGGCGTGATCATCCACGAGCCACCGCGCCAGGTGAAGCCACCGCCGGGCGTCAAGGTCGAGGGCGACGTCACGTTCGTCGAGACCGGCGGCACCAAGCTCACGCAACCCGCGGACTACAACGCGCGCGCGTTCGACGTCATGGCGTACCTGCCAAAGGCGACGGCGATCGCGAAGCAGCTGGTCGCGGACGTGAGGCTGACCACGTTCGAGGCCGAGTGGGCCCGGCCCGACGGGCGCGTCGATCTCGCGCTACCCGGGTCCGAGGTCGAGTACAGCTTCCGCTCGCCGCTGCGCTCCAAGCTACCGCCGAACCATCCGAAGAACCTGCCGCTCGAGCGGCCGTGCATGGTGCGGGTCGAGGTCGGCCGCACCAAGGTCCAGGCCGTCGTGGTCACGACCGATGACTGTGACGACAATCTCGTGCGCGCGCCGCGCTGCACTCTCGCCGACGTGTGGAAGCAGGCCAAGCTGATGTCGTTCGGCGGTGAAGTGGCAAAGATCAGCTGGCTGTTCGACGAAGCCTGGTACTTCGATTCCGATCTGAAGAACGATGGCAGCGGCGCGTCGTCGACCATCCAGGACGTCTGCCCGTAGGAGCTGCAGGTTCACGTCGCGGCGCGACCCCGAGCTGACCGCGGAGCATGCCCAGAACGTCCTCGCGACGGCACCGACCTGCCCGGGTGACGTCGTCGCACGCTGACGTGGTCCGCCCCGCCGAGCTGGGGTATTCCTTGGGGCCCGCGAGCGAACCCCATGTCGAACAAAGCCAGGACCGCGATCACGCCCACCCGCTGCGACAACTACTCCGAGTGGTATCAGGAGGTCATCAAGGCGGCCGACCTCGCCGAGAACTCCGACGTTCGCGGCTGCATGGTGATCAAGCCGTGGGGCTACGCCCTGTGGGAGAACATCCAGCGCGCGCTCGACGACATGTTCAAGGCCACCGGCCACGTCAACGCCTACTTCCCGCTGTTCATCCCGCTCTCGTACCTCGAGAAGGAGGCCGCGCACGTGGAGGGCTTCGCAAAGGAGTGCGCGGTCGTCACCCACCATCGCCTCGAGGCGCGCGACGGCAAGCTCGTCCCGGTCGGACCGCTCGAGGAGCCGCTGGTCGTGCGCCCGACGTCGGAGACGATCATCGGCGCGAGCTTCGCGAAGTGGGTCCAGAGCTATCGCGACCTGCCGTTGCTGATCAACCAGTGGGCCAACGTGGTGCGCTGGGAGATGCGGACGCGCCTGTTCCTGCGCACTGCGGAGTTCCTGTGGCAGGAGGGGCATACCGCCCACGCCACGTCCGAGGAGGCGGTCGAGGAGACCATGAAGATGCTCGGCGTCTACGCCGAGTTTGCCGAGACGTTCATGGCGATGCCGGTGATCCAGGGCGAGAAGACGGCGGGCGAGCGGTTCCCCGGCGCGGTCCGGACCTACTGCATCGAGGCGATGATGCAGGACTGCAAGGCGCTGCAGGCGGGCACCTCGCACTTCCTCGGCCAGAACTTCGCGAAGGCGTCGAACATCAAGTTCCTGTCGGACCAGAACACGCAGGAGTTCGCGTGGACCACGTCGTGGGGCGTGTCGACGCGGCTGATCGGCGCCATGATCATGACCCACGCTGACGACGACGGCATGGTGATGCCGCCGCGGCTCGCCGCGGCCCACGTCACGATCATCCCGGTCACGCCCAAGCCCGAGGATCACGACCGCGTGATCGCGTACTGCAAGGCGCTCAAGACCGAGCTCGAGGCCACGCTGTACGCGGGAGCCAAGGTCCGCGTCATCCTCGACGAGCGCGACGTGCGCGGCGGCGAGAAGGCGTGGCAGTGGGTCAAGAAGGGCGTGCCGATCCGCGTCGAGATCGGACCGCGCGACCTCGAGAAGGACGCCGTGTTCTACGG
>JBBJLY010000276.1:0-10302 GCA_037720695.1 Kofleriaceae bacterium | reverse complement strand
ACGTTGCAGCAGCTCCAGCGGCACTGCGCGACCCACGTCGGCCGGATCCCGGTGCCCGTGGTCCTCGCGATCGCGGATCAGCTGTGCGACGCGCTCGACCACGCCCATAACCTGCGCGACGAGCTCGGTCTGCCTCTTGGCATCGTTCACCGCGATGTCTCGCCGTCGAACGTGATCGTGTCGAGCACGGGCCAGGTCAAGCTGATCGATTTCGGGCTGGCCAAGACCAAGCAGTCCTCGGTCCAGAGTCAGGCGGGTGTGATCAAGGGCAAGCTCAGCTACGTCGCTCCGGAGTATCTCTCCGGCAAGCTCGATGCGCGTTGCGATCTGTGGGCGCTCGGCGTGTGCCTCCACGAGCTGCTGACGAATCAGCGCCTGTTCGACTCGCCCGATCACGCGATGACGCTCGACCGCGTACGCGCAATGCCGATTCCGCCACCGTCGCGTTCCAACCCCGATGTGCCGCGGGACGTCGACGACATCATCCTGAAGATGCTCGAGCGTAACCCGGAGCAGCGGTTTCAAAATGCGGCGGCGATCCGCGCCGTGATCGCGAAGGTCCCGGTGACCCGGCTGACCCAACAACAGCTCGTGTCATGGGTCGAATGGGCGTTCTCGCAGCGCCAGCCCGAGCCACTCGAGGAAGCGAGCGCGGTCTCGGCGCTCTCCGAGATCCTCGAGAGCCGGCAGATCGAGGTGATCGGCCCACTGCCCGCGCTGTCGGAGGCGATGTTGGAGCGGCGGCGCGAGAGCATCGCCTCGATGCCATTCGGTGCTGCGTTGATCGAGCGCCACTCGTCGCGGCGGTGGTGGCTCGTGCTGTTGGTGATGGCCGTCCTCGCGGGCGGCGGGTTCGTGCTCGCGCGCTCGCTCGGCGTCGTCTGAGCATCGTCGCGACGCGGAGGCGCGCGCGGCTTCGACGCGCTTGACCAGCGCGCCGATTCAGCTCGGCGCGCGATCGCTGGACGAACGCCCATGTTGCGCGGCGTTAGTTCGCGTCGCGCGCTGGCACGAGTCATGTAGCTCGGAGGTGCGGCGCGGCGATCGATGCGCGGTTCTGCGAGCGATCGAGTCGTGCATCGAATCAAAGTGTGAGGACTCCATGAAGAAGAAGCTGTTTCTGAATCGCGACACCATTCGCAAGCTGACGACCGACGACCTGCACGAGGTCGTCGGCGGGCAGAAGTCGGACAACTCGGCCTGCTGCACGATCCTGCCGCAGATCCCGGAAAACACGTTCCCCGGGGTACCGCTGCTGCCCACGAAGCCCCTCTAGCCCTGAACTTCGGTCGACCGCCGGCGGCCCGCTCGGGTCGCCGGCCCCTCTTCGAGGAGTGACGCATGGAGCTCGTTCTCAATCCCCGCGCGCGCATCAGGCGCGACGGCGAGACCCTCTGGGTGCAGACGCCGGATCCCGAGCGCGGGCTGCAGACCTACGTGGTCACGCACCACGACGATCGCTCGCTGTTCGAGACCGTGATCTCGATCATGGCGCCGGACCAGTCCGACGTCGAGCTCGATGACGTCATGTGGGATCGACTCGGCGAGATCGGGCTCGTGGTCCCGGCGCCGCATGCCGTCTCGGATCTGGCCTTTGCGTGCGAGCTCCCGTGCGCCGTCCCGGGCCGCGACCTGGCGTACAACGCGCATCCGGCGCTCGCGATCCAGCGCGGGCCCGAGCTGCCTCCGGCGGTCGCACAGCTGCTGCACGGCGCATCGCTGCCGCTCGCGGCGCAGTTTCCGATCGCGTGGGTCACAGATCTGATCACCGGCGTGCCTGCGCCGTATGTGGTCGCCGGACCAGCGGCCGCCGCGCTCGACAGGCTGCATGCCGGCCGCCCGGCGCCGGCGGACCTTGCCCCCCACGTGCGCGCTGATCTCGCCCAGGCGGAGATCCACGGCCGCCCCGACTTCGTCGAGCGCCGCGCCGCGTGCTGGGAGACCCAGCCCGCGCGGCGCAACGCAGCTATGCCGAGCGCGGCTGGGCCGTCGTGCGCGGCCTGCTGCCGACCGCGCAGCTGCCGGCGATGCGGGCCTACGTCCGCGCGTATGTCGCGGCCGGCTATGCCCGGCGCGGCGACGGCCAGGTGCCGCTGCGCTGGGTCGGCCACAACCAGCACTTCGTGACCCTGATCCACGGCGGTCTGGCTCGCATGATGTCGCGGATCGCCGGCTGTCCGACCAAGCCGTCGTACTCGTACTTCGCGTCGTACATGCCGGGCGCCGTGTTGAAGCGCCACCGCGACCGCCCGCAGTGCAAGTACAGCGTGTCGCTGCAGCTCGACGCCACGCCGGACGACCGTGCGGCGTGGCCACTCCAGCTCGAGGATTTGCAGGGCGCGCCTGTTGCGGGTCTGCTCGACCCTGGTGACGGGCTGTTCTATCGTGGCTGCGATCTGTGGCACTGGCGCGACGCGCTGCCCGCCGGTCAGACGTCGACCTCGGCGTTCCTTCACTACGTCGATCGCGACTTCACCGGAGACCTGACGTGACGGCGATGACGGATCGGCTCCCGCTCGGCGCGCTGCACGTCAGCCCGATCTGCCTCGGCGCCGTCGACGATCCCGACACCGTGCTCGCCGCGTACGACCGCGGCGTGAACTTCTTCTTCGTCAGCGCGGATCTGCACTGGCCGCGCTACCAGCCGCTACGCCTCGGCCTCGAGCGGCTGTTCGTCGAGCGGCCCGGCGCTCGCGATCGGATCGTCGTCGCCGGCGTCTCGTACATCGTCCAGCGCGAGTTCTGCTCGGTCGCGTTCCAGGAGCTGGTCGATGCGGTACGTGGCCTCGACCGCCTCGACGTGCTGGTCGCCGGTGGCGCGTATGGCTCCGACGAGCCGCGGTTCACTCGCTACGCGACCCTTCGCGACGATTGCCACACCGGCGCGCGCGCGATCGGCGCCAGCTTTCACGACCGTGGGGCCGCGCTGCGCTGCATCGCCGACGCGTCGTTCGACCTCGCGTTCGTGCGCTACAACGCTCGCCACAGCGGCGCGAACCGCGACCTGTTCCCTCATATCGATCCAGACACGCACGTCCGTCTCTACGGATTCAAGTCCACGGCCGGCGCGACCACTGGGGAGCGATGCCGCGCGCTGGGCCTCGGCGACGACTTCTGGATCCCGCGGATCACCGACTACTATCGATTTGCGCTCGTGCATCCCGCGGTCGATGGCGTGCTGTGCGCGCCTCGCACGCCGCTCGAGCTCGCCGGCCTCGCCGACGCGCTCGCGGAGGGGCCGCTTGATCCAGACGAGGTCGAGCACCTGTTGCTCCTCGCGCAGCTCGACGCCGGCGTCGCCGAGCTCGGAGCGGCGGCGTGACGCTCGCGTACTTCCAGCGCCTCGGCGACGCCGTACTCGCGCAGTGGCAGCAGCGCGGCTTCGAGCCTGGCGCGTTTGCCGGCATCGCGACCGCCGCGCTCGCGGCGGCGCCGCCATCCCAGCACGTCAGCTCCGAGGACATCGTTCGCTGGGTGCTCGATTACGACGACCTGGTCGCGCAGAAGAACCTCGAGGCCACGTTCGGTCAGCCGCCGGTGACCGTGTTCCACCACGACCGGTTCTACATCGAGGCGCTGTTCTGGCTCTCGAGCACGACCTCGATCCACCAGCATGCCTTTGCGGGAGCGTTCTCGGTGCTCGCCGGGTCGAGCGTCCAGACCCGCTACCGCTTCGAACCGCGCGCTGAAGTGGAGCGTCGCCTCCGCTTCGGCACCGTGTCGCTGCGCGACGTCAAGATCCTCCGCCCGGGTGACGTCGAGACGATCGAGCTCGACGGCGCGCTGATCCACAGCGTGTTCCACCTCGAGCACCCGAGCGTCACGATCGTGGTCCGCACCGGCACGAAGCTGACCGACGAGCCGCAGTACGCGTACTACCCGCCATCGGTGGCCGTTGACGTGCTCGACAAGTGCCCGCAGGTCGCGCGGCGTCTCCAGTTCCTCGAGCTGCTGCGCGAGACCGACCCGGTGCAGCACCGGGCGGCGATCCGCAGCGCCGTGGCGGCGTGGTCACCGTACGCTGCATTCCGGGTCCTCGAGCTCGAGGCGCGACGCAGCGACGATCTGGCGGTGCTCGACGAGCTGATCGCGCTGGCGCGCGACCGGCACGGCGCCGAATTTGCCTCCCTCAGACAGGTGTTCGCGCGGCGCCGGCGGGAGCTGATCGTGAGCTCGCGGCGCGCGTCCGTGAGCGAGCCCGACCTGCGGTTCTTCCTCGCGGTGCTGCTCGTGCTGCCTGATCGGGCGTCGGTGTACGCGGCGCTCGCGGCCGAGTACCCCGGTGTCGACCCACGGAGCCAGGCGCTGGCGTTTGCGCACCGGCTGTCGGGCACCGCGATCGTTGGCGTCGAGCTCGACGAGCTCAACACGATCCTGTTCGAGTGCCTGGTCGATGGAGCGGACTTCGCGGGCGCGATCCGCCGGCTGCGCGCCGAGTACGACGACGACAGCGTCGACGGCCAGCTCGACGAGCTCGCGGTGCACTACCGGGCGCTCGCCGCCTGCGAGCTGTTCGAGCCGCTGTTCGATCTGACCACCGTCCAGCAGGGAGGGCTGCCGTAGGATTCGGCACGAGATCCAGCGAGCTATTCCAGTGCCGCGTCGAGCCGCGTGATCTCGAGCCAGCGCTCGACACGCTGGCGCGCTTCCTTGGCGCGGTGGGTCGGCACGGAGATCCGGTGCTGCCACCCGCCATCTCCGGTCAGGTCGAAGCGGCCCCACGAGCGGGTCGCGCCGAGTGCCTCGAGCTCGCGCACGAGCCCGCGCGCGGCGCCATCGTAGCGACCGCGCGTGTGCTCCTCGTCGCCGGCGATGATCAAGGTGGTCCCCGGGGGTGGATCGTCGGCGAGGTCGGTGATCCGTGCGAGTGCGTCGGCATCGGTTGCGGCATCGCCGATCGCGAGCGCGGCCCCGCGCGCCTCGGCAAACAGCGCGAGTGCGGCACGCTTGCTGAGCCGCGCGACATCGCGTGGGGGCGGTGACGGCGCCGCGATGAACAGCGGCTCGTCTCCGACCTCGCGTTCGCCCTCGAAGCCGACCCGCGATCCGAGCGCGAGCCGTGACAACCAGCGCAGCCACGCGGGGATGGCCGCGCCGACGGCCACCGTGCGGAGCTCGTCGTCGGTGACGAGCGGCACGGCGAGCAGCAGTGCCCAGCCGAAACTCCCGAACCAGCCGAGCCCGTTGTGGCCGAGAGCGCGTGCATGCACGAACCGGCGCACGTACGGCCATGCGGCCTGGAACACCTCGTCGCGATCGTGATCGCGTAGCTGTGAGGCGAGCGCTGCGGCGTCACGCGGACCTGCACGCATCCGCCGCGCGAGGTCGTCATCGCCGGTCACGACCGTGACGTCGACGTGCACGCCGTCGAGCGTTCCGTACATGCGCGGCGGCGTTGTCGGGATCGGCGTCAGCCCGAGCTCGGCGGCAAGGCGTGCCGGGTCGTCGTTCGAGACCAGCACGTCGACATCGCTTGCGTGCGCGGGTGCATAGACGCTCGAGCCGTAGAGCTCCACCGTGGCTCGCGAATCCGCGACAGCGCGCACCCGCGCCAGCACGCGTGTCGGAGCGGTTCCCTCTGACGCTGACATCGGCTGAGGGCATCGTCGCACACGGCGCTGCATGGGTGGGATCGGCAGCGCCACGCGGCTCGGTGCCACCTTGCTGGGAGCTCCGACCACGAGCGTCATCTCCGGCGCCCACGACGGGGCCCGACCGAGGACGGCCAGCACATCGACGGCCAACGCACTTCGCCACCCTGCCAGCGGGCGCGGAGGTGATCGTCCTCCTCGGCAACAAGTCGTACACCGCGGCCGCGAGCTACAGCGTCACGGTGAGCACGCGCGGCTGACGGCCTGTGGCCAGACGGTGCCCGGCCGTGGCACCGTCTGGCCCATGACGCCCGGGCTCGCCGCGTTGATCCATCCCGCCGGCGTCCCGGAGCTGCGTGACCACCTGGTGCGGGACGAGCCGTTCGTCGGTCCCGGCCGGCGCGCCGCCGGGGCCGCGCGCACCGGGGTCCCGGTGGTCGCGTCGCTTGAGTCGCTGCTCGGCGCGTGGCCCGACGTGGTCGAGGTTCACCTGCCCGACGTCGCAGACGAGGCCAGCGCGGTCACCGCGTCGCCGGCGGACGCGCGCAAGCTGTTCGCGAACGGCATGGGCCTGTTGTTCGACGAGGCGCAGCGCCATGCCCGCGAGCTGGTGCCGGCTCGATGCGATCCGCGCGGACCTCGGCCTCTCGGCGCTGACGCCAGCGCTGCCTGATCTATGCGACCCCGGCGGGGAAGGGACCTCGCCGCACTTCGATCAGAACGTGAACTTCGTGCTGCAGCTCCACGGCACGAAGACCTGGTCCCTCGCGCCGAACACGCACGTCGCGCGCCCGATGACGCGCCACACGATCGGCCAGCCGGTCGACCCGGAGCTCCAGTCGTACGCCCGGCTGCCGATGCCCGACGAGCTGCCAGCCGACCGCACGGACATCGTCCTCGAGGCCGGCTCGCTGCTGTTCGTGCCGAGCGGGATGTGGCACCAGACGCATGCGACCACGGACGCGCTGGCCCTCAACTTCACGTTCAGCCCACCGACGTGGATCGACCTGTTCACCGCGGCGCTGCGCAGTCGCCTCGCACTCTCGAGCGCATGGCGCGAGACCGCGGAGCCGCTGTCGGTCACGACGTTCGAGGCGCTGCTCCGCGATCTCGCGGAGGAGGCACCGTCGTGGGTCGCGACGGACATCCTCGCCGCGACCGAGCCATGAACTATTGCAAACGGCTCGGGCCGGCTCCGGTCTCGACAAGCGGCGCCTGGACTTGCTCGATCGATCGGCGCCCGCTGACGATGACTTCCTCACGCCCCTCGTCGGTGACGTGACGAACGAGGCGGTAAGTCGTGTTGCCCTCGGCACGCGCGACCTCGGGAGCGGCGATCAAGAGCTGGAGGTCGAGGCTCTTGCACAGGTCGAACAGGACGCCGAGGTTGTCGCGCGACAGGCGATTCGCTTCGTCGAGGAACAGGAAACGTAGCGAGCCTCCGGTACGGCGGGCGCGGAGCAGATTCGCATCGCGTTCCCACTCGGTGAGCACGACCATCATCAGCGCGGCGCCGACCCCGATCGCCTCACCGGTCGAGAGCTTCGTCGGGCTCGCGGTCTCCCACGCACCCGAGGCCTGGCGCCGGATCTCGACGGCAAGCTCGAGATACTCGCGGTAATCGAGCAAGCGCTGTCCACCATGCCGCCCGCCGCCACCGTAGCGACGGAAGATCTCGTCGAGCGCCTCTTCGATCGGGACCGCCGGCGTGAACAGCAGCTCCTGCGCTTCGCCGAGCCGGAGCGCGCGCAGGATCTGCTCCATTCGCTCGATCCGCCGGATCTCGACGCGGATGCCGTGAATGCTGCCAAACTGGATCCCCTCGAGCTGGGTGTTGAGGCGGCGGACCTGACCGTGCGCGCGCCGCACCTGGACCTCGATGCCGCGCGCGACGTCCTCGGATGCACCTCGCAGGTCGTGCTCCTGTCGACCGAGCCGACGCTCGAGGACATCGAGGTGATCGCGGAGTCGCTCGAGCGCGAGCAGCGGCTCGTCGACATCTGCGACCTGGGCCGGCACGCGAGCGCGCAGCCAGTTGCGCGTCGTCCGCCACGCCGCGAGGTAGCCCGGGCCGTCGAGGTCCGCGTCGCGGATCTCGGACACGATGTCGTCGCCACCGCGCGCGCGCTCGATGCGATCGAGGAGCACCTCGCGCTTGCTCCACGCGTCGGCGGACAACTGGATGCTCGAGCGATCGGTGCGGCTGCCGGCCAGGGCGGAATGCAAGACTCCGTCGGATTGCGCGAGATCGCGCAGCTCGCTCCACGCGGCGACGGGTGCCACGGCCTGGCGCGTGGCCGAGGCGAGCTGGTCGCGGGCGTCTTCGATCGCCTGTGCCGATCGCGACAAGCGCTCGGCGTTCACCGCCCGCTCGCGCACCACCACGCGCGCCTCGGCGTCGAGGGTCGCGATGCGCGCGGCGAGGGCGTACGCAACGAGATCCGCAGCGGCATCGGAGATAGGGCCGAGGCTTGCGAGCTCGGCGGCGACCCGGTCGCGATGCGCGAGCGCGGCGAGGCGCGTCGCTTCGGCTGCCTGGACGGCGCGCGTGGCGGCCTCCCAGACGGTCTCGGCCGTCGCCTCCGCCTCCGCCGCGGCCTCGACGGCGGCACGCGCCCCTGCATGTTGCGCCTCGAGCGCGGGGGCAAGGCCCGCGCGCGCATCGAGCGCAGCCTCCGCGTCGCCGAATGCGGCGGCGTGCCGATGGACGATCACATCGTCAAGTGCGGCGCGCGCCGCGGCGAGCGCGTCGAGGCGGTCGGCGAGCTCGTTGGCCCGCGTCGCCTGCGCCGCGAGCTCGGCGTCGCTGGGCGGCGGCGAGCGAAGCACGTCGATCAGGTCGCGCGAGCAGGGTGCGCGCACCGGCGATTCGCGCGAGCTCCTCGGGATGATCTGCAAGAGACGCCTGCAACGCAGCGAGCTGGTCCGCGCGCGGCGTGGTCGGCTCCTGGAGCAACCCGACATCGGGCAGCAAGCGGCGTAGCCCATCGAGCCGCGTGCGGGCGAGGGCAGTCCGCGCCTCGTCGACGTCGTCGACCGGGCCCTCGAACGCCGCGAGCTCTCGGTGAGTCGCGTGTGCTCGGTCTCGGGGTCACCGTCTGCAAGCACCTCGACGTGCGTCTCCAGCACCTCGAGCTCGCGACGCCAGCTCGCGACCAGCGCGGTCCGCGCCGCGATCTCGTCGAGCGCCGCGCCGTCGCGGTCGATCGCGTCGTGGACTTCCTGGACCTGACGCTCGCGCGCACGCCGACCGAGGCTCGCGCGTGGTAGCCGGCGCGTGACGCGCGCGCCGAACGGCTCGGTGGTCACGACATCGGTGATGTCTCCGAGGTCCTCGGGCGGCTCGACGTCGAGCACGGTCCCGGCCTTGACGAGCCACACTGTCGGGGCAAGTCGGTCGCTCGCCAGCGCGGCGGCGACCGCGGCATCGAGATCATCTACGATCAGCGCGCCGGTCAGCGGCCCGAGTCGCGCTTCGACCCAGCTGGCTGCCGCGACGTCGAGATCTTCGAACCGGCTCGCGAGCAGCTCGCCGCCGAGCTCGTCGCGCAAGCGCAGCAGCTCGGGATCGAGGTTGGTTCCGCTCTGCTCGATGAGGTGTGCGCGTTCCCGCAACACCTGTCGGTGTCCCTCCAGCTGCTTCTCGCGGTCGCCGAGTGCATGAAGCTCCTCGATCAACCTGTCCCGTTGCGCTGTCACCTCCGCACGATTCGTCAGCGGGCCACGCGCACCCGCGAGCCGGCGCACCGCGGTCTCCGCGAGGTGCCAGCGCGCGCTCCGGTCGTCGAGCGTTGCCAGTCGAGTGCGTACCTCGTGCGCGAGCCGCGCGCGCGTGCGTGCGTCGGCCCGACGCGTCTCCTCGGCGAGCGCGAGCTCTCGCAGCTGCTGCTCGGTGGCGGCGAGCTCGGCGACGACGTCGTCGGAGACCGCGAGGGCGGCCGCGAGCGCGCGTGCATGCGCCTGTCTCGTCGCCAGCTGCACGGCCTCAACCCGTTCGCGTTCGATCTCGTGAAGTCGAGCGCGGGCGGCCTCGCGATCGGCCACGCGTGCGAGCGTGCTGCGGGCACGTGCGTGAACGTCGGCATCGACGACGTACGTCGGGTCGATCGTCGTGAGTGCGCGCAGCGCCGCGGTGTGATCCGCGCGTCGGGCCTCGAGATCGCGACTGTCGCGTTCGATGCGAGACAGGTCGGTCTCGTTGCGCACGCGTTCGCGATCGAGCTCGGCGAGTGCGTCCGCAGCATCGTCGGCCGACAGGGCAGGGCGCGCGAGCAGCAGGCGCGCGTCGTCGAGCCGGCGCACCAGCTGGCGGTGGCCGTGGGCGCGCCGCACGAGCTCGTCGATGCCGGCCTGCAGGTCCGCGAGCCCGTGCGAGGCGCGGTCGTAGGCCTGGTGCGCGCGGGTTCGCTCCTGGCGCGCTGCGGTTCGATGCGTGGTGGCGACCGCGCTGCGCGCCCGGCACGTCGCCTCCTCGGCGACGAGCTTCGCGAGCTCGAGGTCGACTGCGGTCAGGCGGTCCTGGATCGAGCGCGCTGCGATCGCGCGGCTGCGCTCGGCGACGAGTCGTGCATGGTCGGTCTGCGCCACCGCGAGCTGGTTCGCGACGTCACCCGATCGGTTCTCGAGCCGTGCGACGAGCTCCTCGAGCGCGCGACTCGAACGCCGCGCTTCGTCGATCAGGGGCCGCGCGTCGTTGACGTCGCGCTCCGCT
>JBBJLY010000275.1:0-10359 GCA_037720695.1 Kofleriaceae bacterium | reverse complement strand
CGAATCGAACGCCGCTGCGAGCTCCCCCTGGTCGGTCGGTGCCGCCGCTCTGCGCATCGTCGTCTTCGCCTCTGGCGCGCGACTCCGCGCGAGCATCATCCGTGCAGGCGGTGCGGGCGCGGACTGGGCAGGTGCAGCCGCGAACCCTGACGGCGTCTGGAACGCCTGCTTCGCCGCCGACGAATCCTCGTCCCACACCTCGCTCTCGAGGTCGTCCGCCTGGCCGCCATAGGGCGTCGTGGTTTGCTCGAGTTGTCTCCCGCTGACGATCCCACCGCGATCGGTCGGGCCCGACTTCGACTTGCCCTCGAGCGGTGGTCGCTCGCGATCGAAGTCCGCATACAGCTGGTCAGCACCCGTCGGTGGGGCGCGAAAGCCCTGGCGCCCGGGCGGCTGCTGCCGCCGACCGATCCGCTGCGCGTGCAGCTCGGGCAGCGCCGCGAACCGCGTCGGCTCTGCGGTCGACAGCCACAGCGGAACCCCCACCCAGTCCTCGCCCGTCGCCTGCGCGACGACCGCGCGCACCTCGACCCCGACCTTGTCTCCCTCGATCCGCGCGACGTAACTCGGTGCCCAGCGGGCCGCGGCGACCAGGTACTCGAGATGGATGGTCACCGACTCCACACCGGGCTCGGGCACCAGATCCACGTCGACGAACTTCCTCAGCTCGTGCAGCTTCGCCGGCTTTGCCGTCCCCGCGCGATGCTCCCGATCGAGCACCGCCGTCAGCGCGCGCCGCGCCTCGCCGGCCGCACGCCGCGCCGCCGCGAGCTGGTCGCGCACCACGCGCTCGCGCTCGGTGCGAAGCGCGATCACCGCACGCCGCGCTGCGACCACCGCAGCCCACGCCGCCGGAGGCTGCTCGCTCGGATCATGTTCGACGATCGGAGCGCCCTCCGTGCGCTCGAGTGCGCCCGTCAACCGATCGACCTCGGCCTCCGCCAGCGACGCCCGCTGCTTCGCGCTCGCGATCTCCGGCGGATCCTCGGCGACATCCGGGTGGGCAACCGGCACGTCGACGCCAGCGCGCACTGTCGTCGCGATCGCGCCGCCCTCGACCTCGACCCGGACGGTGTCGTCGATCACGGAGAGCGGCAGTCCGACAATCCGCACGCGCGTCGGCACGGGCGCGGCCACCGTCGTGACCCGGCGCACGCGCGCACCGCTCGCATACAGCGTTACGTGCTCGAGACGCGCGTCGAGAGATGCCCCATCCATGGCCGAAGCGTCGGACCTCCGCGGAATCCCGTCAAGGCATTGCCCCGAACGGGATGCATGTACTAGTGTGGCGCCCGTCTAATCCGGCCGTCACCTGGAAAAAGGATAATCACATGTTCCGGAAGCTCTCACTTGGATTGGTCTTGGGTTCGCTCACTCTGTTCACCGCATGCGGCAGCGCAAAGGTCATCCAGCGCACGCAGTCGGGCGGTGTCATCCAGCTCGACGGCGATCGCGGCAAGGCGATGGAGCAGGCGAACCAGGAGATGAGCGCGCACTGCGGCCCAGGCAACTTCACCATCACGCAAGAGGGTGAAGAGGCAGTCGGCACGGACACCGTCGCGCGCGAAGATACGGCCTATGGCGAGAAGACCTCGCGCAGTGGCCGCCGCACCGAGGGTGGCTCGACCTCCACGGCCGCAACCAGCACGCGGACCGCCACCTCGTGGCGCGTCCACTACTCGTGCGGCAATGGCGCCGGTGGCCCTCCGCCGGGCCCCGCAGGCGCGGGCCCGATGGACCCACAGGGCGATCCGACCCAGCCCCCGCCCGGCGGTGGCCCGGGCTACTAGCCCACTCTCCACGTTGAGTTCTTGCGAAGAGGGCCGCGCGGCCCTCTTCGTAGTTTCGGCCGGCAATGCCGAATGCCGCGAACGATCGAGCTCTCGGCGGCAATCTACGTCCGTGGACGGTGCAGAGCACGAAGCGCGACTCGCGCAGCTGACCGCCGAGATGGCGTGGCTGCGCCGCCTCGCGCGGGCGCTGCTCGGCCAGCACGCGGACGATCTGGCGCACGACACGTGGATCGCGGCGGCCACCGGCGCGCCCACCGATCGCCCGTTGCGACCGTGGCTCGGTCGCGTCGCGCTGAACCTCGCGCGGATGAGCGGGCGCAGCCAGGCGCGTCGCACCCGGCGCGAGGAAGTCTTCCACGCGCCCGCAAATTTGGTCCCAACGCCGGAGGAGCTGATCCGGCGTGTCGAGCTCCAGCGCCTCGTCGCCGGCGAGGTGCTCGCGCTGCGAGAGCCATATCGCTCGACCGTGCTGCTCCACTACTTCGAGGAGCTGTCGTGTGCCGAGATCGCGCGGCGACTCCAGCTCTCCGATGGCACGGTGCGCCGCCGCCTCAAGGTAGCGCTCGACGAGCTGCGATCGCGGCTCGGCAAGCGCGATGGCAAACCCGACCGTGGCCTCGCGATCCTCGCCCCGCTGGCCGGGATTCCGTCGCCCCGGCGCGCATCCATCCCCTTTGCCTCTGGAGCACTCGTGATGAAGAAGCTCGCGATCGTGATCGCGCTCGCGCTCGCCATCCTCGCCGTGTGGTGGTGGCGTCGTGATCCAGACCCGGATTCCTCGAGAGGCCACGCGGAGCGCGCCGCGAACGCGCAGCATGGCCCGGTGGCCAGACCCGTGGGCGACGCCGAGCGGCCGCTGCCGGTGTGGTTCACAGCGCGCGATGCGCCAGAGCGGCGGATCGCCGGACGCGTGACGTTCGAAGGCGCACCGGTCGCGAATGCGAGTGTCATGCTCCATCACACGCTGTCACGCGCGGGCATCGTGGCCGCGCAAACGCAGCGTACGGGATCAGACGGGAGATTCGATCTAGGATCTCAGTCGCCGCGCGGCTACCACATCATCGCGAGCAGCCCGGGCAAGACGGATGCGATCGTGGCGATCGAGCTCTCCGATCCGCTGCTGAAGCCGCCGGCGGACCGGCTCGAGCTCGAGCTCCGCGCATGCACAAGTTCGGTCCACGGAATGGTGCTCGACGCCTCCGGCGGGCCGATCGCCCGCGTGAAGATCCGGCGCGAAGGGCTGGTCGGTGTCGATGCCGATGATCGTGGCGCGTACAGGTTGTGCCTGCCGCGCGGCGACACCGAGGTGACATTCGCAGCGGAGGGCTACGGCACGGTGCTCCTGACGATCGACGCCCAAGGAGAGGCGCGTCAGGATGTCGTGCTCGTCCCCGAAGCCATCGTGAGAGGGCGAGTCGTCGACGACGCGAACCGCCTGGTCGCCGACGCCCAGGTCGGCGTGTTCGCGAAGCCATGGTCTCGTGACCGCGGTGCGCATCGCTCGGTGCTGAGTGGCCCGGATGGTCGGTTCCGGATCACGGGCCTGGTTCCCGGTCGTTACGCCGCGCATGCGTTCGCCGACGGCGTTACATCGACCCAGGCAGAGCTCGTCGCCACGGTCGGCGAGTCCAGCGAGGAGCTGGTCCTGCGCGTGATCCCGCACGCAAGGGTTCGAGGAAAGGTGATGAGTGGCAGCACGCCGATCGCCGGCGCCCGCGTGGTCGCGACGCAGCTCGGGACGCTCGAGCGATCGAGCACCGGGATCAGTCAGGCTGATGGCTCGTTCGTTCTCGCGAGCGCGCCGATCGGCGAGCTGGCATTCGCTGCTGCGCCGTACCAGGTGATCGCGCCACTGGCGTACGCGGTCGAAGGCGCGCGCGAGCATGTGGTGACTCTCGAGGTCACGAAGCTGGCCACGATCCGCGGCCAGGTCACGCGATCCGGCAAACCGGTCGCCGGCGCTCACGTGTTTGGTGCTTCGACCGTGCGGAGCCCGTCGCCGGTCACAGATCTCGACGGTCGCTACGAGATCCTGGGCGTGCTGCCCGGCGCACACGAGATCGGGGCGCAGCACCTCGAGCTCGGCGCGTTCACGGAGGGTCGACGGGTCCAGATCACCGGGAGCGAGGAGCGGGAGGTGAACCTCGAGCTCGACCTCGCGGCGGCGATCACGGGAGTCGTGATCGATCAAGACAGTCGCCCGGTGCCCAACGTGTTCGTGCGCTGGACGCACGACAAGACTGGCGATCTGGGAAAGTCGATCACGCGCGCTGACGGCCGCTTTCGCTGCGACGCCATGACCGGCGGAGGCCGTTATCGCGCTGCGGTGTACGCGACGACGACCGAGCAGAGTGCGTTCTCGACCGCCGACGGCAAGCCCCATCCGGTCGTCGAGCTCGTGAACGGATCGTCCTCGGTCGATGGCGTGCGGCTTGCGATCGAGCTGCGACCGCTCTCGATCTCGGGTCGCGTCGTGGATGGTGACGGCAAGCCGGTCGCAGACGCGCAGATCCGAGCGCTCGCGATGCCCTCCGGGGATGCAGCTCCGCAGTTTCACAGCTGGCAGAGGCTAGCGATCACGTTCGCCGCCGAGGACGGCAGCTTCGAGCTCCCCGGCCTCACGCGTGGTCGCTACGCGCTCAACGCGCGGTCGGCGGATGGAGGCGAAGCAACGATCCTGCGAGTCGAGGCAGGAGCGAGCGGCGTCGCCCTCGCGGTCGAGCGCCCAGGACTTGTCGAAGGCACGATCGCGGGCTTTCCGACGCCGCCCCTCGTCATCGCCTCCGCGCTCGACGGTCCCGTCGCCATGCCCGCGCAAGTCGACCGCACCACGTTCCGGATCACCGGGCTTCGTCGCGGGCGCTACCTGATCTCCGCGCAAACCCGATTCGAGGGTGACGCCCGCATCGTCGAGATCCGACCGGGAATCACGACCAAGCTCGCCCTGACGGCGCGTGGTCGGGGCGCGATCGAGGCATCGGTCATCGACTTCCGTACCCGCGCACCCTTGGCCGACGCGTACTGCCAGGTGGTCGTCGCGGCCGACGGAATGATAGGCCAACCGGTCGGTGACTGGCTGCTGGCACCGAGGACCGACGCACGCGGCCGCGTCACGATCGATCCCGCACCCGCTGGGCGGGTCACGATCGAGTGTAGGGTGCCCTCATACCGGATGTCTCCAGCCTCGGCCGAGCTCTCCCTCGCGCCAGGGGGCCGCGCCGTCATCCAGCTCGCCAGCGTCGAGCTCCTGACAAACTGGCCGTCGACGATCGGCATCGAGCTCGATGCACGCGTGACCGCGCCCCGCATCGCCCACGTGTCCCCCGATGGCCCTGCCGCATCTGCGGGTGTGCTCGCTGGCGATCTCGTGACCTCGGTGGACGGCGTCCTGGTGACGGCGCTCAACGGCGCGGGCGTCGTGAACCTGATCGACAGTAACCCGGTCGGCAAACAGGTCACGCTCGTGGTCGCGCGCGGCACCGGAGCGAAGACCATCACCGTCACGACGCAGCCGCGGCGATATCGCTAAGAGGTGTCCCGCACGAGATCGAAGATTGCGAAAAAATCGGTGTGACGAGCTCGGTAACAGCGCGCCCGTCTTGCCATCAAAAGCGGGGGCCGCGGCCACCGGTGGCATCGGGCGGCGGGGCCGCGGCCAACCAGAGCTTCAATGGTCGGGCCCCGGCACGTGGTGGGTCGAGATCAAGCCATGCTTGGTCCATCCGAACTGCAGCAGCCAGGTTCGTGGCCGCCAGGTGACCAACCCGAGGTAGGTCCGCGGTGGTCGATACAGCGTCGGGTGGCCTTCGCGCTCGCGCCAGCCCCAGAACGACACGGCTGACGAGAACGGGTCCACGGCCCAGGTCCGGGCAACCGAAGTCCGATCCTCGCGGTGGCGCCGCCAGTTGAGGAGGACGTACGCGAGCGCGTTGCGGACCGCGCGCGGCGTGGTGAGCGTGCGCGCGTGATAGCGGTCTGGAAACACCCGGCCCGATCGGCGTTGCCCGGTGCGCTCGCTGACCGCCGCGTTGATGTGCCGGGCGGCCGAGATCTGGAACCCACGCATCCCGTTGGAGATCGCGCGCCGATGCTCGCCCTCGACCAGCAGGTGCACGTGGTTGCCCTGGACGCTCGCGTGGACGATGCGAAAGTCCTCGCGCCGCGCGGTGACCATCGTCGCCTCGCGAACCGCCAGGAACATCCCGCGCGTGCGAAGTGAGCCGATATCGGGTGCGACGCGGATAGTGATGTGGAGCGGGTGGCTGCGGCGATGGGTCGGGCGTCGGGCGTGCGGCTGTCCGGCTCGCTGTCCATTGGGTGGACGCCCCGCACCAGTGCGCTTGCCACCGTGGGTACGCCACGTGAGCTCCTGCTGGTGATGTGGTTTGCGAGAGTGCGACATCATCTTTGAATTAGCTAATCTTGATACAGGATCGGATAGGCGTCAAGAACCGGACGATCGTAGCTGATGGGATCCGCACGCACGCACCGCACGCACGCCAAGCGAAACGCGAGAGCGTGTGGATGGTGACGCCTGTGGCCAACCGCCACATCCGGCTCGTGGCGCGCGCTTCGGTTGACCACAGACTTGGAGAGCCGCGCCGCGAGACGTGGCAGAGACGCAAGCGATGTGCGGTTCGGCCCGCCTCTCCACACCACCCACACGCCTGCTACTAGCAGCGGAGTTTTTTTTGGTTTTTTGTTTCGGAACCCCAGCGCGAGCGTCCCGCGTGCAGCGCGTGCAGCGCGTCTCGAAGCGCCTCGCCGATCGCGTTCACGTGTGCCGGCCTGTCGGCTCCGCGGCGATCGCGATGCGACCAACCTGGTCCGAGGTGCGGCGGCACCGCCGCGAGGTCGAGCTCGAGCGAATCGTTGGCAACGCGCACGGTCCCGCGGGAACACCGCGTGCGACATCACAGCTCGATCACGGAGCGGGATGCGTCGCGAGCCAGCTCACCACCTGGCGGTGGATCTCGTGCGGGGTCGCCTTGGCTTCCTCGACGTGCAGCTTCGCGGCGCGCGCGAGCTCGATCGCGCGTGGGCGATCCGGCTTCGCGGTCCACAGCACGGTCGCGAGCGCGAGCTCCGTGCGCGCGAGCTCGTCGCCCGGCACGGCTTCGGACTGGCGCAGCTTCAGCGCGCGCTCGAGCAGCGTCCTGGCCTGGGCGGACTTGCCGGTTGCGTGGCGTAGCTGGGCGAGCAACGTCAGCGCGTAGGCCTGATCGGGGTCCTCGGGGTTGGCGCCCGTCGTGATCGCGAGCGAGCGCTGGAGCTGCTTCTCGGCGGCGGCGAGCTGGCGGCGGCCGAGCAGCAGCTCTCCGTGATCGGCGAGCACCTGCGCGAGGGCGGGATCGTCCTGCTTGCCGTCGAGGATCTCGATCGCACGCTCGTATGCGCGGCGCGCTTCGTCGATCTTCCCGACCGCGTGGAGTGCGATGCCGAGGTTGCGGAGGGTGTCGGCGACATCGGGGTGATCGGGGCCGCGGGTCGCTTCGCGGATCGCGAGGGCCAGGCGGTAGGTCGCGATCGCGTCCTCGAACTTGCCCTGCCGCTCGTACGTTGAGCCGAGGTTGGTCAGGGCGAGCGCGCGCTGCGGGTGCTTGGGCGGGAACACGTGCTCGGCGACGGACATCGCGCGCTTGAACAGGCGCTCGGCCTCCGGGAAGTCCTGCTGGGACCAGGCGATATTGCCGAGGTTGACGAACGACGAGAACACGTACGGGTGGTGCTCGCCGAACACCCGGATGCGGATCGCGAGCGAGCGCTCCTGGTGCTGGCGCGCCACCGTGAAGCTCCCGAGCTTGCGCTCGATGGCGCCGAGGTCGTTGAGGATCATCGAGGCCCGCCAACCGTCGCGCTCACCCATCCGATCGAACATCGCGAGCGAGGCGAGGTAGCGGTCTCGCGCGGGGGCGAGCTGACCCTTGGTCTCGAGGATGAGCCCCTCGTAGTTCGCGAGCTGGGCGGACAGCTCGGGGTGGCCGCCCAGGCTCTCGATCCGCGCGCTGGCCATCTGGACCGCGAGCTGGGCGCGCTCGAACTCGTGCTCGCCGTAGCCGAGGATCCACGCCAGGTTTGACCAGCCTTCGGCGGCGACCAGCCGGTGGTTGCTAGCGTCGGCGGCGATCACCGCACGCTCGAGGATCTTGATCGCGGCAGCGCTGTCGCCGGAGCGGTCCTTCAGATCGCCGAGCACGAGGAGCGCCTTGGCCTCGAGCGGGCGGTACTCGAGGGCGGCAGCGCGAGCGACGACGATCTCCGCCTGTTCGCGCGCAGCGTCGATGCGACCGAGCAGGCGATGCGCGCGGGCGGTGGCGAGCTCGCGGCGTGCGGCCTCGACGGCGGCACGCAGATGGATCTCCGGTGGGCGAACCGGCGCGGTCAGGCTGGCGGTGTCGGCGCAGCCCGCGATCGAGCTGAGGCCGAGCGTCGCGCGGACGGCGCCGATCACGACCTTGTCATCGGGCTCGGCGAGGCCGTGGGTGAGCGCGCGGAGCTCGTCTCGCTTGCGGTCGAGACAGGACATCCGCAGATCGAGGAGTGTCTCGGATTGCTCGCCGCGGGTGCGCGTGGCCTCGCACGCGTCGCGCCGCATCGTGACCCAGGTGTCGCGATAGCCGTCGAGGTGCGTGGAGGCGCGGGCATAGATCGCGGCGCCGTCGGCCGGTCGCTGCTTCGCGAACGCGTCGCGGATCCGGGTCTGGAGCGCGGGATCCCAGACCTCGGTGAACGAGTCGGCGGGCACGGCGCAGGACGCGGCCTCGGTGCGCGCAGGCCAGGCGGAGGCGACACCGACGGCGATCGCGGTGGTGCCGAACAGCGCCCCGCCGAGCGTGAGCGCGATCCGGCGTCGCGAGCTGGGTGCGGCCGCGGCACGCAAGCTGGCGAGCAGCGCGGACATATCGGCGTGACGGTCGTCGGGAGCTACGGCAAGCCCGCGGCGCAGGACGTCGCGGACGCGCGGTGGGACCTGCGTCGACTTCGGCTCGAGCACCTCGTGGCGATCGATCGCGACGGCGAGCGTGGCCATCGTGCTGCCCTCGAACGGGCGCTTGCCGAACAGGCACTCCCAGGCGACGACGCAGAACGCGAACTGATCGGAGCGCGCATCGACGGTGCCGCCGGCGAGTTGCTCGTAGGCCATGTATGCCGGCGTGCCGACGACCGCGCCACTCTGGGTCATCGAGACGTCGACCAGTGAGTGGGTCGGCGTCGCGATCGAATCGATCGGGTAGAGCGCGCTCCGCGCGAGGCCGAAGTCGCTGACGCGCGCCCGGCCGTCATCTCCAACGAGCACGTTCTCGGGCTTGAAGTCGCGGTGCACGAGGCCGGCGGTGTGCGCGGCGGCGAGCCCCGTGCCCGCCTGCAGGAGCAACTCGACGATGTCGCGCCAGCCGCGCGGCCGGTCGGCGAGCCAGCTGCGCAGCGTGCCCGCACCGACGTACTCCATCGCGACATAGAGACGGTCGTGATAGGCGGCGATCTCGAACACCGTGACGACATTCGGGTGCGCGAGCTTGGCCATCGCGATCGCCTCGCGATGCAGGCGGTCGCCACCCGAGCCGGCGCGGTGAAGCTTCAGCGCGACGTCGCGATCGAGCGTGCGATCACGCGCGAGATAGACCGTGCCCATGCCGCCGCGCCCGAGCACGATCCGGACCTCGTAGCGGTTGTTGATCGTGAGGCCGGCGATCGATTCGTGGCGCTCCTGCGGCTCGATCGGCAGCGTACCGAGGGCGGTGGGCCCGCCAGACAACGCGGCGGTGGCCTCGCGGCAGTGCAGACAGCTATCGACATGCCCGGCGACCTCGCGCAGCCGCGCGGGCTCGAGAGCGTGCTCGACCATCGCCAGCAACACCTTGTCGTCGGGGCAATTCACGGTGAGCGCGTCACGCCAGCAGGCGCGTGTCCTCGAGCGATGCATCGGCGATCAGATCGACGCCAGTGAGTGTGAGCCGGCGTGCACAGGCCGCGATCCGCGGCGCGTCGGCGTGGCCAGTGTCGATCGCCCACTGCGCGTGCCCGACGAGCAGCGCGAGCTCGAGCGTCCGTCCGAGCGTGAGTGCGAACCGGCGCGCACCTGCCTCGAGGCGATCCGGCTGGGCCATCGCCTCGGTGATCCACGCGACGGCATGGCGCATCGCCGCGCGCGCGGCGTCGACGGGCTTGCCGAGCGCTGGGTCCTTGGCCGGCGCGACATTGCGTTCGACCTCGGCGACGACGGCGTCGAGCGCCCCGCCCTTGCCGAGTGCGCGCAACGTATCGAGCGACAGCACGTTGGTGGTGCCTTCCCAGATCGGGAGCACCTGGGCATCGGCGAGCAGCCGCGGCAGGCCGGTGTCCTCGATGTAGCCCGCGCCGCCGCACGACTCGATCGCCTCCGACGCGACGGCCACCGCTTGCTTCGCGGTGGTCAGCTTCGCGATCGGGATCAGCACGCGGGACAGCCGCTCGGCGAGCTCGCGCTCCTCGGTGGCGCCGTGCTCGAGCAGACCGAGCAGCTCGACCGAGCGAAACGCGAGGCAGAACGCGCCGGCATACTCGGCCTCGAGGCCGGCCAGCGTGT
>JBBJLY010000082.1:0-29621 GCA_037720695.1 Kofleriaceae bacterium | reverse complement strand
ACGAGCTTCGCGGCGAGCTTGGAACGCGCAGCCGTCGGGTTCTTGCAGCGGTGGCTCTCGTCGAGGACGATCACGTCGGTATCGGGTGCAGTCCCGGCACGCGCGAGCCCCTTCTTGGTCCGGACCTTCTTGCGAGCGGCGTCGCTGATCTCGAACAGCTTGCCGAGGCGGTCGTAGTTGAGGACGACGATCTGCTTGCCGCCGTCACCCATCGCCTCGATCGTGCGGCGCCAGTGCGGGACGACGGACAGCGGACACACGACGAGCACCGAGCGGACGTCGCGCATCTGCAGGATCGCCGCCCACGCGCTGATCGTCTTGCCGAGCCCGACGTCATCGGCGAGCAGGAAACCCGGAAGCTCGGCGGCGCGTGCCGCGGCGATCGCGTGGACGGCCGTCACCTGGTGCGGTCGGAGCTCGATGCTCGCGCGCGGTGATCCTGCCCGCGCGGAGGTCGCGCCGGCCAGCTCCTGCTGGACCCGCATCTCCCACGAGTACGGGAGGGCGCGAAATGGCGCGAGCGAGGATGGCAGCTTCTGCCCCTCGTAGACGAACACGCCATGCGACGCATCCCAGCGTGCGGCGGCCGCCGTCGCGACGCCGCGCAGGGCGAATGGAACGTCGAGGACGAACGCGGTCACGTCGCTGCGAGATATCACACGCGACGAGCCGAAGAGCTAGTTCTTCACGCCGCGTGCGGTGAGCCACCTGTTCGCGATTTTGACCTCTTCCGTGAGCCCGAGCCTCTCCATGCCGTCGCGTGACTCGCGGGCCTCGGCGATCCCGGCTGCCTTCTGCCCGAGATTCCAGATGCCTCTGGCGTGGTCGAACGTCACGAGCACGCGCCGGGTTGGGGGAACGTCCTTTGCCGCGAGGATGTGCTCCGTCGTATCGACCGCCGCTGCCCACAGCCTGATCTCGAGCTGACACTCTGCCTTCCAGTACATCGTGTCGACTGCCTCGTCTGGCAGCTCGACTGCTTGATAGAGGGCGATGGCTCGTTCGAAGGCCGGCAACGCCGTCTCGCAGTGATGCGTCTGCACGCCCCACGCGCCCCGGTTGTAGTAGGCAGTCGCGAGCTTCACATCGCCCCTGCCGCCACGCTTCTCGAGGAGCGCGATGGTTTCCTCGATCAGGGGAAGCTCCTCGTCGTACCGATCCACCGCGTGCAGCGCCGCGACAAGATCGCCTAGTGATTGCGCCAGCCGGGGATCGCCGGCCGGCATCGTTGCGCGCGCCATGTCGAGTGCGCGCTGCAGATAAGGAATTGCCTCGGCATCGCGCTTCAGCAACACGAGCGTCGAGCCAACGCCCGCGATGTAGTCCGAGAGCCCGGGCGACGGCGCCAGGCGCGCCTCGCCGATGCGGGCCGCTTCGCGGATCTCCACCAGCGCCGCCTCGGTGTCACCCAGGCGACGAAGGCCGATGTGAAGGTTGAAGTGCATGAGCATGAGTGACGGGTGATCGCTGCCGTACAGCGCGGTGGCGAGCGGCACGACCGCGCGCAGCGCCTCGACAAACGACTTCCAGTCTCCCGCAGCCCCGTAGGTCACCGCCCTGCGGTACTTGATCGTCAACGCGAGCGGGCGCAGCGGCGAGTCCGACGCGTTGGCCCCGGCGGCGTCGAGCGCCGTCAGGGCTTCGGCGAGGAGCTGCTGCGCGCGCGCTGGATCGCCGCTCGCGCCCGCGACCTGCGCCTGGCTGTGGAGGAAGTTGACCGCGATCTCGACCGTCGAATCCGTCCGCGCCACGGCAGCCTCGGCGGCTGGAAGGAGCGTCTGCGCCTCGGGCGCCTTCTTGTATCGGACGAGCGTTGCCAGGAGGGTCGACCACAGCTCCGCAACCAGACGATCGTTCTTCGCGGTGGACGCCGTGGTGATCGCTTCGCGCAAGGTTGCCAGGGTCACCTCGCCGGTCTCGAGCTCGAGCTGGACTTCCGCGAGGCTCCGAAGCGCGTGCGCCAGTGTGTCTGGGTCGCGAAGCGCACGCGCGCGTGCCACGGCCGCGCGTGCGCGATCGAGGACGTTCGTGGTCTTGGTCCCGCCGGTGCGCAGCGTGAGGTCGATGTCGACCGCTTCGCGTGCGAGCGTATCGGCTTCCGCGCGTTGCACCGGATTGGTCGGGCGCGGCAGGAGCTCCGTCAACGTGGCGACATCGGCGCAATCGTCGAGCGCCGGCAAGGCCACGACGGCGCGCATCGCATCGTCGAGCGTGGCGCGATCCCCGGCACGCTCGAGGACCTTGACGGTATCGTCGATCTCGACGAGTGCACGATCGAGGCACGACATCCGGCGGTCGAGCAGCGCGTCGGACTGCCGGCCTTCGCGTCCGAGCCGGCAGGCATCGACATGGAGATCGAGCCAGCGCTCGCCGCCGCGATCGAGCACCAGCGCCGCGGCCGCGAAGCGCTGTTGACCGCGCACCGGATCGATCGTCCGCAGATGGGCAGCGAGCGAGGTCCGGCGCGCGTCGCTCCACACCGTGGTCAAGCGTCCGGTGGGTCGTGCGCAGGTCTCCTCGCCGGAGCCCGCGCGACCGAAGCCCCACGCGAGCACGACCGCGCCAACCACGGCGACGGCCGATCCCGCGGCGATCCAGCGTGCTCGGCGTCCCCGCCGCACGCGTGCGAGGTGATCGAGGAGCGGGCCCATGGTGGGGTAGCGCTCGTCGGGGAGGTCCGCGAGCGCACGCGCGAGGATCGGTTCGAGCGCGGCCGGAATCGGCTCGCGCAGGACTTCGCGCAGGGTCTTCGCGAAGCTGTACTGATCCGCGCGGCCGTCGACGGCCGTGCCGTGCCGCTGCTCGGGCGCCATGTACGCGGGCGTGCCCAGCACGCTGCCGGTCTCCGTCAGCGTGGGGTTGGCGCTCGGACTGCTCGAGCCCGACCTCGGATCCTCGACCGCACCGACGAGCCCGAAGTCGCCGAGCTTGGGGACGCCCCGCGCATCGAACAGCACGTTCGCTGGCTTGAAGTCGCGGTGGACGAGGCCGAGCGCGTGGACCGCCGCGAGGCCGTGGCCGACCGCGATGAACACGTCGAGCACGTCGCGCCAGTCGTGCGGATCGCGCATCCACTCGAGCAGGGTCTTGCCTTCGACGAGCTCCATCGCGACGAACGGATCGCTGCCAGCCATGCCGACCTCGAACACCGTCACGACGTTCGGATGCGAGAGCTTTGCGAGCGCCTGGGCTTCACGCAGGAGGCGCGCCGGTGCGACGTGACTGCCGCTGCGTCCCGGATGCAGCAGCTTGAGCGCGACCCGGCGATCGAGCACGGCATCGCGGCCCTCGAACACCAGCCCCATGCCGCCCGCGCCCAACCGTCCGACGATCTCGAAGTGCCCGAGGCGTGTGGGGAGATCCGCCGGATGTTCTCCCACATCAGGTTCGGTCGGGACGTCCCGCGGGTTCATCCGGGACCCAGTATGGTGGACAATGCGCGCGAGTGCCGAAATCGCGCCATCACGAATCCCCGACCACCGCGGCGGATGCATCGCGGGACGCGAGCAGCGTATTCGGGACCTACGTCCTGGTCGTCGGCGAGGACCACATGATCACGCGGCCACTTCCGGTCCAGGGTGAGCTCGTCCTCGGGCGCGATCCGGACTGCGGCCTCGCGCTCGAGCACGCGAAGATCTCTCGTCGTCACGCGCGCTTGATCGTGGACCGAGGCACGATCCAGATCGAAGATATCGGCAGCACGAACGGCATCAAGGTCGGCGGCGTGCGGATTGCACGCGATGAGCCCGTGACTCTCCCTGTCGGCGACAGCGTGCGCATCGGTCCGTACACGCTGATCGTGCTCGCGAACCGCGCCGCAGCCGAGACCCAGGACGGAGCGATGCGCGCCGCGGTGATCATTCGCGATCCGAGCGTCACCGGCAAGACGGAGCTGCTCGAACGCATCGCGCGCCACAGCGTGAGCGTGTTGATCCGGGGCGAGACCGGCACGGGGAAGGAAGTGCTCGCGCGCACCCTGCACGCGCTGTCGCAGCGACCCGGCGAGCTCGTCGCGATCAACTGCGCAGCGCTGACGGGGAGCCTCCTCGAGAGTGATCTGTTCGGTCACGAACGCGGCGCGTTCACCGGCGCGCTGAAGACCAAGCCGGGCCTGCTCGAGGTCGCGGGCAAGGGCACCGTGCTGCTCGACGAGATCGGCGATCTTCCGCTCGAGCTCCAGGGCAAGCTGCTGCGCGCACTCGAGGCGCGGCAGGTCTATCGCGTCGGCGGTGTGCAGCCGATCGACCTCCATGCGCGCGTGATCGCAGCCAGTCACCGTTCCCGGCCCGACCTGAGCGCGCGCGGCGAGTTTCGCGAGGACCTCTACTTCCGACTCAATGGCATCACGCTCGAGCTGCTCCCACTTCGCGAACGCGGCGCCGCGATCCCGACCCTGGCGCACGAGTTCCTCGCCGAGGTCGCACGCGAGTCGGGTCACACGAGGGCGCGCTTCACGCCGGCCGCGCTCGCCGCGATGACGACGTATGGCTGGCCGGGAAACGTGCGCGAGCTCCGGCTCGTCGTCGCCCGGGCGTCGTTGCTCGCCGGTGATGGCCCGATCGACGAGCAGCACGTGTTGCTCGAGACCCCCCGCGTCGCGGAAGCGCACGCACCGCGTGCTGAGAGCGTGCCCAGCGCAACATCGGGCAGCGATACCCCCGATGGATTCCTCGCGATCGCCCGGCAACACCGCGGCAACGCTAGCGCGATCGCCCGGGTGTTGAGCACCTCGCGGTCGCACGTTCGTCGGCTGGCATCGCGGTTCGGCGTCGATCTCGACTCGCTCCGCCGCTGACTGGACCACGCCGGACCAGGTGGACCACCTGGTCCACGACTGGACCACGCGTGAACCACACCTGGACCGGGTCCAGTGCACGCGTGCGAGTTACCAGCGCTTACGCGGTGGCGCGTGCCTTGCGAAGGCCCCGCACATGACGCTTCGAGGGAGAACCTGATGACCAAGTTGATCGCAGCAAGTGTGGTGGCAATGCTCGGCCACGTCGGGACCGCGTCCGCCGGGGTGCCCGGGTGGTGCAAGGACGCCTCGTCGGAGACGAGCTACAACCTGAAAGATCTGAGCTCCACCGAGGTGCTCAAGGTGATCTCGACGCTCGCGCTGGCGACGTGCAAGCCGACGCCGGAAGCGCGGGCCGCGGCGGCGCAGATCGAGGCGTCGCGGCAAGCGTGGGGCAAGAAGCTCGCGATGATCGACGCCGACTGGGCAGATGCGGTCGCCTACGCGCAGGCCTCGACGAGCGGGCGTGGAGTCCCGCCAGCGCCCGTGTTGTCGCTCAAGGACTACGCGACGGCGACACCACTCGATCAGTACGCAGCGATCGCGAGCAAGGTCCGCATCGATGCCGGGGGCGACGTCGAGTTCCAGGACACCGACTATGCCGCCGACATGTTCGAGCCGAACCTCAGCGAGGTCGGTCGCTTCGCATTCGTCGAGGCATGTGTCGACTACAAGCCATACGCGCTGGCCGCACCCGCGCGCTTCGCCCAGTGTCAGGGCGACCTCGACGGGTTCGACCGCACGAAGTTCGCGACCCAGCTCCGCGGCGACACCGCGCATCCGGAGGCCCGCGCTTACAAGATGTACCTGCGCTGGCAGGTCTACACGCTTCCTCAACGCATGGCCAAGCACGCCGAAGAGGTGAAGAAGATCGTCACGAAGGACCCTGACTACAAGAAGTGGTGGACCGCCGCCGCCGCAGGCCGTGCCCAGTTCGCAGCCACCGTCGGTACCAACAAGGCGCTGATGGCCCTCGCGACGAAGATGGACGGCGCCTTCATCGTCCAGTCGCGCAAGCTGATGGAGGGCTGCGAGGCTGCGACCGAGGCGGCACTCCAGAAGGCGGTCGCCGAGAAGGTGCCCGCGAGCGCGTTCAAAGATGCGCCCCGCGACATGCCGCGAGAGAAATACGACTACATGGGTCCATCCGATCGCAAGGATCCGCCGAACTTCGGCGACTTCGCAGGGCCGGTGCTCGCGGACATCCCCGAGCTGATGTTCGCGCTCGGTCCGTACCTCGAGTGCCACAAGTCAGGTGACGTCCTGGGGACCTACGTGAAGGGGCTGTTCAAGCTGACACCTGGCTATCGGGGTCCACGCCGTGCCGCGCTCGCGGCGGTGATGCGCGAGAAGATCGAGCTCGACGATCTGAACGACAAGGTCACCTACCCGTATGGCGCGCAACCCTTCGACATTGGCAACGCCTTCGGGACCCAGGGCGGCGTGGTGGCCTCGCTCAAGGAGGAGGGCGAGTACGTGACGGTCTCGTTCGAGAAGAAGTCAGGCAAGGAGAAGGCGTGCGTCCAGAGCCACTACACGAAGCGGGTCTTGCGCGTGAACAGCGACGGCAGCCTGAGCTACGAGCTGCTCTGCGACAAGTGGGGCATGGTCGAGTACGACGACACGCCGGCTGACATGCGCGTCAGCAAGCTGTTCAAGCCGCTACTCAGGAAGGGCGTGCAGTTCTCGCGGTTTGGTGACGTCGTCGTCGCGGTGTGGCCCAGCAAGAGCGCGAAGGTGCCTTCGCATATCCTCGGCGTGCAGGTGAAGTGATGCGCGCCCTGATGCTCGGTGTGATCACGATGCTCGCGGCCTGTCCGCTGCAAGGCAGCAAGACCGCGACGCTCGGTGGCGGCTCGCCCGCAAGCAGTGGCGATCCCGAAGCCGTGGCGAGCAGCTCCGGCGCGCGGGACCGCAAGCACTTCATGGAGGAAGACTTCGCGTCCCTCAAGGGCCTGACCGTCGATCAGGCGAAGGCGCGCGCGAAGGAGCTTGGTCACACGGGAACCATCACGGTGACGGTGTCGGACGAGTTCGTCGAGGGCTGCAAGGCTGGCACGGTGTGCGAGGCGATGGACGCACGCCTGCTGGGCGGGCGGATGCTGCTCGATCAACCGATGGTGCTGTACACGAACAAGACGTTGGAGATCGCGCCGCCGCCGGATTAGCATCGGGGCACCGGGAGCTCGCGTGTGACACCACGAATCGAAGCCGCGCTCGACACCACGAATCACGTGCTCCTCGCGCTCAGCGACGAGCGCCCGGAGCTCGACTTCTTCGGTTCGGTGGTCACGCTCGCGGACCTCCCGGGCGGGCCGAGCTTCGCAGGCAAGACCGTCTACCTGACGGGTGACCTCTCGAAGCGCAGCGAGCTCGATCTGGAAGGCGCGCGCGTGTTCGTGATCGAGGAGCTTTCGCGCAACCACGGCGGGCACGGCGAGCTCGTGGGTCTGGGACGGGTCCCGCTCCGGGTCGGCGGGGCCGGCGTGTTCTATCGGCGGTTCTTCACTGACGCGAACCTGTTCCACACGATCTGCGCGGAGCACACGTTCCAGGCGCTGACGGAGTCCGTCAAGCCATCGACGGCGCATCGCACGGGGCTGTACCTGACGCCGGTGACCCGGCACGACGACGAGCTGCACTTCCATCTCCTGCGGTGCTCGACGAATCTCTCGGGCCCGACCGAGAACTTCTGCGCGACCGATCGCCGCATCGTGGATGCGCTCAATCGCGAGGCTGCGCTGATCTTCCGCGATCATGCGCCTCTCAATCACGTTCTCGCCCAGGTCTACGGGAACACGCCGGCGAGCGACGGCCAGAAGCAGACCAAGGCCAAGATCTCCGCGCACGCCGACAAGACGAAGGACATGCCGGTCGACGGCATCATGGCGTTCTGCACGTTCTACGACCAGCTCGACAAGCTCGGCACCCTGACCAGCGACGGCTTCGACCGCGGCTACAAGACAAAGAGCGGGTTGACGAGGCTGCGCTTCCGCCTGAAGGACGGCGTGGAGAGCACTGCGGAGCGCCCCGCGGAGCTCTCGTTGACCCTCTACCCCGACTCGGTGTTCTTCATGCCGCTGTCGACCAACCGGCTCTACACGCACGAGATCGCGTCCTCGATGCTGAATGCGGAGATGCTCCCCACGCGACTCGGATATGTCGTGCGGTGCTCGAAGACGGAGGCCGTGCACAAGGACGGTGCGACGTTCCTCAAGCTCGGCGGGCGACTCGTCCCGATGGAACCACCCACCGAACAGGGCATGCTGGAGCTCCGCGCGCTGTACGCCGCGGAGAACCGAACCGCTGACTTCATCGAGTACGGCGACCGGTTCCGGTTCAGCATGAACAGCGGCGACTACAAGCTCCCCGACGCGAAGCGTGGCTGACGAGTTTCGATCGTACCTGCTCCCCACGGTGGCCAACCCGTTCGAGGAGCTGCTGGGCTCGGTCCGGTTTGACGACGTGACGAACGGGAGGCGTGGCGCGGTCCTGGTCAAGGTCGACGCCACGGGCGGAATCCCGATCGTTCGCACGACGACGCCCTACCATGCTCCGGCACAGCAGTTCGGGGCCATCCACGATCGACTCGTCCAGCAGATCCGGGGCATCGCCTCGCTCTCGTGCGAGCTCAACAACGCGCTCGTCGAGCACTACACCAACGCCTACGCGACGATGAAGCGCCACTCCGACCAGGCCCTCGATCTGGCCGCCGGATCGTCGATCGTGATCTATTCGTGCTACCGGGATCCGCGGGCACCGTCGCGGCGGTTGCTCGTGAAGGCCAAGGAGCCCGCTGACGCGGTGTTCGAGATCCCGCTCGCGCATGGCAGCGTCATCGCGTTCTCCCTCGAGACCAACCGGCGGTTCACGCATGCGATCGCGCTGGCTGCCAACGCGCCACCGAATGACTGGCTCGGGCTCACCCTGCGCACCTCGCGCACGCTCGTGCGGTTCACCGACGGACAGCCCTCGCTCTCGAACGGTGCGCGTTTGACGCTCGCCAGCGACGACCAGCGCCGGGAATTCTTCCAGCTGAGGCGCCGCGAGAACGACGAGACGAGCTTCACCTACCCACCGATCACCTACACGATTAGCGAGAGCGACTTGAGACCGCCGGACTGACGAACCAGGTCACGGCAGGCGCACGCGGTAGACCCGGAAGCGCTTGTTCTTGATCTTTCCGGCCGCGAGGCCGGCGAGTGCGCGCGCAGCTTGCTCGGCGGCGACGGCGACGAAGCTGATGCGCTCGTTGATCGTGATCACGCCGAGGTCCGTCGGGAGGAGGCCGACGCTGGCGACCAGCGCGCCGACGAGGTCGCCTGGACGCAAGCGATCCTGACGACCGCCCTGGATCGCGATCGTCGTCATCGCGGGCGGCGGCGGGACCGCCGCATCTACCGTGGGCACCGGGGACGACGGCACCTCCGCGAGCGGACCGTCGCGCGGCGGCCCGTCGGCGAGGCTGATCGCGAGGCCGGTCTTGCCAGCCCGCGCCGTGCGACCGATGCGGTGCACGAACACGTCGTGCTCGCGCGGCAGATCGTAGTTGATCACGGCGCCGAGGTTGTCGATGTCGAGGCCGCGAGCGGCGACATCGGTCGCGACGACGATCCGCAGGCTGGCATGCTTGAGCAGCAGCAACACGGTGTTGCGATCCTGCTGCTCCATGCCGCCGTGGAGGGCGACCGCCGCGAAGCCGGCAGCATCCAGGGCGGTTGCGACCTCGTCGCAGGTCTCGCGGTGATTGCAGAAGATCACCGCCGAGCTCGGCTGATGGTGGCCGAGGACGCGGATCAACACGGACACGCGTTCGCTGCGCGGCACGACGTACAGCACCTGCTCGATGCGCGTCGTGATGTCCTCGACCGGCGCGGTCACGTGCAGGGCATCGCGCTGAAAGCTCGCGCTGAGCGCTCGCACGGCGGCGGGGAACGTCGCCGAGAACAGCAAGGTCTGGCGTTCGGGCGGCGTCGCTCGCGCGATCGTCGAGACGGTCTCGATGAACCCCATCTCGAGCATGCGATCGGACTCATCGAGCACGAGGGTCTGGATGCCCGATAGATCGAGGCGATCGCGCTCGAGGTGATCGGCGACGCGGCCGGGCGTGCCCACGATGACGTCGATACCGTGCTCGAGCGAGGTGCGCTCCCGTTGCACGGAGGTACCGCCGGTGAGGGTCAGGATCCGCAGGTGCGGCAGCGGGCGCGCGAGGCGACGCAGCTCGTCCGCGACCTGCGCGGCGAGCTCGCGCGTCGGGCAGAGCACGAGCGCACCGGGCCGCCCGGCGCGCGGGGTTACGCGCGAGAGCAAGGCGAGGCCAAACGCCGCGGTCTTGCCGGTGCCAGTGGCGGCCTGACCGAGGACGTCGCGACCGGCGAGCATCGCGGGCAGCGCGAGAGCCTGGATCGGCGTCATCTCGCGATAGCCGAGCTGCGCGAGGTTTTCGAGCCATCCAGGCGCGAGCGAGAGGGTCTCGAACGACATCGTGGCCACACGTAGAGCACGTCCGTCGCCTGGCGAGTAGAGTGCGCGCGTGTCGTTGACCTCCCTCGGCCTGTCCGCCCCGCTGTTGCGCGCGGCGGCCGACCAGGGCTACGAACAGCCGACGCCGATCCAGGCGGCCGTGATCCCCGAGGTGCTGGCCGGTCGCGATGTCTGGGCAAAGGCGAGCACCGGCACCGGCAAGACCGCGGCGTTCGTGCTCCCGATCTTGCACATGCTGGGCGCCATCACGACGCCGCGGCGGGTGACGGCGCTGATCCTCGTGCCGACGCGCGAGCTCGCGAAGCAGACGCTCGATGTCATCGGGGCGATGCGCGCGCACCTGCCGGGTCGGCCCAAGGTCGTCGTCGTGCTCGGCGGCGTCTCGATCAATCCGCAGATGATGGAGCTGCGCGGTGGAGCGGACATCGTCGTCGCCACGCCGGGCCGGCTGCTCGATCTCGTCGACCACAACGCACTCTCGCTTGGCTGGGTGAGGCAGCTCGTGCTCGACGAGGCGGATCGGCTGATGGACAACAATTTCAGCGAGGAGCTGACGCGCATCGTGGCGCTCCTCCCGAAGCAGCGGCAGACGTTGCTGTTCTCGGCGACGTTCTCGCCCGCGCTCAAGAAGCTCGAGAAGCAGCTGATGCACGAACCGGTGCGGATCGAAGCTTCCGAGCCCGTGACCGAGGTCCCGGCGATCACGCAGCGCGCGATCGAGGTCGATGCACCGCGCCGCACGCAGCTGCTGCGGCATCTGATCGAGACGCACGGATGGGAGCGCGTGCTCGTGTTTGTCGCGACGACGCACGCGACCGAGCACGTCTCGGCGAAGTTGCGGAACGCAGGCATCAACGCGATCGCCCTGAGCGGCGACCTGAGCCAAGGTGCCCGCACCAAGGCGCTCGATCTGTTCCGCGCGTCACGCGTGCATGTCCTGGTCGCGACGGACCTCGCCTCGCGTGGCCTCGACATCACCGGCCTGCCCGCGGTCGTCAACTACGACCTGCCGCGCTCGGCGACGGACTACGTGCACCGCATTGGTCGCACGGGCCGCGCGGGAGACACCGGCGTCGCGGTCAGCTTCGTGACCGGCGAGACGGCGGCGCACTTTTCGTTGATCGAGCAGACGCACAAGCACTACGTGGTGCGAGAGCGCATCGAGGGCTTCGAGCCCACCCAGGCGCCCGTGACACGGCCAGCGACCGGCGGGGTCAAGGGCGCGCGCCCGAGCAAGAAGGACAAGTTGCGCGCGAAGGCCCTGTACCCTGCGTACACAGATCCCAAGGACGAGTGATCGGCCGCCCCTGGTCAGCGGCGAACAGCGCGCGCGGTCGCCAGCCAGTGGGCGCCGTGCTCTCGCCAGTGGGCCTCGATCGCGAGCGGGATCGCGGTCGTGATCGCGCAGCGGTCCTCGAGCAGCTCGAGCTCGACCTCGGTGAACCCGACGTAGCGCCGGACCACCGGATCGATCGCCTTGTAGATCGCCTCCTTGATCGCGAACCGGAGCGTCACCGCGCGGCCGCGGTCGGGGAGCAGTCTTTGTTCGCGCGGCGTCAGGATGCGCGACGCGATATCGAGCCGTGGCGGCGCAGCGTGCTCGAGGTCGATTCCCACGAACCCGCCCTCCGCACCGGCGACGATCGCGGCAGCGAACCGACCCTTATGGCTGACCGAGCCGGAGAGCCCGGGCGGCAGGAGCGGCGCGCCACGATCGTCGGCGAGGATCGCATGCGAGAAGTCCTCGAGCGCGAGGTGCAGCGCGGTCCGTCCCGCGATCAGATCACGCCGGCGAACCTCCCCGAGCGAGCGCGCATGATCGCGCTCGGCGGCGGGGAGCGCGGCGAGCGCATCGGCGAGCTGATCATCGCGCAGCTCGAGCAGCACGCACGTGCCGTGCGCGGTCTCGATCCGCTCGTGATCAGGGCTTAGCCGCATTCGCCGCGGGTCGCGTGATCATCAGGTGACTGTTGCTGTCGGCGTCGGGGTAGCCGAACCGGAACGCGAGCTTGCGCCTGGGCTGCGTCTTCCACAGCTTGATGAACTCGGCGCGCGTGTTCTTGCGATCGATGATGAAGTAAGGGCCCGTGAACTCGCCGTAGGTCACCTGCTCGAAGCCAGCCGGCACCGCGTGGCTTGGCGGGATGCCCGACGCGTCGGAGACCATCCACGCGACGTGCTTCAGGAGATAGCCGCGGATCTTCGTGAAGTCGTCGTACCAGAGCAGGAAGCTCGCGGCCTTGGTCATCACCGAGACCTTGCCCTTGGCCCGCAGGTGCACGAGCACGCGCTCGTCGGCGGTCAGGTGCGGATCGTCGAGGTTCATCACGATGTGGCGGTAGGTCCTGAGCGCCGCGCTCGGGTCGCCCTGTGGCCGGAACTGGATCTCGACGTTCGCGAACGCCGAGTCCTGCTGGTACCAGAAGTGAGTGATCTTCTTCGGCGGCGTCTTGCCGCGCTTCTGCGCGGCGAACTCCGCGGCCCGGGCGTCGAGCTCGCCCACGTTCAGGTACTTGAGCGTGCCGTCGGGCTGGATGTCGAAGTAGCGCAACGCGACCGGCTGCATGCCGTGGACGACCATGCCGGCGAGCGCGAACATCAGCGTGCCGGGGAGCGTCGAGTGTGATGCCTTCTGCAGGCTCTCCGTCGTCGAGTGCGCCGCGTGATACAGCCGGCGGATCCCCTCGCCGGTGCTCGAGAGGTCGCTCGCCAGCGTGCCGAGCTTGATCGAGTCGATCGCCCGGACATCACCGGCCGCCTCCAGCGAGATCGTCGTGATCTCGGTCGCGTCGGGAAACACCGCCAGCGCGGACGACAGATCGCCGCCGCCGAACGGATACACGACCGTCTTCGGCACGTCCTTCGGACGAACCTCCGCCATGAACGGCACGGCCTTGTCGACCCAGCGCTTGCGGTAGTTGCCGTAGATCACCGCCATCTGCTTGCAGTGGCGCTCGATCGTCTTCGCGTTGTAGCGCTCCGGGACCGCATCCTCCCCGCCACACGCCGCGAGGCGGAACAGTCGCCGGACCTCGGCCTCGAAGCTGGTGGGTTTCGCCTCCTCCGCGGACGCGATCCCGACCGACCAGACGAGCAAACCCAAGATCGCGACAGCTCTCATCGGCCGGGGATATCGCATGCCGCGACCGACCCGCCAACCGGTAGTTCAGTTCTCGACAACTCCACCGCCGCATCACCACTTGCTGACAGCGCAAGCCATTGCGATCATTGCGGTTCGACCGTGGCACGAGACGTGGACCATGCCGGCCGCATGAAGCTCGCTGTCGTCACTGCGGTGGTCTTGCAGTTTCTTGCCGGGTGCTCGCACGCCTCGCTGTTCGTGAAGCCCAACCGCGATCCGGCGGTCAACACCGAGGTCACGACGCTGTGGGCCGACGATCTCCGCAGCCATGGCCGCAACGGGGACTGGCTGCTGACCCGGGCGTACTACGCGACCAGCGACCTGATCGTGATCGGCACCGCGGGCGAGGACCTGTCACACGCGTCGATGTACGACGCCACGCGCGGCATGGTGATCGAGGCGGTCGGCAGCGGCGTGCGCGAGACCGAGCTCGACAAGTTCCTCGCGCGCAATCACTTCGTGATCGTCGTCCGCCCGTCCAACATGACCGCAGCCGAGGGCGACGTCGCGCTCGCCCGCGCGAGGTCGAAGCTCGGTACCCCGTTCGACGCGAGCGGCATGTTCGGCCTCGACAACCCCGACCGGTTCTACTGCTCCGAGCTGGTGTACTGGGCCTCGGAGACCGAGGCCCGCAGCGGCCGGCACGAGCGCATCGTCACCCCCGGCAACCTCATGAAGTACGGCGAGGTCGTGTACTGGAGTGGCAAGCGCGACGATCCGCAGGTCGTCCAGCTCGCGCATGATCGCCGGGTGCGTTCGCAAGGCACGACGACCGCGACCAAGTGACTACGCCTTGAGGCGACGCGGCGTGAAGCGCGACCGCACCCTGCGCGCGGCGTGTCGCACCATCACGGCCGGATCGCGCAGGATGCGATCGACCCAGGCGCCGGGCTCGGGCAACAGCTCCTCCATCGCCTGCGGGTTGTCGGGATCGAGTGGCGTCTCGTCGGGGATGAACTTCGATAGCAGCCACCCGGGCTTCTCGTCCTGGTTGCGACGATGGATCCGGAGGCGGTGCGACTTCGCTTGCGCGATCGCGTCGAGGCGACCCACCAGGCCGTCGAGCGCCAGCACGCTGCGGGCCTCCGCCTGATCGACACCGACGTGCTCGCCGAGGAGCTCGAAGCGCGCGTTGCGGATCGAATCCGACGGCTCGGGCGATTCCCAGGCGAGCCCGAGCTCGGTATCGAAGCCCATGCTGCGGTTTGTGGTGTTGGCGGAGCTGACGAGCAGAAATCGATCGTCGACCGACAGCACCTTCGCGTGGATGAACACCGGCACATCCTGGCCGTCATCGCCCTTGGCCGCGGTGTAGTAGACCCCGAGATGGTGGCCGTGCTGCTTCGCGGCGGTGACCCAGCGCTCGAGGATCCGAGCCTGGTAGATGCCAACCGAGACCCGCTCCTTGAACCCGGAGCTCTTCTCCGGAAGCATGATCACGATGTCGAGCGGAGGCCCGCCGCGCGCCATCCGCTCGACAAGCGCGGTGCCGATCTCGTCGGAGGACAGGTACTGGTTCTCGAGATAGATGCTGCGCTCGGCATGCGTGATGGCGCGCAGGTGGAGCTCGAATAGCTCGCTGACCGAGGCGCAGACCGGGTCCTCCATCCGCGGCAAGGTACGGCTCAGCCCCGCGCACGGCGCCTCGATCTTGAACGTCGGGTGGATCTCGATCTTTGCCTGCGGCGTCTCCGGCAGCGCGAGCGCCTTACCGGCTGCACGCTCCCAGCGATTGCAGAACCAGTCGCGCAGGACGTCGACCTGCTCGCCGGTCACGTAAGCCTGGACGTCGTGGTACGGGTGGTACGGCTTCTCCCCCGAGCACCGCGTCTCCGAGGTGGCCTCGTGACAGCGGTCGTCCCAGCGCGAGTTGCAGATGTCCATCCCGCCGAGGAAGGCGATCGAGCGATCGACGACGACCAGCTTCTGATGGTGGCTCGCGCCCGGCGGGTGCGCGTTATCCATCTTGTAGTGAACGCGCTTGTGACCACGCCAGCGGAACATCAGCCGCTGCAGCGGCTCGCGCTCGAACGTGAACACCGCCGACGCATCCCACGCGAGGATGTGCACCTCGAGCGTCGGGTTTTTCTCGCACAGCTCGCGCATCAGCTTCATGAACTGCACCGGGTGCGAGCACGACTCCGCATCGGGGCCGCGCAGCAGCTCGACCTTGCTGGCGAACTGCCAGCCCGACATCAGGATCGACTTCTTCGCGTTGCAGCACGCCTCGTGCACCGCGCGGTAAAAGTCGCGCCCGTCGACCAGCACACCGGACTCGTCCGGTGTGCTGACATCCGCGCAGGTCAGGCCAGGGATCAGGAGTTTTGTCATGCTGCACCTCGCGCGGAAAGCGCGTACTCGAGCTCGGCAATCACCGGCAGGTGGTCGGACGCCATGCGCGCCGCACCTCCCCGCCACACGCCCGAGCGGATCACGTGTAGCGGACCGCGATACAAGATGTGATCGAGGGGGACGATCGGTAGGCGCGCCGGCCAGCTCCGCGCGCGGCGGGTCGCCGGGCGGAGCGTGCACGCGAGCGTCTTGAACGCGGACGACCACGGCGTGCAGTTGAAGTCGCCCGCGATCACCACCTCGTCAGCGTCGATCCCGGCGAGCAACGCGTCGACCTGACCGGGGCGCTCGCGGCCGAGGATCGAGAGATGCGTGTTCACGATCGCGAGCTCGGTGCCGGTGTCGGGCCAATGCAGGCGTGTCAACAGAGCGCACCGAGGCTCGGAGCGACGGCGGACCCCGTCGTGGGGCAGCGCCAGCTGACGCACGCCGAGCAGCGGCCACCGGGTCAGCGTCGCGATCCCGTACTGCTCGCAACCCCGCTCGATACAGGGCGCGAAGCTCGCGGTCATCCCGAGCCGCGCCGCCAGGTCAGCCGCCTGGTCGACGCCGCCGCTGCGGGGGCGCCCGACGTCAACCTCCTGCAGGGCCACGACTTCCGGCTCGAACGGCGAAATCACCCCGGCGATCCGGTCGAGATCGACCCGTGCGTCACCGCCCCGGCCGTTCCGGATGTTGTAGGTCATCACACGCAGCCGCGGCCCGGTCACAGGGATTCTCCGAGCGAACCCCGTGCCAGCCGGCAGGCGTGCGGCAGCGCTCACCCGCGATGGGACGTGATGGTCGCGCCGAGCTCGGTCAGCGCCGCGACGAAGCCCGGATACGACGTCGCGACGTTCGCGGCATCGGTGATCGTGGTCGGGCCATCGGACGCCAGCCCCGCGACCGCGCCGGCCATCGCGATCCGGTGATCGCCATCGGCGGCGATCCGTGCCGAGCGGAATGGTCGATCGGGGTCGCCCTCGACGACGAAGCCATCGGGCCGCGCTTCGCACGTGACGCCGAGCCCTCGCAGCATCGCGATCGTGGTCGCGATCCGATCCGACTCCTTGACCCGCAGCTCCTCCGCATCGCGCACGGTGGTGGTGCCGCGGGCGCGCGCGGCGAGCACGGCGAGGATCGGCAATTCATCGATCGACCGCACCACGAGATCGCCACCGATCTCGATCCCCCGCAGCGCCGGTGGCGGACCGGCGATCACGAGGTCGGCGATCGGCTCGGGGCCGGCGGTGCGCAGGTTGTCGAACGTCACCGTGCCGCCCATCGCCGCGATCACGTCGAGGAAGCCCGTGCGCGTCGGGTTGGTGCAGATGTTCGGCAGCCGGACCTCGCGCGCACCCGCGAGCAGCGCCGCCACGACGAGGAACGCCGACGACGAGGGGTCCGCCGGGACCTCGAAGTCCGAGCCCGCGAGCCGGCGATCCCAGCCGCGGGTGTCGATCGTGGTGCGCCGGTCCGCGACGACGAGCGGCGCGCCGAGGTATGCGAGCATGCGCTCGGAATGATCGCGCGACGGTCCGGGCTCGGTCACCGAGGTCGCGCCGTCGCCGTACAGCCCGGCGAGCAGGATCGCGGTCTTGACCTGCGCGGATGCCATCGGCAGCTGGTAGGCGATCGCGGTCAACGGTCCCGCCGCGGGCCCGACGACCAGCGGTGGCGTGATGTCGAGGTCGATGCCCTGGCCCGCCAGCTTCGCGCCCATCGCCGCGAGCGGCTCGATCACCCGCCGCATCGGACGCTTGCTCAGCGAGTCGTCGCCGAACAGCGTGGTCGCGAAGCGCTGCCCGGCGAGCAGGCCACACAGAAGGCGAATCGTGGTGCCCGAGTTGCCGCAGTCGATCGCCGCCGCGGGCGCGCGCATGCCATCGAGACCCGTGCCCTGGATCGTGAAGCCGTCACCGTCGCGCGTGATCGACGCGCCGAGCGCGGTGATCGCCTTTGCCGATCGGCCGTTGTCCGCCCCGTCGCCGAGACCGCGCACGCGGATCGGCGTCGCGGACAGCAGCGAGAACAACAAGGCGCGGTGGCCGATCGACTTGTCGCCGGGGATCGTGATCGTGCCCGCCAGCGGGCGAGTCGCGGGTTCGACGTGCAGGATCATGACGGCTTGACTCCCGAGGCTGGCAGCAACGTGGTCGCGCGCTCGACGACGCGCTGGAGGCGGGCCGGACCGATCGCGATGATCGTGCGGACCCAGCTCCCCTTCGCGACGAGGCGCGCATCGGCCAGGCTCGCGGGCAACCCGAGCGCGCGCACGGTCGGCTCGGCGGCGAGCGACCCGAGGCCCGTCCGGATCGTCGCGACCAGCCGCTGCGTCGCCTTGGCTGCCGACTTGTCGCCCGGGTCTCGCGAGTCGGCGTCGATCACCACCGCGAAGTCGTCGACGACATCGGCCCAGATCGACAGCTGCGCCGGTGCGCTCTCGAGCCCGGTCTGGCGCGCCAGCGCGATCCGCGCGTCGAACGGCAGCCGCGCGGTGATCCGCAGCGCCGCGCCCGGTGCGCCGGGAGGCATCGCGCGATCGCGAAGCGCGATCAATCCGCGGTCGCGACCGGTGCGGGCGCGACGCCGGCCGCGGCGAGCGCCGCCCGGGTCTCGATCGGGCTGACCCAGTCAGCCGGGCCGAGTGCCCAGATGCCGTCGGTGATCTTGGTCGCGTTCGGGATCGCGGTCTTGCCCGCGAGCAACGTCACCGTCGCGGCCTGCGAGGTCCCGACGCCGTACGCGGCGAGCACGAAGTGGTCCGCGGTCGCGAGTGGCGCGTCAGTCGGCAGCTGGGTCCCGCCGTCCAGTGCGCGCACGATCAGCGCGCCGACCACGGGGTTGGCCCGCAGCCGCGCGAGATCGATCTCGACGATCACCTGCGCGCCCTGCGGTAGCATCGCGAGCATCCGCTCGGGAACGGTGTCGGGTCGTGGCGCGAGCGCCGCCTGCTTGACCGGCTTGCTGCGGCCCCCGCACGCGATGACGGCGACGACCGCGGTCACGGAGGCGATCCGCAACCAGCCGGCGATCGTTTTGCCGATCATCGCGCGGCCAGCACGTCGTTCAGCGCCGCGATCACGCGCGGCAGCTCGGACTCGCGCGAGATCGACACGCGGATGTGATTCGGCAGGCCCCACGCCGCCATCGGACGCACGATCACGCCGCGCCGCAGCAGCTGATCGTAGATCGCGGTCGACGGCTGCGCGCAGTCGATCAGCACGAAGTTCGCGAGCGACGCATAGGTGCGGGCCTTGACCTCGCGCTGCAGCTGCTCGAGCTGCGTGCGAGCGAGCCGCGCGCTGCGGGTCACGTGCTCCTGATCATCGAGCGCGGCGATCGCGCCGACCTGCGCGAGGCTCGACACGTGGAATGTGCGCCCGACCCGCCCGAGCACGTCGACCACCGCCGCAGCCGCAGCCGCGAATCCGACGCGGAGCCCCGCGAGCCCATAGATCTTGGAGAACGTGCGCAGCACGACGACGCGCGGATCGGTGCGCAGCACCGCGAACCCGTCGACGTGATCGACCTCGGGCCAGGCCGCCGCGTACTCGGCGTACGCCTCGTCGATCACGAGCAGTGCCCGCGCGGGCAGCGCGCCGAGGATGTTCGCCATGCCGGCGCTCGTGATCACGGAGCCGGTCGGGTTGTTCGGCGTGCCCAGCACGACGAGCTTGGTGCGCGGCGTGATCGCGGCGATCAGCGCGTCGACATCGCACGCCAGGTCCGCGGTCACCGGTGCCGCGACAAACGGACGCCCGGCGACCTGTGCGGACAGCCGGTACGACAGGAACGAGTAGGCGTGCGTCAGCACCTCGTCGGCCGGCTCGCAGGTCGCGAGCACGAGCTGGTACAACAGATCGTTCGAGCCGTTGCCGAGCGCGAGTTGCCCCAGCTCGACTCCGTAGTGCGCCGCCAGCGCGCGCCGGAGCGCGAACCCGCCCGCGTCGGGATAGAGGTGAAGGTGAGGCAACGCGGCCGGCAACGCCGCAAGCGCGCGCGGCGATGGGCCGAGCGGATTCTCGTTCGAAGCGACCTTGATCGCACCGGTGATCCCGAGCTCGCGCTCGAGCTCCTCGATCGGCTTCCCTGGCTGATAGACATCCAGGTTCCGGACGTGCGGGGGAATGAAGTCGGACAAGGCAGGGCAACCTACAACGGCGAGCACGCGGGTGGAATGCCCGGATGCCGGGTCCGGTCTATAGTGCGGTCGCATGCGTCTCCGTAGCTCCCGGATCTCCGTGGTCGTCGTGGTCGTCGCGCTGGCGCTGGTGTTCGGCACCGGCTGCTCGACGGACTTCGCCGACGCCGAGAAGTCCGGCTGGGCATGGATGTTCCTGGCCTCGTTTGGCGCCGGCTTCCTGACCTCGCTGACGCCGTGCGTCTACCCGATGATTCCGATCACGCTCGCGATCTTCGGCGCGCGCGGCAAGGATGTCTCCAAACGCCGGGCGATCGCGCTCGCCACCGCCTACGTGTTCGGGATGGGCGCGACCTACGCCGTCCTCGGCGTCACGATCGCGCTGGTCTCGGGCGCTGCCGGCTTCGGCACCCAGCTCGGTCATCCCGGGTTCGTGATCCCGCTCGTCATCCTGTTCCTCGTGCTCGCCGCCTCGATGTTCGGTGCGTTCGAGCTCAACCTGCCGTCGGGGCTGCAGGCGCGCCTCAACCAGGTCGGCGGCAAGGGGTTCGGCGGTGCGTTCGCGATGGGGCTGGTCGGCGGGCTGATCGCCGCGCCGTGTACCGGTCCCTTCCTCGCCGGTATTCTTGGCTTCGTCGCTACCACCAACAGCGTCGCCGCCGGTGGCTCCCTGCTGTTCGTCTACGCGCTCGGCATGGGGATCCTGTTCTGGGTGCTCGCCGCGTTCGCGCTGTCGCTCCCCAAGAGCGGGCCGTGGATGGAGAGCGTCAAGTCAGCCGGTGGTGTCGGCCTCCTGATCGCGGCGCTGTACTTCGTGCGCCCGCTGGTTCCGGCGCTGCGCAAGTTCGCAGACCCCGGCCTGTGGTTCCTCGTCGGCTCGATCGCGCTCGCGGTCGTCGGGATCGCGATCGGTGGCATCACGCGCAGCTTCCATGGTCCGTGGTCCGAGCGCCTGCGCAAGGGCGTCGGCGTCGCGCTGATCGTGATCGGCGCGTTCAGCGCATGGACCTGGAAGCTGACCCCCGACCGCCACCTGCCCTGGATCAAGGAGGACGAGCCGGCCGCGTACGCAAAGGCGCGCGCCGAGGGCAAGGGCGTGATGGTCGACTTCGCAGCGAGCTGGTGCATTCCGTGCGAGGCGCTCGAGGTCACGTTCGGTGACGTCGACGTCCACACGGAGATCACGCAGCGCTTCGTGCCGCTCAAGCTCGACGTCTCCGACGTCGACAGCCCGGCAAATGCCGAGAAGCGCGCGCGCTACGAAGCGAAGACGCTGCCCGCGGTGATCTTCATGGATACCAAGGGCAACGTGCTCGCCCGGGTCGACAAGGAGGTCGACGCCGAGCAGATGCTCGTGAAGGTCCGCGCCGCCGTGGCGCAGCTCGGAAACTAGAGGATTTTCAGGTTCAGCCGCAGGAACAGCAACGCCTCGACCGCGATGCCCTGGTAATGCGTCGACTTGTCGTTCGCGACCGCGCCCATGCCGCTCTTCAGGAAGTAGCCCCACTGCACGGGCACGGTGACGCCGAGATCGAGGAACTTGTTGATGTGCTTGCCGCCGCCGAGCCGGCCCTCGACGAGGAACGCCTTGTCGGTGACCTCATCGTTCGACAGCGGCGGATCGACCTGCTGCCCGGTGCCGATCCCGAACCCGAGCCCGAGCCCGACCGTGAAGAAGCCGCCGGTGTGGGCCTTCTGCTGCGCCCCCGACCCGAGGTCGGCATCGATGTCGAGGCCGGCGACGATCTGGGACCACGTCGCCAGGTCGGAACCGTCGGTGTACTGGTGGTGCTGGACCTGCACACCGAGGAACAGCAACCGCGCCGCGACCGACAGGCCGTAGACGCCATTGGACGCATCGCCGAAGAACGCGTTGTCCTTCTGATCTCCCGACAGGCCCTTGCCGTACATGCCGCCGGCGTGGAGATCGCCGTAGAACACCAGCACGTCGGCATGCGCGGGCGGGGCAGGAGCGAAGGCGAGGACTGCGAGCACGGCGAGGCAACGACCCATTGATCGAGTGTCGCCGGTTTCGGTAAGGCTTGCCACGGTGGCCTGTTCACATGACGCGCGTGCCGTATGCTGCGAGCAGCATGCGCCGTGTGTTGTTCGGGCTCGCGATCGCCGCGGGTTGTCGCGACCCCGAGGTCACCCACCTCCAGGCCGTCAAGGCCGAGGTCTGCGAGTGCAAGACAGCGAAGTGCGCGGACGCAGCCATGGCCAAGGTCCCGAAGGTGGCGACCACGTCGGATCACCGCACGCAGCAACTCGCGCGCGACATGCTCGACTGCGTCCACAAGCTGTACATGCAGGATCAGCCCGACCTCGACCCCGACCGCGAGCAGGCTACGGGTTCCGGTCGTCCTTGATCCGACCGGGCGGTCCGAGCTCGGTGTCGAACATCCAGTCGTCACCGGTGCCATCGGGCGCCTCGAGCTCGATCTCGAACGGTGCGTCGTCCAGCACGCCGGGTGAATACGGTGCGCCGGGCATCACGAGCGCCATCGCCGGGGTCACCACGACGTCGGCATCCGATTCGCGGCCGAAGAAGTCCGTGGTCTCGTAGTAGCGAACCGCGTAGCGGACGAGCACCGCGAACGTCGCCGCGATCGGCACCGCGAGCACGACGCCGACGAAGCCGAGCAGCTTGCCGCCCGCGATCACCGCGATCAGTGCGCCGGTCTCCGACAGGCCGACGCGGTGGCCGACGATCTTCGGCGTCAGCACCGCGGCCTCGAGCAGGTGGAGCACGAGGATCACGCCACCGACGAGCCCGAGCGTCTGCATGCTGCCGCCATCGGCGAGCGTGACCAGCACGGCGATCGCGGCGCCGACGAACGTGCCAACGAACGGGATCACGGTGAGCAGCCCGACGAGCAACCCGATCGGCACGGACAGCGGCATGCCGACGATCGTGAAGCAGATCGCGTACAGCACCGCGAGGATCGAGGTCACGATGCCCTGCCCGCGCACCCAGTTCGCGATCACGCGATCGACCTCGCGCGCGATCTCGCGAACCTTCGCACGCCGGCGCGGCGGCACCATGTGATCGATCCGCCGCAGCAAGTTGGGCCAGTCGACCAGGAAGTAGAATGCGAACACCGGCACGAGCAGGAGCTCGACCAGCACCGCGAGCACGCTGAGCACGCCACCCACGGCGGCGGCCGCGACCACGGACAGCGGTCCCGACGACGACTGTAGCGCCGCGCCGAGCTTGCCGCTCTGCGCGTACTGCTTCCATTCGGCGGGGACCTCGAGCCCGAACTGCGCTTCGACCCAGGCCGACACGTTGCCGAGCAGACGCGGCAGATCGTGCACGAACTGGCCGAGCTGGCCCGCGATCATGGGTGCGGCGATCGTGATGGCGGCGATCACGATCCCGATGAACGTGACCAGCAGGATCGCCGCGCCGAGCGAGCGACTGAGCCCGCGCCGCACGAGCTTCTCGAGCAGCGGGTTCAGTAAGTACGCGATGCCGAGGGCGGCGAGGATCGGGCCGAGGACCTTCGCCAGGTAGCTCAGCACCACCCAGCCCAGCACCACGAACACGCCGATCAGCACCCAGCGCAGCAGCGCGAGCACCTGCGCGAGATGACGCGGCCCCTCACTCATCGCCCCGCATGTACCACGAGACGCAGCAGTGCGATGATGCGCGCGATGAAGATCGCCCACGTTGTCGTGTTGCTCGCGCTCGCTGCATGCAGCAAGAAGGACCCCACCGGGGAGACCAAGGCCACGGGCTCGGCCGCATCGGCGAGCGGACTCACCTGCGCCGCGGCCGTCGGCAAGGCGGTGGAGGCCATGTCCACCACGCCCGGCGCCGAGGCCGTCGTCACCAAGCTGCGCGCGTTGATGACCAACCGCTGCGAGGCGGACAAGTGGTCCGCCGCGGCACTGGAGTGCTACGCGACCCAGGTCAAGGACATGTCGGGGATGAAGAAGTGTCGCGAGACGACGCTGACCCCGGCGCAGAACACCGCCGTGATGACGGAGATCCGCGCGACGATGGCGGCGGCGGCTGGCGGTGGTGGCGGACCGATGCACGGAGCGCCAGCGGGCAGCGCGGTCCCGCAATGATCCTTGCTTCGGGCCCTCGTTCGGGCCCTCGTTCGGGCCCTCGTTCGGCCCCTCGTTCGGCCCCTCGTTCGACCCCTCGTTCGGCCCCTCGTTCGGCCCCTCGTTCGGCCCCTGGTTCGGGCCCTGGTTCGGCGTGACCCACGTCGCAGTCGCTCCATCGGAACACCGGCGTTCCCAGCCTGCAGGGCGCAATTTTCAGCCTGGCGCCGCGGTCCGGGGACCGGCTAGGCTCCGCGCGTGCGAATTGTTCGGGTTGTCGCGTCCTGCTGGATCCTGATCGCTGCATGCGCGAAGGGCGGTGAGCCGCCACCCGTCGTGATCGATGGTGCACCCGCGGGCGACGGCAGCGGCAGCAGCGGCACCGAAGCCGGCCCGCTCACCAGCGAGTGCCCCGCCGATGAGTTCGCGACCGACGTCGGTGAGGGCGGGCAACTGATCTGCAGCTCGATCGCCGGCGCGGCGAAGCAGGCGATCGACACCCAGTGCTCGGTCTACCTCGGCAGCCGCGATGGTTGCGACGGCTGCATCACGCCACCAGCCAAGTGGGGCTTCGCGAGCGGGCCGGGTTGCACCAACGGCCTCGGCCTCGACAATCGTTGCACCGCGCCCAGCCTCGGCGGGACCGCGGTCCAGCTGTTCGGGATGAACTTCGACGGCGACGTCGACGGCAACGACAAGATCTACACCGGGATGCACTGCAAGGTGCCGGCGCCCGCCGGCGGCATGGCGCCCTGCCCGGCCGGCGAGTTCATCACCGGCAGCTACGGTGGCAACTACACGTGCGCGCCGGTCTCCGCGTGGGTCGTCGACTACGTGCGCAACAACTGCAGCCTCTATCTCGGCTGGCAGGATAACTGTGATGGCTGCGTCAATCCGCCCACGAAGTGGGGCCGCGCAAGCGACCTCAACTGTCTGAACGGGCTCGGCATCGACAACACCTGCACCGTCGCGACGCTCGGCACCGAGACGATCAACCTGTTCGGGCTCAACTTCGACGGCGACGTCAACGGCGACGACAAGATCCACATCGGCCTGCAGTGCGCGGCCGCGCCCCCCGCCGAGGGTACTGGCACCATGACGTGCCCCGCCGGTCAGTACATGACGGCCACGCTTCCCGACGGCAGCTTCCAGTGCAAGAGCCCGGTGTCGTTGATCTCGGCGTACGTGGCCTCGAAGTGCACCGTCTACCTCGGGGCCCAGGACGAATGCGACGGCTGCACCGTGCCGCCGCCCAAGTGGGGCACCGCACGCACCGGCGCGTGCGCGAACGGCGCCGGCGCCGCGAACACGTGCACCACGTTCACGCTCGCGGGTCAGGCGGTCGCGATGTTCGGGTTAAACCTCGACGGCGACACCGACGGCAACGACACCGTGTACGCCGGCTTCCAGTGCGCGCTGTAGCTGCTACGGCAAGACCGGCGCGAGCTCGACGGTCAGCCGCTTGCGCTCGGCACGCGCGAGCTTGAGCTCGAGGTAGCTCGAGAAGTAGTCCTCGTGGCGCAGCTCGAACCGGTGCGTTCCGGGCTCGACCGCGACCCCACCGCGCAGCGCTTCGAGCGAGGCGACGTGCCGGCCGTCGACGAACAGCTGCGCATCCTTGACGTTGCTCTTGAACACGATGATCGCGTCGTCTCGCGTGAGGTTCGCGGGCGCAGCCTTGGGCCCGCACGCGACGCTCAGGGTCAGCAGCACCCCAAGGGCATTTGCTCGCCCGGCGGCTCGCTGGCGCGCGCCGCGCATCATGGCGACAGCCCGAGCTCGACGATGTCGCCGACGACCTTGACCTGCGCGGAGGTATCCGTCGCCGGGGGCTTGTTCGCGATCTGCGCGATCCGCTGCACCGACTCCGTGGTCGCGACGCCGATCACCCAGCCACCCGGCGACAGCCGGCGCAGCGTCGCGCGCGAGATCCCCTTGGCACCGGAGAGATACTTGAGCTCGGCCGCGACCAGCCCCCACGGCGTCTTCGGCGACAGCCGCACGAGGACGATGCCCGCCTCGCCGACCGGGGTGTCGTCGCCGTGGAAGCCCGTCGGCTGCCCGAGCTGTGGCTTGCTCGGCGGCACGACATCGCCGAGTGCCGCGACCAGCGCGCGATCGATCGCGGCCTTGATCACCGCCGGCTCCGTGCCCCGCGCCGGGATCGCGGCGCTGCCATGCCCGACGAGCTTGCGGCCACGCGCGATCAGGCGCACGTGCGCCGAGACCAGCACGACCGAGCTCGCCACGCCGCGCGCCGCGACCGGCGCGCCGACGGTGACGCCCGCGATCGCCGCGATCTCGGCCTTGGCCTCACCGGCGAGCGCCTCGGCCTCGTCATCGGACAGCGGCAGCTCGCCGGCCGCGCGCGCCTCGGGACCACTGGCCGGCGCGCGCTTGATCGTCATCCCGCCCGCGCGCAGGGCCGCCGACAGCGCGCCGAGGCCCGGGATGTCCTTCTCGGCCGAGGCACCGTAATCCGCCCGGATGCCGTCGGGCTCGCTGACCCGGAGGAGCACGACCGTCGGGCAGGTGCCAGCCGACGCCCCGCCAGGTGATGTCGAAGGTGGGTCTCCCGCCGAACCGACCCCGAGCTCGCCAAGCTTCGCGCGCAAGCGGTCGCGATCGATCCTCACGGTGACCGTCAGGTGCCGGCGCCCGTCCTCCGTCACATCCTTTGCCACCGCGAACTTCGCGACCCACAACCGGGCGCGCACGATCAGCTCGCGATCGAGGACGGCCTTGTTCGCCTTGCGGGTATCTGCGTCGAGCAGGTCGACCAGCGCCGACGCCACGGCCCGACCGAACGCCTCGTCGAGTGCCGTGACTCGCGGGTCGGCACCACCTGCATCGGCATCTCCTTCGGCTTCGTACGCGACGATGTCCTCGGCGCTCGCGACCGACGACAGAGCCAGGACCATCAGCGTGACCAGGAAGTTCCGCACGTGCGTCGAGCCTAGCAAAGCCGGCCGCCGTGCGCCGGTGACGCGCTCGTCGAATACCGAGCACGCGTCACGCGATGCGCAAACCGTGCAGCGTCGATCCCCTCGGTTACGAGTGGGGTCTCCACGGCACAAAGTTCACACGCAGCTGCTCGGATAGAGCTACGTAGGTAGACGTGCGGAGGCAAGTCGATCGATACGCGATGAACTTTCCGGTCGAGCTGTGGGCCGGCGGTCGTCCGCACCACGTGATCCTGCAGGACCTCTCGCGCTCGGGCATGTTCATCCGCGTGACCCCGTCGCTGCCGGTCGGCACGATCGTCCACATCGCGATGGCACCGGAGGGCAAGCGCCTGGTCACCGCCGGCACGGTGATGCACGCGGTCGACGAGGCCACCGCGCACGCGACCGGCAAGGCAGCGGGCGTCGGCGTCCAGTTTCGCGCGCCGATCCGGCCAAATGACGAGGTGTTCGCCCAGGCGGTCCGCAAGATGCTCGATCGCCACGTCTGCGTCGGGGGTGCGCCGCCCGCGCGGATCGTGATCGCGGACTCGCATCACGCGGCGCTCGAGCCGATGGCAGCCGCGCTGACCGAGGCCGGATTCGCCGTCACGACGACCACGAGTGGACGCGAGGTGCTTGCCGCGTGTCTCGCGCAGGCGCCGGATGTCGTCGTCGTCGATCGTGAGCTCGAAGGCCCCGGGATCGACGGCTTCGGGGTGCTCGAGCGCCTGAGGCGGCATGATCGGCTCGCCAGCATCCCGGTGATCATCACGTCGTCAAACCAGGAAGACCTCGCGACGGCATTCACGCTCGGCGCGATCGACTTCATCCGCAAGCCCGCCGACGTCCGCGAGGTGATCCTGCGCGCGCGCCGGCTCGTCCGCCTGCCCACGCGCAAGGACACGGTCCTGCTGCGCGGCTCGCTCGCCGAGCTCGGCCTCCCTGCCCTGCTCACGCTGTTCGATACCGAGCGCACGACCGGTCACCTCCGGCTCGTGCATGGGCGCGATCACGCGACGATCGAGCTCGATGCTGGCCGCATCGTGCGCGCGCGATCGTCAGACCCGACATCCAGCTCGGATACCTGCCTGATGACCGTGCTCGACTGGAAGCACGGCACGTTCGAGCTCACGACGCCCGCGGTCCCGGAGCGCACGGCACCAGGCGACACCACCCCGGTGATCCAGTTGCTGCTGCTCCACGCGCAGCTGTCCGACGAGGCGAAGCGCGCGTCCGCGTAGCGCTACGGCAGCAGCACGAACAGGGTCGACGGTCCGCCGCGCGGCTCGGTGAGCGTGATCGCGCCGGCCTTGCCACCCGTCGCCTTGACCCGTGGCGCAGCCGCGGCCCACGCCGGAACTTCGCGTGCGAACAGGGTGGCCGCGGCGAGTCCTCCGATGGTGACGCCGAGCGCGGGCTTCTGCTTCACGCCCTCCACGATCACGATCGGCAGATCAGGATCGCCTGCCGCCGGCAGCTCGCGCGGCGCGTCGAGAGCGAGCCGGATCGCCTCGAGCGGCACCCCGAGCGTGACCCGCCACGAGCCGTCGGTCTCGAGCGTGGCGCTGAGCGCGATCGCGCGATCGACCGCACGCGTGATCCGCTCCGCGTTCGCCTTGTCCCCGAGCCTGGACTTCAGCGTCCCGCCGGCGGCCAGCGGCAACGCCGCCAGCTGCGCGGTGAGCTGTCGTCGCGCGGCTTCTTCCGCGGCACGCCGGGCCGGTCCGCGTGCGGTCGCCGGGTTCGGCGCGTGGCGATCCGCGATCCCGACGCCGTTGGCCATGACGAGCCCGCGGCTCCAGTCGACCTCCGCATGCGCGGTGGTCGAGAGCCCGAGCAGGGTCAGCACACCGAGCCGGTGGGCTATTCCCACTCGATCGTTCCCGGCGGCTTGCTGGTGATGTCGTAGACGACGCGGTTGATGCCGCGGCACTCGTTGATCACGCGCGACGAGATGCGCGCGAGCAGATCGTACGGCAGCTGCACCCAGTCCGCCGTCATGCCGTCCCGCGAGTGCACGGCGCGAAGCGCGAGCGCCTCCTCGTACGTGCGGGCGTCGCCCATCACGCCGACGGACCGCACCGGTAGCAGCACGCCGAACGACTGCCAGATCGACTCGTAGAGCCCGGCGGCGCGGATCTCCTCGTCGATGATGGCATCCGCGGCGCGCAGCACGTCGAGCCGCGCCTTGGTCAACGAGCCAAGGCAGCGCACCGCGAGACCTGGGCCCGGGAACGGCTGGCGGCCGACCATGTGCTTGGGCAGCCCGAGCTCGAGGCCGAGCTGGCGGACCTCGTCCTTGAACAGCTCCCGCAATGGCTCCACCAGCGAGAGCTGCATCCGCTCCGGCAAGCCGCCGACGTTGTGGTGACTCTTGATCACCGCGGACGGGCCCTTGAACGACACGCTCTCGATCACGTCCGGATACAGTGTGCCCTGCGCGAGGAACTTCGCGTTGTCGATCGACTTTGCCTGTTCCTCGAACACCGCGATGAACTCGTAGCCGATGATCTTGCGCTTCTTCTCGGGGTCCGTGACGTCGGTAAGCTTGTCGAGGAACCGCTGTTCGGCATCGATCACGCGCAGGTCGACGTGGAAGTGATCGCGGAAGATCGATGCGACGTACTCGCGCTCCCCTTTGCGCAGCACGCCGTTGTCGACAAAGATACAGGTCAACCGGTCGCCGATCGCCTTGTGGATCAGCGCCGCGGCGACGCTGGA
>JBBJLY010000274.1:0-10448 GCA_037720695.1 Kofleriaceae bacterium | reverse complement strand
CCTGCCGTACGCCGGATGGCTCGAGGCCGACGGCACGATCGACGACGCGCGCAAGGCTCGCACGACCCGGCTGCGCGCCACGCTTGCGGCGCTCGGGCTGTTCGCGGAGCCGAGTTAGGTCCGCGCGCGGCGGGCGTTCATGATCTTGACGAACGACTTGCTGCGGATCTCCTCGAGCGAGAGCCCGGTCGCGAGCGCCTCGTCCTCGGTCACCGCGCCGCACGCGATGCCACGCAGGAAGTAGTTGAGCAGTCCCTGCCCGGTCGCCGCGTCGTCGAACACGTCGCCGACCAGCGTCGCCTGCGCGGCCTTGTCGACGAAGTTGCGGAGCCGCTCGGAGGCCGGCGCGAGTCCGTCGAGGAAGAACCCGTAGACGGCACCGTAGCGGGTGGGCAGCTGGCCGGGATGGAGATCCCAGCCCTGGTAGAAGCCGTTGACGAGCGAGTGGCGGACGTCGCTCGCGTGCAGCCGCCACGCGGCGAACACGGCGTCGCGGTTGGCGCGCTTCTGCGCCTCGTCGAGCTGCTTACCTTTGTGCGGCGCGATCGGCATGATGTTGGTCGCACCGTCGGACAGCATCACGCCCGTGCCGGCGAACGACACCTTCATCACGTGCTTCGCAAAGTCACACGCTGGGTGTGACATCCGCTGGTGCGCGGCCGTGATGTCGCAGTTCGCCGTGTAGTCGTAGGTTCCGAAGTGCGCGCCGGTCAGGCGCCCGCCAGCCGCGCGATGCAGCAGCGGCAGGATCGAGCGGCCCCTGGGATCGAAGATCGATTGCGTGGTCTCGACCATGAACTCGACGCGCAGCGCACCGGTGTCGAGCCCGAGCCGATCCTCGAGCACCTCGAACGTGTCGACCAGCACCTCGACGTCAACCTTGCTCTGGATCTTCGGGAGCGTGATCACGAAGTTCTGCGGCAGGTGACCGTTGCTCTTGTCGAGCAGCTCGCTCAGGAACACGTCGAGCGTGCGCAGCGAACGCGCCGCGAGATCGCGCGTCAGCGGCTTGATCCGGATGCCGAGGAACGGCGGCAGCGTGCCGGCGGCGAGCCCGGCCGCGACCTGATGCGCCGCGGCAGCCGCGTGACCATCCTCCTCGTCATCAGGGCGATTGCCGTAGCCGTCCTCGAAGTCGATCCGGAAGTCTTCGACCGCCTCGCGGCGCAGCTTCTCGAGCACGCGCTCGTAGACCTTGGGCGCGAGCTGGTCCGACAGTCCGATCGCCTCGCCGAACGTGGCCGGATCTGGCGCGTAGGTCTCGAGCGAGCGCAGCGCGAGCTCGCCGAGCTTGCGCGCGGTGTCGGCCGAGAACAGATGCGCGCCGCCGTAGACCGTGTGCACCGGCTGGCGAGCCCCGGAGTCGCCGGGATACCGCGCGAGCACCCGGTCCTGCGCCTTGTGGACGCGGTCGAGGGCCTTCTGCAGCTTCTTGTCGGACAGGGACGTGCGAACAGACATCCGCGCGTTGTAGCGCAGCGTCGCGGCGATTGGACGGCTGGCCGCCCGAATCCTCAGCCCGCGAGCGGCGATGCATGCCAGCGCGCGAGCACGTCTGCTGGCCCATCGAAGATGCCGACCGCACCCGACAGGTGCTCGGCGCTCCAGCCGCCCGTCGTGACGCCGATCAGATCGACGCTCGCGCCTCGGGCCGCCTGCAGGTCATACGGCGTATCGCCGATCATCACCGTGCGCGAACGCTCGGCCCCGAGTAGCTGCGCGATCGCGGCCTCGACGATCTCCGGATCCGGCTTGCTGCGCGTGACGTCGTCCGACGTGGTCGCCGCCTCGCACAGGTCCACGAGGTCCGCGATCTCGAGCAGCGAGCTCAGCTCATCGTCTCGTGCCGCGCTCGCGATCGCGTAGCGGTAGCCCTCGGCGCGCAATCGGAGCACCAGCTCGCGCGCGCCGAGCAGCGGCTTGACGTGGCTCAACCAGCGCTCGCGGAACACCTCGGACCGATGCTCACCGAGCCGTTCGTTCTGCTTGGTGCCGCGGGCGGGGCCACCGACGGCCTCGATCAGCCGATCGCCGCCCATCCCGATCATCCGGCGCACGCGCTCGAACGCGACCTCGAGGTCGTGGTCCGCCAGCGCTTCGACCCACGCGTGCGCGTGGGCATCGTTGCTGTCGACCAGCGTGCCATCGACATCGAGCAGGACGACCGCGTAACGACGCATGTTCGAGCGTAGCCCACGGCGCGTCGCGCGGCTCGCGGTAGAGTGCACCGTGCGCCGCGCGATCATCACGGTCCTCGCGGTGATCCGGCTCGGTCGCCCGCTGTTCCTCGGTGGTGGGTTCATCCTCTACGGCCTCGGTGCGGCGATCGCGGCGTGGCACGGTCACGCGATCGACCTCGCGCGCTACGTCTGGGGTCAGCTGGCGGTCACGGCGTTCCAGCTGATGACCCACTACGCGAACGACTACTTCGATTACGAGGCAGATCGCGCCAACACGACGCCGACGCAGTGGTCCGGCGGCAGTCGCGTGCTGGTCGGCGGTGAGCTACCGCGCCGGGTCGCACTGATCGCCGCGCTGATCCTGGCCGCGCTCGGGGTCGCGGCATCCCTGGTGGTCGTGCGCGAGGCCGGCACGTGGGTGCTGCCGACGCTGGTCGCGATGGGCGTGCTCGCATGGGAGTACAGCGCGCCACCGCTGCGGCTGTGCGCCACCGGTCTCGGCGAGCTCGACACCGCGATCGTCGTCACTGGCCTCGTGCCGTGGCTCGGCTTCGCGCTGCAGGCGCCCGATCGGATCGGCCTCCGCACCCTCGTGCTCGCGATCATCCCGCTCGCGCTGCTCCAGCTCGCGATGCTGCTCGCGATCGAATTTCCCGACGCTGCGAGCGACCAGGCCACCGGCAAGCGCACGCTGGTCGTTCGCCTCGGTGCCACGCGCGCGGCCTGGCTGTACGTCGCACTCACGCTCGCCGCCTACGCCTGGCTGCCGCTCGCCGTGCTGTTCGGTCTGCCGCTGCACGTCGCGCTGGTCGCCGCGCTGCCCGCACCCGTCGCGCTATGGCGCGTCATCCGGATCGCAGATCACCGTGATCCCGCGGCGTTCGAGCGCCTGACCCTGTTCGCCGTGGCTCTCCTCGTGATGACCAGTGCGGCCGAGCTGGTTTCGTTTACGCTGATCCCATGATCCCCGCCGCGACTGCCATCGTGCTGGGCCTGGTCGCGACTGCACATGCGCAGCCCGCGCGACCGATCGGCGACAAGCTGATCTACTTCGGGCCGCGGGTCGGCTTCGACACCGCCTGGCTCGGTGGCGCCGACATCCGCAAGCAGCAGTACGAGGAGCGGATCGGCGCGCACGTCGGTGGCTTCGTGATGTTCGCGTTCACCCCGCTGCTCGGCGCCGAGACCGGCCTGTTCTTCGCGCAGAAGGGCAACGCGTTCCCGAACGGCGCGTTCAAGTACGACTACCTGCAGCTGCCCCTACTCGGCCTCGTGCGCGCCACGATCGGCCGCAACGTCCGGGTCCGCGGTGTCTACGGCGCGACGCTGAACCTGAACGTGCGCTCGCGACTCGTCGCGGGAGAGGTCGACGTCAAGATCAACGACGTCACCACGCCGTTCGACCTCGGGCTCGTGCTCGGCGTCGGCATCGAGTCGCTGACCCAGTACGGCGTGATCATCTTCGACGCGCACTACGAGCACGGGCTGCGCACGATCGACGACTCGATGGAGCACGAGGACGTCAAGAACCGCGGCATCACGGTCAGCGCGGGCTTCGGGTTCTAGCTGCCGCGGTACGTCGAATAGCCGTACGGCGAGAGCAGCAGTGGCACGTGATAGTGCTGCGTGCCGTCGAGCACCGCGAACTGGATCTCGACCACCGGAAAGAACGCCTGCTCGCCGAGGTACGCGCCGGTCGCGAACCGGATCCGGTAGGTCCCTGGCTCGACCGGACCCGCCGGCGTCAGCGTGCGGAGCCGGCCATCGTCGTCGGTGACGCCCGCGCCGATGGGTTGCCAGGTCCCGGCGGCGGTCGCGCGCTCGAGATCGATCGCGATGCCGTGCCCGGGGCGACCGCGCGCGGTGTCGAGGACGTGCGTCGTGATCATGCGAGCTCCCCGACCAGCTTGACCAGCCGGAGCCGCGTGATCTTCATCTGCTCCTCGGCAGAGGTCAGCAGCTCCTCGGCGCGCGGGCGCCCGACCCGATCGCGAAGGTCGTCGAGCATGCTCTGGGCGGAGCGACCGGTCGCGCACACGATGAAGATGCAGCCGTGACGCTCCTCGTACGCGCGGTTCGCGGCGGCCAGCTCGGCGAGCGTCGCCTTCGCGGCCTCAGTGGTGGTGCGCTGCTCCTCGCGCGACCAGCGGCCCGTGGTCTCCGGATCGATCGCCGTGGTAGTCGGCGGGGTCTGAGCGCCGATCTGGGGATGCGACGCGAACGCCTGGCGATGATCCGACTTCCCGAGTGACCACCAGATCCGCTCGGCGATCCGCAGCATCGAGGGCACGTCCTCGAACGGGCGCGCCTCGGCCATCGGATCGGCCCAGTTCGTCGAACCGCAGCACTTGCGCAGCATCGCCCGCGCCTCGTCGACGAACAGCTCGTTCAACTTCGTGAGCCCAGCTCCGGCCTCCGGGTGCAGGTCGCCCCACGCGCGCAGTCGCGCGACGCCGCCGTCGGGAAACACCGACAGCCGGAGGTGGGTGACCTCGCCGATCCGGCGCAGCTCGTGATCGAACACGTGCCGCGTGTGGGGCTGGAGCGCGGTGGCGAGCAGTGGGCGCCACTCCGTGAGCTGTTCGGCGGTCGCGCCGGGCGCGTGGACACCCTCGAGCGTGCAGCGTCCAGGGGCGTTGCCCTTGAAGTGCGTGGTATCGAGCTCGACCCGCTCGAGCATGCCGCCGGTCGCGAGCCGCACGATCGCCCAGTCGTTACCAGGTCCGCGCCGCCGCCGGGTCTCCCAGCCGTCGGACATGTTGAACGAGGGGCCGGGCTTGATCAGGTTGTTGCGCGAGCCGAAGAACATGTCGCTGCAGCTCTCGACGACCGCACCGTGCTCGAGCGCGGCCAGATCGATCGGGCCGCCGAGCGCGCGCAGGCGCGCCCAGTTCGGGACGACGTCGCCATGCACGCGCAGTCGCGCGACGCCACCGTCGGGGAAGATGTCGAGGCGCACGTGGGTGTAGCGGTGGCCGTCGTCGATCGCGAACTCGTTCTTGCTGTTGCCGGCGAGCTGCGAGCGCGGGAGGATCTGCGTCCACGTCGCGGTCGACAGCAGCGCGAGATCCAACGGGTCGTCGATCGCGGCCGCGTAGAGCGCCGCCGACTCGGGAAAGTTGCCGCGGAAGAACGCGGTGTCGATCACCACGCCTCGGATCACGCCCGGCATCCCGAGCCGTACGATGCACCAGTCGTGACCCGGCTCGCGCCGGCGCCGCGACTCCCAGCCGTCCATCCACTTACCGCGGTCGGTGTACTCGTGCTCCTTCCACACGGGTTCCGCGGCCTTGATCAGGTTCTCCTTCTCGGCGAAGAAGTCGTCGTTGCAGGCGATCGCCGCGCCACCGAGGGCTTCGCAGGCGAGGTCCGGAAGATCAGCAAACTTGGTCATAACAACACTCCAGGCTCCACTCCAGACTCGGTGTCGAGCGCGCGACCGCCTTCGGCGATCCGCGTCCCGCGCAGGTAGGTCGCGTGCACCGCGCCGCGCAGGGTCTCGCCCGCATACGGCGTGACCTTGTGGCGGTGATGCACACCATCGGGCGTGACGATCGTGGTCGCCGTGTCGTCGAACACGAGCAGGTCGGCATCGGCGCCCGCGACGAGCGCGCCCTTCTTGCCGACGAGTCCCGCGAGGCGCGCGGGCGCAGCGCACATCCAGCGCGCGAGGTCGACCAGCGTGTGACCACGCGCGGATGCCTCGGTCCACACGACCATCGGAGCGAGCTGCAGGCCGGACACGCCGCCCCATGCTGACAGGAAGTCGCCGACCTCGATCGCCTTGAGCGCGGGGCTGCATGGCGAGTGATCGCTGGCAACCAGATCGAGCACGCCCTCGGCGAGCGCCCGCCACAGCGCCTCGCGATTCGCGGCGTCGCGGATCGGCGGCGCACATTTGAACGGCGTCGCGCCGTCGGGAATCTTCTCGGCGGTGAAGTGCAGGTAGTGCGGGCAGGTCTCGGCGGTGAGCGGGAGACCCTCGGCGCGCGCGGCGCGAAGCATCGGGATCGCGCTCGCCGCCGAATGATGAACGATGTGCGTGCGGGCGCCCGTGCTGCGGCACAGCCCGGTCACCAGCGCGATCGCTTGCTCCTCGGCACCTTCGGGACGCGACGCGAGGTAGGTCGCGTACTTTCGTGGATCCGCGGTGGCGAGCTGCGCGGTGGCGAGGTCGATCGGCCCGGCGACCTCGGCGTGCACCAGCAGCGGGACCCCGAGCCCGGCGAGGATCGGCATCGCGATCCCGAGCTCGCGCTCGCCGACCCAGCCGAACTCCTCGACGCCCGAATCGACGAGGACGCACTTGAAGCCGCGCACGCCGTCGGCGACCAGCCCCGCGAGCTCGGCCTCGTTGCCCGGCACCACGCCGCCCCAGAATCCGACGTCGACCGCGCACTGCCCGGCGGCGGCGGCGCGCTTCGCCGCCAGTCCCGCGCGCGTGGTGGTGGGCGGGATCGAGTTGAGCGGCATGTCGACCAGGGTCGTGATCCCGCCGATCGCGGCGGCCCGCGTCGCGGTCGCGAAGCCCTCCCACTCGGTGCGACCTGGCTCGTTGAGGTGGACGTGGGTGTCGACGATGCCGGGCAGGATCGCGAGCTCCTCGAAGTCGTCGAGCTGCGCACCGACCGGGACGTCGTCCCACGCGCCGAGCCGCGAGATCTTGCCGCCAGCGATGTGGATCGTCGCCGGGGCGATGCCGGCCGCGGTGACGACGCGTCGCGAGCGGATAATCGTGACCTCCGCTGCCCCGCGGCCAGACGGTCTCGGGGCGATCCGGTCAACCCGCGCCGTCACTTCGCCACCTCGGTCAGCTGGGCGCCATCCTCGATCCAGCGGCCGAGCTCGGCGCGCTCCTGCTCCGTCATCTGGGTCTTGTTCGCGAGCGGCATGTATTCCGATTTCACCGAGTACTGGTAGATCAGGTCCTTCTTGAGCCGGATCTGATCGTGCTGGTCGAGCCGCAGATCCTTGGGCGGGGTCTTGAATACGTCATCAGTGGGATGCGTGCTGTGGCACGACAGGCAGCGCTTGCCGAGGATCTCCTGCGCGCGGGAGAAGCTGACCGGCCCGGTGACCGTCGCCGTGGTGGACCGCGGCAGGTTCGTGACCACGAGCAAGCCGGCGAGCCCGATGCCAGCCATCGCGAACGCGGGCGCGAGCCAGGCCGCCGTCGGCAACGTCTCTCCGGCGCCGCGGTAGCGGGTATTCATGAAGTGCCGGATGCCTGCGCCGCCGATCATGATCGAGATCAGCACCAGCCAGTTCAGGTGATGGCCGATCACGCTGGGGAAGTGATTCGAGACCATGATGAACAGCAGCGGGAACGTGAAGTAGTTGTTGTGGATGCTGCGCTGCTTCGCGCGGACCGACAGCGTCGCGTCCTGATCCTTGCCCGTGCGCGTCGCCTCGATCAGCGCGTGTTGTGATGGCACGATGCACATCCACACGTTGCCGGTCATCAGCGTGCCGATCATGACGCCGGTCTGGATGAACGCGGCGCGCCCGCCGAACAGCTGCGCGAAGCCGTAGACCGAGCCGAACAGCAGCACGATCGAGATCGCCGTCGCGACCTTCGGGTTGTGCTCGCCGTACGACCGCCACATGCCGTCGTAGACGATCCACGCCGTGAGCAGCGAGCACGCGGACAGCGTGATCGCGACCACCGGTGACATCTTGTAGACGCGTGGATCGATCAGGTTCGCGGCGCCGTTCATGTAATAGACGACGACCAGCAGCCCGATCCCGGTGATCCAGGTCGAGAAGTTCTGCCACTTGAACCAGTGCAGCGTGTTCGGCAGCTCGCCCGGCGCGAGCAGCTTCTTCTCGACGTCGTAGAACGCGCCCGAGTGGACCATGTAGATCTTGCCCTGCGAGAGCTTCGACAGCTCGGCGGACTTCTCGAGGTTTCGATCGAGCCAGTTGAACAGCATCGAGTTGCCGATCCACATGATGCCGGCGACCAGGTGGGCCCACCGGAAGATCAGATCCAACAGCTCGTTCGCGCGCACCGCGGAAGCAGTATTGGTCTAGTGTCTTGCGATGCACAAGCTTCTCGTCGGCTCTCTGTTCCTCGTCGCATGCGGCAAGAGTGAGCAGTCGAGATCGGAGCCGAAAGTCGAGCCAAAGGCCGAGGTCCGCGAGGAGCCGCCCCCGCCCCCGCCGAAGCCGGAAGGACCCGCGATCGCCGACGAGTGCAAGCTGACCTCGGCGAAGTTCGAGCAGACGTCCAAAGGCGGCCGCAACGCGGTCAACGTCAGCTACTGGTACAAGGAAGCCGACCGCAACAAGATGATGGGCCTCGAGGGCTTCGCGGTGCACTGCCAGGGGAGCGACATGAGATTCTCGATCGTCCCCGGCGCGAAGACCAACAAGGAGAGCGCGCCGTTCGGCCCCAAGAAGTACACGTTCGTGAAGGGCAAGAGCGATATCTCGATCTCCGCGTTCGTCGGCGCGTTGCCGTGGGAACCGACCACCGGCACGATCGACATCACCGCGTTCGACGCGCGGCACATCGCCGGCACGATCGATCTCAAGGGCAAGCTCGACAAGAACAAGCCGCTCGATGTGAAGGGCTCGTTCGACTACAAGTGCCAGGGCACGGCCTGCGAGCGCTAACGACGTAGCTGCGCGAGCGCGCGGTCGAGCCGGGACGTGCCGGTCAACAGCGATGCCGTCAGATCGCCGTGCGCGTCGAGCCGGGAGCGTAACGTCCGCAGCGTGAATGCGCGCGGGGCGAGCTTCGGCGTCACCTCATCCCATCGGATCGGCGTCGACACCGGCGCACCGTCAGCGGCGCGCAGCGAGTACGCGGTGACCAGGGTCTTGGCCTGGAACCACTTGTGATCGACGAGCAGGCGGCCCTTGCGCTTGTCCTTCTCGTTCTCGATCGTGACCTTGTCCGGCATCAGCCCGAGCAGCAGGTGCGCGATCCCGCGACCGAGCGTCTCGCATTGCTCGAACGTGTGCCCCGGCGCGACCGGGATCAGGATGTGGAGCCCGCGCTGGCCGCTGGTCTTGACCAGGCTCGGCAGCTCGAGCAACTCGAGCACGCGGCGTACGGCGAGAGCGACCTCGATCGTCTCCTCCCACCACGTCGTCCGATCGCCCGGATCGAGATCGATCATCGCGTAGTCGGGCTCGGCGAGCGATGCGAGCCGGCTGCCGAACCCGTGGAACACGATGCCGGCCTGGTTGACCATCCACAGCAGCGCGTCGAGGTTCTCGATCAGGATCCGGCGCACGCCATCGACCCACGCGGCGCGCAGATAGTCGGGCGCGCGCGGCGGGACGCGGTGCTGGTACCAGTCGAATTCGTCGATGCCATCGACCCAGCGCTGGGTGACGACGGGCCGATCTATCAGGTGCGGGATGATGAGCGGCGCGACGTCGCGGTAGTAGCCGACGATGTCCCGCTTGCAGATGCCGTCGCGCGGGTAGAGCACCTTGTCCGCATTCGACAGGGGTGGTGGCGGCGACAGGCTGCGCTTCCACTCGAGCTTGTCAGTCGCCACCGCGTGACCACGCCAGGCCGCGGCGTAGCCACCGTCGAGCCGGCGCGCGACGACGCCGCGAAATCCGAGCGGCGCGACCGCGGCGACCACCTTCGCCAGCTCGCCGGCGAGGATCTGCGAGCACACCACCGCAGCCGGCGCGCCGGAGAACAGCGTGCGGAGCCGATCGCGACGCATCCGCAGCGGCTGGTCGCGCAGATCCTCGTCGTCGAGCCACATCAGATCCCACGCGATCAACACGGCGCTACCCGCCGCACCCTTCGCCACCTGATCGCGCAGGCGTGCAAATGCCGGCGTGCCGCGCTCGTCGAGCGCACACACGACGCCGTCGATCGCGAACGAGCGCGCGCCCAGCACGCCGAGCGCCCGGGTCACCGCCGCGAACGTCTGCGTCCAGTCGCGGAAATCCGCCGCCGCGATCCGGACGTCGGCGTCGACGCGCGTCGCGAGCACGCGATGGCCGTCCCACGCCGGCTCGATCAAGCACTCGCCGTCGAGTGGATCGCCGTCCTCGATCGGCGACAGCAGCATCTGCTTCGCCAGCCCGAGCGCGCCGCGGGCAGGAGCCTCGCCGCGGACGGTCTTGCGCTTGCTCTGTGGCGAACGACGCTTCATGGCCACCTCCCTGCCGGGAGGTCCACCAGCTTCGCCCGGATCCGAGGTCAGCGTCGAGTCAGTTCGGGCACGGCGCACCGGCGGCGGCCCACGCCTCCCACGCCTGGACGAACGTGGCGTGCGCGATCGGAACCGGCGC
>JBBJLY010000081.1:0-29794 GCA_037720695.1 Kofleriaceae bacterium | reverse complement strand
CCGGCCCCAACCTCGGTCATGGCGCGGTCGAACAGCTCCTGAGCAAGCACGGAGTCGTGCAGGTAGGGGTCTTGCTCGGGCTCGTTGATTCCGTCGTCGGCGGTTTTCGGCGGCGCGAGGTCGGCCGCCACGAACGTGATCTCGGCCTCGGTGAGGTCGCCCGGCGTCACGCCATCGAGCACCGGCTCGATCGAGGCGACGAGCTGCGCGTACTCGGTTCCTCCGCGCAACACCTCGGCCCGGAGGTCGACGCGTGCGGTCTCCGGTGCATCGAAACGTGTGGTCGACTCCGCGATGCGCGTATCGCCGAGCATCGCGCGCACCACGAGATCGGCGGTCCCTTTTTCGGCGCGCGCGAACTGTTCGGGCGAGTACCGGATCTCGTACAGCCCATCGAGGTCGGTCTCGGCCTTGCCGAGGACCTGGTCGCGTCGCAGGTCCAGGTCGATCGCGTAGATCGTCGCGCCGGCAATTGGCTCGCCCTCGCGATCGGTGAGGCAACCACCGACGCTGTACGGACCGAGCTCGCGCAGGGCGCGTTCGATCGCGTCGCGGCTCGCGTCGTCGAGCTCCGCGGTCGGAGGCAGCGAGCGCTCGGCCTGGAACTCGCGTAGCGCGGTCGCGGTGGCGGTGCCGAACAGCTTCCGGCGGCGATCGCCGGCATCGATCGTGCGACCCAAGGAGGCGAGCGCACGCTGCAGCTCGACGACGGCGACCCCACGGTCACCAGAACGAAGAATGATGTTCGACATGACGTCCCCCTACGGCCGTTGCTTGCTCGCGCCCTCAAGTGAATACGCTCGTATCCGTTCCGCCTCAGCGGCAGCAGCTGCCGAGCGCGCGAGATTTGCCTCGCGTTCTGCCGCGAACATGTCCTCCATCAGCTGCACGGACTTCGGCTTTGTCGCGCGCAGGCCGAGCTTCCACTCCAGCACGTCCTCGTCATAGGTGGCGAACGGACCGGCGTGCGGCGACTGTTCGGTGGCCTGCAGCAAGAACATGGCTGGACCCGCTGCATTCGCGAGTCCCGCCAAGCCGTTCGCACCGGTCCTCGCAAGAGCTGCCGCGGCGCTCCGGGGTGCTGGCTTCACGTCCGTGAAAAAGCGCGGAGGAACCTCCGCGGGTGGGACACCCTTGATGTTCAGGCCGGTCTTCGGGTCGCTCCAACCTGGGGCTGGTGTGTTCCCCTTCGGGATCAAGCTCTCCTGGGGAATGTCCGCAGCGTGCTTGAAGAAGCCCTTCTCTGAATTGCCCACGTACAGGCCACGGCCGACCGACTCCGCGCTGCGCTGCATCTGCGCTTTCTTGCCCTCGTACTGAAAGCTCTCGGTCGTCGACACTTCGAGAGTCGTCGCGACGCTCGGGGCCGCGGACGAGCGAATGTTCAGATCATGTCTCCGGTACTTCAGATCGTCAGCGGGGGCCGTCGTCGGACCACCGAGCTTCGCGCTCTTGAACCGTTCCCGGCCTTGCTTGGTGAACGTCTGTTGCTTGCTCGTGCTCTCGCGAAATACCTCCTCCACGCCCGGCTGAGCGCGGATGTAGTCGGCGAGGAAGCTCGCGCGCTTGTCACCCATCATGCCGTGGTATCGCCAGTACGCTGCTGCGTCTCGTGAGACTGCATAAGACATCAGGGGCTGTTGCGCCGCTCCGGCAGCCCGGCGAGCAGTGAGCAGCGCGGCGACGCTCGTGGTCGAGTCATCGGAATCGCTGCCGGCGGTATCGGTGAATCGGATCGGGCTATTGCGGGCGTACGCGTACAGGTTGGTCCCATCGACGAGCCCCGAAGGGTCACAGCTGCACCAGCGCGCGAGCCACGGCGCGTAGTAGCGCGCACCGTGATACGAGAGCCCACTCTCGTCATCGCGCTCCATGCCGGTGAACCGGTAGCGCTTCGGCGCATCGATCTGGCCGCGCGCCGTGCGATACGCGGTCGTCCCGTACGGGTGGTATTCCTCGTACGAGATCACGGCACCCGCGGCATCGAGCTCGAGGCAGCTCGATCCGAGGTGGTTCGTGTACTGGTAGCGAAGCAGCACGCCGGTCGGGGCGCCGGTTCGATCGGTGCGCCGCACGTCCTCGACCAGCACCACACGCTGCTCGCCATCCATGACGTGGTGGGTCTCGATCTCCTCGACGACGGCACCGCTGGAGAACCGCCGATAGATCTCGGTCTCCCCGAGATCGAGCCGCTCCCACGCCTTGGCACCCTGCTGGGTATAGGAGGCCTTGCGGGTGCGCCGCTTGTCGGCGTCGTACTGGTAGTAGACGGTGCCGCCACCGCCGCGCGGCACGGTCGCGACCAGGTCGCGATCATCCCAGGTCGCGATCCCGAGCATGTTGCCGCGCGCGTCGAACGCGTAGGTGGTCGTGGCGGTGCCGAGCGTGGTGCTCGCGAGGCGATTCGTCGCCGCCTCGTACGCGAACCGGCGTGTCCAGCCGGTCGTCGCGAGATGAGCGTGCTCGACGAGGTTGCCGACCTCGTCATAGCGAAACGTCTCCGTGTAGTTGCGCTGGTCCGCCGCATCCGGGGAGCCGACGGGAAACGTCACCGCGAGCGGAGGCGGCTCGACGGCGTTGGGCACGACGGCGCCCGCATGCTCGCGGCCGGTCGCGGCGATCAGGCGGTAGAGGGCGTCGTACGTGTAGGTCGCGATCGGCTCGATGACCTGATTTGCGAAGAACGCGGGACGAAACGCATCGTCCAGGATCTCGAGGACATTGCCGACGGCGTCGTACGTGTAGAACAGGTTCTGCACGACGTCCGGATCGCGAAACTGTCCCACCCGGCTCGGAAACCGCGGGTCGTAGCTGGGGCGGGTGGTGCGCAGCTGGACGAGGCGCGCCGACTCGGCGTCGTAGGTGTAGCGCGAGCGGGTGCCGTTCCCCCGGCGGACCAGCGTGCGTAGACCCTTCGCGTCGTAGGTGATCGCCTCGATCGCGAGCGTCCGCGTCCCGTCGATCACGATCGCCTCGGTCGCGAGGAGCCCGCGCTCGTTGTAGGTCGACTCGTGCACCGCGACGCGCCCACCCGCGCGATGCCAGGCGTCACGGATGAGGGTCCGTCCGAGCGCGTCGTACTGCGCGCGATGCACGAACGTCTCGGTTGAAAGTGTCGCGGTGCGCCAGTCGGGCGCCGGCGCGGTGTCGTCGGCGACCAGCTGGCGCTCGGTCTCGAGCACGCGTGCGGCGTGATCGTAGGCCACGAAGCGCATGCAGCCAGACGCATCGAAGTGCTCGAACAGCTGGCCGCGCAGGTTCCGCGCGCGGTCATCGGGCTGGCCCTCGCCGTAGCGCAAGCGCTCCAGGATCGCGCCGTCGTCGCGGCGGACCTCGAGCACGCGACGCAGCGCGTCGTTCCGGGTCTCGAGCCGGCGGGCCGCCCACACGAACATCGGTTGCCCGCTCGCGTCGGCAAGCATCCAGCGCTCGCCGTAGTCCATGCCACTCTCGTAGAGCCGGTTGCCGGCGATATCGTAACCTGGCACGGAGGCACGCACGTACTCGACGACGAGGTTGTCGCGTGCATCACGCACCGCGAGCGGCTTGCCCTCGGAGTCGAGCACGGTGATCTGCACGGTGCGGCGTTCCGTCGGCGCCGGCGCCCCCGGTGCGCGCGAGCGGTCATGCTGGAGCACGATCACCTCGCGACCGAGCGTGTCGAGGTAGGCGATCGCCGGCGTGTTCGCGTGGGCGAGCGCCGCCGCGGCAGCCCGGTGCTCCGCCGCGGGAGCCGTCGCCGCGCTCCGGGTCGCGAACCAGCGATTGCCCGGCTCGTTGATCGTGTCGTTGGCGTCGAACCGCGTCACCTGCCAGGGCGCGTGGTCGACACGCGTATAGCTCCCGTCGGGAGCGGTCGTGCGCACGACCCGCCCGAGCGCGTCGTACGTCAGCGTGGTCGGCGTCCCGACCGCAACGACCTCTTCGAACCGGTGCTCGTTCGAGCTGACGTACGGCTCGTACTGCGCGATCGGCTTGCCCTTGTTGTTGACCACTGTCTTGCCGGACGCGATCCAGCGCAGCGTCGTTTGCTCCGGGGCGGGCTCCGCCTTGGTCTTGGTCACGAGCGTCGCACCGCCGGCGTCGGTGTACTCGAACGCGACCTGGAGCCGACTCGCCGGCGCGTCGCCGCGATGGCGCTCGCGCGAGATCGTCACCGTCGACGCGGGATGCGCCGCCCACACCACGCTGCCGTCCGCGGCGGTCCGCTGACCGAGGTCGTAAACGTGGCGCGCGGTCGCATCGCCGAGCAATGCGGCGGCAGCTGCCTCGTCGTACGCAGCGGTGAAGAACGAGGCGCTCGGCTCGCCGAAGCTCGTGAGGCTGTCGCCGCCGGCGAGCACCGCGAACGCTGTTGGCAACCCCAGCGCATCGTAGGCGACCGCGGTCACGTTGTCGTTCGCGTCGCGGATGCGGACCGGTGCGACGACGCGGTAGTCGACGAGCTCGACGGTGGACGTGTTCGCGACGGCATCGATCCGCGAGACCTCGAGCAGGTCGTGCTCGTAGGCGACCCGGGTCAGGTTGCCGAACGGATCCTCGTACCGCGTGGCGAGATAGAAGTGCGCCGGGTCGGGAAACGCGATCCCCGACGGGATCCAGTACGCATCTCCATCACGCCGATATCCACTGCGCGCTGGATCGCCGAGGGCAGTCGCGACGTCGAGCGTGATCCGGGTGTCGAACACCGCGGCGAGCAGCGCGTCGGTCAAGGCGAGCTTCGAGGTCTCGTAGACCAGCGCGCGCGCACCCTGCTGCCCCAGTGGCCGCGCGCCGGCGAGCGCGTCGTCGAAGTAGGTGATGCGGACCTGCTCGACGAGCCGCTTCTGGATGCCGCCGGTCGGGCGCAGGTGGTAGGGCAGTACAGCGCGGTTCCGCAGCGCGAGCGCGCGCAGATCGTCGGCCCGCAGGATGCCTGGCGGCAAGCCCGTCAGCTCGCAGGTCAACGTCTCGCACGGCGCCGGGAGCCGGTAGACAAGATCGGTGTCGAGCTCATCGGTGAACCGCTGCTCGAGGTGGCTGACGTGGGTCTCGTGCTGCACGTCCGCGATCGCATCCTCGGCTCCCGCAGGCAGCACCGGATCGATGTGCCGGGTTGCCCGCGGATACGCCGCGGAGACGGTCTCGACAGGGCGACCGAACCGATCGTGGGCGAGCACCAGGGTGTGAGTGATCCGCGGGTCGGCCGGCTCGCCGAGCCGAAGCTCGTATTGGTACGCGATCGTTGCGAGCTCCGTGGTCAGGAACACGTGTGGCTGCAGCTCGCGCACGTCGCACGCGTGTGACTCGGTGGAGATCAGCCGGATCGGCTCGCCGGTGGCGGTCGAGAGTTCGTAGACCTCGCGCCGCGCGATCGTGCCCTTCGCAGCACGGACCGCCTCGCGGTCTGCCGGGATCTCGGATGCGAGGCTGACCTCCGCGACCGGCGTGCGGTACTCGCCGGCGTAGCTGACGTCCGCGCCCGTGCGGAACCAGGTGACAGTCTTGATCGGTGGCTGATCTCCGGCCGCGACCCCGGACTCGATGTCGACCTGCTCGACGCGCCCGAAGCCGCGGAACTCGCGCTCGTCTCCGTCGAAGAACCCGTGGTGGTAGCTGTAGCTCGCGGTGAAGGTGGTGCCGCGCCACTTGTCGCGCACGGTCACCCGCTCCACGCAATGCACGGGGAAGTTGAGCCGCGTCAGCCACGGGCGGCCCGCCGCACGATCGGCGAGGTAGAACCTCGTCGAGGGTGCGTAGGTGATCTCCGTCGTCGACCCGAGATGGTTGTCGAAGCCGACGAGCAGGTCGGGCTTGTGGCCGCTCATCAGATCGACGAAGCACATCGGCCGCGTGGGCGCGGACCACACGAGGCAGGCCGTGCCGTTGCCGAACAGATCGACGATCGAGACTGCGGTCTGGCTGTCGTACGGGGGCAGGTCGCGCAGCCAGCGCGCCGGCGCGAACCCATTGCCTCCGTGGTTGAAGTACAGCGCGACGCCGTCGCCACCGAGATAGACGAGGTCGGACGTGCCGCTGCCGTCGAGGTCGGCGATCCGGAGCCGCCCGTGGTCGAACGTGCCGGGCGCGTCGAACCACGGCGCACCGTCCATCGTGATCTTCGCCCCGAACTTGCCGTATCCGAGGTTGGGCCAGTAACAGACCTCGCCATTGCGGATTCGGATCAGATCTGCGAGCCCATCGCCGGACATGTCGGCGAGGAAGATCGCCTGCATCGGATCGGAGGTGACGAGCCGCGGGGCGTCGCCGGCCTGCGGTGTCCTGACGGCGTCCGCGAAGCCTGCCTTGGCGAGGGAGGGATACCAGGTGAAGATCGCGTCGTTGGCGACCAGCACGTCGGCATGCCCGTCGCCGGTCAGGTCGACCATGCGCACCGAGGCATCACCGAGGTCGAGGTTTGGCACCGCGGCGAACGCGCGGAACGGCTCCCAGCTCGCATCCTGCGTGCGCTCGAAGTAGCCGGAGAGCGGACCCCCGAGCTGCATCACATCGAGCCGGCCGTTGCCGTCGAGGTCGACCAGCTGTGCCCACCGGGGCTCGGCACGAAGGGGAGCCGTTCGAGTGGGGCGAAGCGCGCTGACAGGTTGCGCTTGTAGAACCACCCGTCGGCCTGCTCGGAGAGCACGCCGGGCAGGCCCTCGCCGTCGAGGTCGACCCAGCGAAACACGGCGTCGTCGACCCCGAACGGCAAATTCTCTCGGCTCGCGTCGTCGAGGACGCGGACGGTGTCGTCGATCTGCGCGGTGCTGTACGCGAGAGCGATCGGAGGCAGGGCGCGACCGCGGTAGCTGCGATAGCGCGCACCGCCGCGCTCGACGATCGGGATGAAGTCATCGACGACATGCCCGCGCTGGGTGACGCGAGCCAGCCTCGCCCCCGAGGCCGCCTCCCCGTACTCGAGCTCGACCGAGCGCACGAGCAGCGGCTCAGGACCCAGCTCGGGGAACCGATGGAACATCAGCACGCGTCTGCACAGCCGCGAGGTGCGGACCTCGAACCCCGCGCGATAGGTCGAGAAGGCGTCGCTGCGGGCCTGCCACGCGTGCGCCTCGGCGGTCGGCGAGACGCGGAACAGATCACCCGCCGTTTCCCAGCACGGATCGCCGTGGTCGAGCACGACCTCGAACAGCCAGGCCAGCTGCGCCACGTCATCCGCGGCCGTGCGAGGCGTGCGATTGCCGTAGCGAACGCGCGAGAGGTAGCAATTCGCGCCCGCGCCGGTGCCGCGATGCTGCTCGCACGCACGCGTCCGATCGACACCGACCGCGTCCTCTCGCTGGTAGGAGTACGAGACCGTGTTGCCCTTGTCGTCGTAGGTCTCGCTGATGAGCCAGCTGAACACGCGCGCGGGATCATCCGGGTCGACGATCCGGCTGTCGGCGCTACCGCCGAACACGGTCGTCACGTTGTCGCGCGAGATCGAGCGCCAGGACACGTCCGACGGTGCGCCGATCCGGGTCCACCGCTCGATCCGTGCGAAGGCACCCTCGACCCGCGGGAAGTAGCGACGGACCAGGTGGCCCTCTCGCTCGCGGTCGATGACACCCGCCTGCGGAACCAGATCCTCCGCGCTCGCCAGCACGAACACGTCGTCGTCGCGATAGCGCGGGAGGCCGCGATCCGTCTTGCGCGTGATCGCCGGCAGCCCGAGGCTCCAGCCGATCCCGAAGGGTCCGTTGCCGCCGCCCGAGTCGTAGGCGAGGGTCAGCGTGGGAGCGAAGCGTCCCGGCGTGATCGGAATTGGGACCTGCAAGCCACCGGTGCCGGTGACCGGATTCGAGGCGAACTTCTCCCCGATCCCGCGGATCGACCCGCCACCCCTGGGCGCGGTGATCGCCGGCGACTCGACGAAGAACTGCCCGGTCGCGGCCGCCGGCGACACCTCACGTTCATTCACGCGCGCACCCTCCACCAGCTTCCCACCACAGCATCATGCAAAGGTAGTGGTCCCGGCGGCTTCCGCGTTGCCAGAAATCGGCCAGCACTGCAAAACCGGTCCGCGCCCGTGAAGGCGAGTTCCGGCACGATCTGCGTTCAGGCCGAAATCGCGTCGAGTCGCGCGATCAACTTCCTGGCCACCAGGTAGCTATCGCCCGGCCAGCGTGCGGAGACGTACGCGCCGTCCTCGACCACGAACGCCGCGCGATCATCCTCGCGCGTGCCGCGTGCCAGCATCGTGCGTGGTCCCCGCACGAACTGCGACGGATCCGCGAGCACCCCGCGCACCTCGTCCTCGACGTAGGACGGATACGTCCGGTAGTAGCGCCCGAGCTTCCAGAACGTCAGCCAGTACGCCGAGCGCTCCATGTACTTCGGCAAGCACGTCGTGCGCTTGGCATGGAGCACGGAGCGACCGGCCTCGTCGGTCGAGCGGGCGAGCACCAGCACGCCGTGACAGATCGCCGCGACCGGACGGCCGGTCTGCCAGAACCGGGCGATCCACGCCTGGAGCTGCGTGCTGCCCAGGTACTGCCGCATGCCCTGCGCGTGACCACCCGCCAGAAATAGCCCGGCGAAGTCGGCGGGCTCGAGGTCGCGCCAGCGCCGCGGCGAGATGAAGGCCCGCGTGGCCTCGAGCTCGCGATAGCACGCGATCGCGTCCTCGCGCGCGCCCAGCTTGCCGAACACCACGCCATCGAGCAGCCGCGGGTCCGCCGCCGGCGTGGCGCCATCCTCGGTCGCGAACACGACGTGATAGCCGGCCTCGGTCAGGAGCTTCCACGGCACCGCGACCTCGGTGACGTCGAAGTCGCGATCGGGCAGCGGCATCAGGACTTCTCGCGTCATCGGCACATCCTGCCCCATCCCGTGGCCGTCGATCGTCCGCTAAGGTCTCCCGCATGGTCGAGCGCTTCACCCGTACCGCCGCGGGGCACTTCAACATCGCGCGCGGACAGCTCGCGACCGTCCAGCTCGCTGGCGGCGAAGCCGAGCTGCGTTGGGGGCTGCTGCCGCCCTGGCAGGGCCACGGCGGGAAGCGCGGACCGACCATCCACGTCGCCCCGGTCGACAAGGTCGCGGCGACCCCGTTCCTTCGCACCGCGTGCGCGAAGCGACGCTGCCTCGTGCTCGCCGATGGCTTCTACGCCTGGCGCAAGCTCGCGCGCGGCAAGCAGGCGTACTGGGTTCACGCGCCGGGGCAGATCGCGCTCGCCGGGATCGCCGCGACCAACAAGGACGATGGCGTCGCGAGCTTTGCGATCATCACCGTGCCCGCGGCGCCGCTCGTGGTGCCCTTCGCGCATGAGATGCCGGCGATCGTCGACGCGCGCTGGCTCGAGTCGGCGGAGCTCGTGCCGCTCGAGCTCGCGAGCTGGCGTGCCGACGCTGTCAGCGACCACGTGGACGATGTCGCGCACGATGATGCGCGGTGTGTGGCGCCGCTCGGCAATCCGGCGCAGGGTGAGCTGTTCTGAGACGCGAGCCGTTCGATCTCGAAGCTGCGCCACCAATGCCCAGCTAGATCACTCGGGGGCGTCGCAGCGGTACGCGGTGCCCTCGACATACGTGCAGCACGGCACCATCCACTTGACGTGGGTCGCGCCGAGCTCGGCCGCGCGCCGCCGGGCGGCGGCCTTCGCGTGGGTCTCGGCATCGGGGTCGCTGGTGCTCGCGGTGCCGGAGACCTTCTCGAGGACTGCGCAGTCTGCGAGCTCCAGGTCGGAGCCATCGACGATGCGGCTGGCCTCGGGCCGCTTCGCGCCGCAGGCGGCCGCGCTTAGCCCGACGAGGATCCACAGGTGTCGTGACGGCTTCATGAAGCGTGACGTTATCCCAAACGCTGCGGTTGCCGAGCGCCATCACGCACGCAACCGGATGACTGGACGCAGAATGGGACGAGCCGCAATACCGACGTCGTGATCCGCGTCATCGAATGTCCGCATAGAGCCGCGCGAGCCGTTCTGGAGCGACGCCTGCGGACGCGAGCGTCTGGATCGCGGCCCAGATCGCGAGCGTTCGCACAGGACGCTCGCTGAACCGGCGCGAGCTCGCCACGATCTCGACATCCGTGATGTAGGCCGTCCGCGTCGCGCGCTCGAGGCGGCACACCAGATCGTAATCCTCCATGATCGGCAGTGCGCGAAAGCCACCGAGCTGGTCATAGACGCTCCGGCGCACGAACAGGCCCGAGTCGCCGTAGTAGATGCGGAGGAGCCGGCGGCGCTCGTGATTGACGTACGCGAAGACACGCGCCCAGCGATTGACGGGCGCGAACCTCAGCTTGAAGTTGCCGCCGCCGATCGACGGATCGCGCAACGCATCGTCGATCGCCGCGCGCGCGCTGATCGGCAGTCGAGCGTCGGCATGCAGGAACAGCAGGACCTCTCCGCGGGCGGCGCCGGCGCCGGCGACCAGCCGTGCACCACGCCCTCGCGCACCAGAGACGGTACGCGCGCCCGCGGCCCGCGCGAAGGCGCCGGTGCCATCCGGGCTATCGGCATCGGCCACGATCACCTCGTCGGCGACGGTACGTGCCGCGGTGACCGCTTCGCCGATCTCTGCGGCCTCACACCACGCGGGGATGATCGCCGAGATCACGTGACCCCCGAACACGTTCCACGAGCTCGTCGAGGTTGGCACATGCGTCGATGGCAGCGCGGTCGAGCAGCGTGATCCAGCGCTGGCCGTCACGCTCGAGCAGTGCAGGCGCAGGTGGCACCTGCGTGCCGTCCCATCCGAGCTCATCACGATAGGCGAATCGCACGTGATGTGGGAGCTCCGAGATGAAACGTGCCCATGGCGCTCGCATCGACACGGCGCCGTACGTCAACGCGCAGAGCCTGCACGCATATGTCGATGGCGAGACAAGCTTGGGGCCGGCATCGAGCAGCTTGTTCCACGCACCGGAGTCGGCGTTGTAGACGAACACGAGCTCCCGCGGCACGGTCAAACCTAGCAGGAGTGAGGCGGGATGGCTCCACTCCGCAACACAGCGGCATCGAGCCACCGGGTGAGGAGCTCGACGATTCGCCGGTCGGGGTCGTCTGCGCCGAGCTCGGCGAGCTGCGCGGACAGCGCTGTGATCGAGGCGCCGCTGGCGAGCATCTGGGCGAGGCGTGCTTCATCGGCTGCGAGCGTACGATGCAGCACCTGCAGATCGCGCCGCCATACGAGGATCGAACGCGAGCACTTCGCGGGCACCACGTGCTCGACATCGTCTTCGACGGAGCTCCATAGCTCATCGACGGCCCACCGCACGTGCACCAGCGCGCTCGACCGCACGAAGCGCAGCTCGACGTCTGGAAACTGTTCGAGCGCGACACATGCAAGGTCGTCGCGCGTCAACGCCACCGAATCCGGTCCGTCGAACACCTCGACACGCGCGCGTTCGAGGCGTGCGAGGTCCGCCATCCAGGGGCCGGGACGTGATTCCAGGTAGTCGGCGAGTGCGTCTCCGGCATCGCGGAGCGTGAACGAGCGCGGCGGCCGTGCGCGTACGTACTCCGCGGCCAGTGCGCGAAATGCCTCGTCGCCGACGGCGGCGCGCAGCTTCGGGTAGTCGCCGACGAGCGCGTCGACGAGACGCAAAAGGTACATCTCGGCGTAGACGTCGAGCCGGCGCGAACTCCCGAGCAGCCCGGGGTCGATCGCGCCCTCACCCGCGGTGACGAGCTCGTAGAATCGCCGTTGGATCGCCGCGAGGTCACGCATGTGCCTCGCGGGCACGGCCGAGCTCGTCGACCAGCTCACCGAGCGGTGGGATCTGATCGTCGCGCTCGATCATCGTCGCGACCTCGCCGAACCGCAGCGTCGCCTCGCGATACAGATCCCAGACCGCATCGCAGACTGGCTGGTCGTGACTGTCGAGCAAGTGCGTGCCGTGGTCGGTATGGCCGGCGAGATGGAGCTGGCCGACACGCTCGACCGGGATCGCCGCGAGGTACGCGTGCGGGTCCCAGCCATGGGTCGTGCAGCTCACGTAGACGTTGTTGATGTCGAGCAGGATGCCGCAGTCTGCACGCTGCGCGAGCTCGGCAAGAAACGCAGGCTCGGAGAGCTCGCTCGCCGCAAAGGTGACGTAGCTCGACGGATTCTCGAGCAAGATCCTCCGGCCGAGCCGCTCCTGCACGTGGGTTACTCGCGCGACGACGTGCGCGAGCGCCTCCTCCGTGTAAGGCATCGGCCAGAGGTCGTGCGCGGAGTGGCCGCCCAAGCTCGACCAGCACAGGTGGTCGGACACGAGCGGCGGGTCGACCTCCGCCACGAGCGCCGCGAGTCGCGCGAGGTAATCGTCGTCGAGCGGATCGACCGATCCGATCGACAGAGACACGCCGTGTAGCACGACGGGCCAGCGCTCACGCACGGCGCGCAGGACGCGCCGCGGGTTGCCGCCCGCGACCATGAAGTTCTCGCTGATCACCTCCCACCAGTCGACCTCCGGACAGGTCGCGAGCACGTCCTGGTAGTGCGGTGGGCGGAGCCCGAGGCCGAAGCCCAGACGCGGCCACATGGCTACATCTTTGCCGTCACGGTGCCGCCCTTGGTCTTGCACTCGTCTTCACTGGCGATGTCGACGAATCCTTTCCCTTTGCAGCCGTTCTGACCAGCGCACGCATTCGCCGTTGACTTGCATGCGCCCTTGCCCTTGCAGTCGTTGACGCCCTGACAATGAACCTTCGCCATCTTCTCGTCGGTGGCCGCGGGCTTGTCGCTCGTCGGCGTCGTGCCGCTCGCCGCTGGCTTGGTGTCGCTCGGGTTCGCCTCGGTCGTCGGTGGCTTGTTCGAGGAGGGTTCGCTCTTCTTGCATGCAGTGGTGAACAAGCTCGCAGCTGCGAGCGCGATCATGGTTCCGGTCCGGACTGGATTCTTCATCGATCATCTCCTTGCGGGTTCGTGCCCGCTCGCAGATCAGTCCTGCGAGACGCCACCGCGTTACGCGGGTTCTGGCTGTTTCTTGCCGGCGGCGGAGCGTGTCTTGTTCCAGTCGGCGAATCGCTTGCGCAGCTCGTCGCGCACATGGTCCGGCATCGACTCGTCAGGCAACCGTCCGAGCACGGCGATCGTGGTCTTCATCTGGCGCAGGTAAGCACGGCAGTGCTTGCACATGCCGATGTGCAACTGGAAGCGCATGCGGTCGGCGAGGCCCATGCGTCCTTCGAGATACTCGGTCACCAGCTCGGTGATCTGTTTACAACTCAGCATCAGGGCTTCTCGAAGTGGAGCGCGAGGCGTGCGCGAAGGCGGGATCGTGCACGGTGCAGGAGCACGCGTTGATTGGTCTCGTTGATCTCGAGAGCGTTACAGACTTCCTCGGGTGTCCAGCCCAGGGTATCGCGCAGCACGATGATGATCCGCTGTCTTTCGGGTAGTTGCCTCAACTCGGTGTCGAGGAGCACGAGCGCCTCGGCATTGCCCACCAGCCGCTCGGGGGTCTCTTCCTCCCACCGTAGGGGTGGTGCGCTCCACATGCCCTTGTCGTTGAATCGCGCCGGATCCACGGTGGGCTCCGCGGCGTCCGATTCGTCGTCGCCGAGCGTCGAGAACGGCAGCATGCGTGCTTCGCGCACGCCCTTGGTCTTTGCGCGGTTCACGAGGATGCGCGAGATCCATGTCATCAGCGATGACCGCTCCTCGAACGCGTCGAGGCCGTCGAGCACGGCGAGCCAGGTGTCCTGCACGACCTCTTCGGCCGAGGCGTCGGTTGATAGAAACAGTCGCGCCAGCCGGAGCAGGCGACCATGGTAACGAGCGACGAGCGCATCGAACGCCTCGGCATCGCCTTCTCGTAGGCGTGCGAGCAGCAGCTTCTCGTCCCTGGCCATGCCGGTCTCCAACCTAGGCGGCGAACCGGGTCGCGTCTAGCGTGGAGCGGAGCGTTTGCCCGCAACGTCAATCGCGGTTCGCCCGGCTTGGCTGTCAAGCTATCGCAGCGGCGTCTGCCGTCGTCGTGCGTACGTCGCGCTTCCTCCATCGTGCGATCGCGTGGTCGAGCGACACGCGACCGCCGCCGGCGACGACCAGCCAGACGAACGCCGCGAGGTACACGACCTCGATCGTGGTCACGAGATCGATGATGCCGTGAAGCTCGGGGAGCTTGGCCGTGCCGATCGCGACCGCCATCACGGCGACCAGGAACAGCGCCGCGACGCGGGTGGCGAGTCCAGCGATCAGCAACGCGCCGCCCACGAGCTCGACCCATGAGACGAGCGTCGCGCTGGCCTGTGGTGCAGGGATGTCCAGAGACTCGAAGAATTGCGTGACATGGTCGAGGTTGTGCAGCTTGCCCCACCCGGCGGTGACGAACACCAGGCCCAGGGTCAGGCGGGCGAGCAGCGGGCCCACCCAGTCTCCCCTGCGTAGCAAGCCCAGCAAACGGTTACACGCGGATGTCAGCGTTGCGATCATGACAACTCCTTTGCGCTACCGTCTCGGCAGTTCGCGGTCCGTTACGTCAGCAGCGCGATCTCGTGGGGACCTGACGTCGATCGCGAGATCGGCCGAGCGGTGCGTAACGAATCGCCTCGTGCATGGACAGCACGGAATGTCGACCATGCCACCTCCTCGCCCCGCCGACGTCGACGCCGCGGTGCGCGAGCGCTACGCGAGCGCGGCACGAGCGCGCGAATCCGCACTGTGCGGCCCGATCAACCACGGCCCTGCTGGGAGTGGCGGCTGATGCCGGCAGTCAGAACGCGACTACCGATCGCACGACACGTCGCACCCGACTTCACGACGACGCTCGCGGCCCACGGTGTCGAGCTGCGCCGCACGACGACCACGACGCTCCAGGTCAATGTCGGCAAGTTGTGCAACCAAGCGTGTCATCATTGCCACGTCGAGGCGGGGCCGAAGCGAACCGAGATCATGCCGCGGCGCGTGGCCGAGCGAGTGATCGAGCTCCTCGCTGCGAACCCCGGGGCGACGACGATCGATCTGACCGGAGGTGCGCCGGAGCTCAATCCGAGCTTCCGCTGGCTCGTCATGGAGGCGCGCAGGCTCGGACGCCATGTTCTCGATCGCTGCAACTTGACCGTGCTGTTCGAGCCGGGGATGGAGGACCTGAGCCAGTTCCTTGCCGCGCACGACGTCGAGATCATCGCGAGCTTGCCTTGCTACAGCGAGCAGAACGTCGAGCAGCAGCGCGGTCACGGCGTGTTCGCGAAGAGCATCGCGGCGCTGCGCGAGCTCAACGCGCTCGGCTATGGCAGCGGCGGACCCCGCGTGCTGAACCTCGTGTACAACCCGAATGGAGCGTTCCTGCCGCCCGCGCAAGCCACCCTGGAGGCGAAGTACAAGGCCGAGCTTGCCGAGCACTTCGGCATCACGTTCGACCGGCTGTACACGATCACGAACGTGCCAATCGCACGCTACGCTGACTATCTCGACGGCGCCGGCAAGTACGACGAGTACATGAGCTTGCTCGTCACGCATCTGAACCCGCGCGCGGTGGACGGCCTGATGTGTCGCTCGCTCGTCAGCATCGGCTGGGACGGCGCGGTCTACGACTGCGACTTCAACCAGATGCTCGAGCTGCCCTTGCCTGCGGCGCGGACCATCTTCGAGCTCGAGTCGCTGGACCTCATCGCGCAGCCTATCGCCACAGGGTCGCACTGCTTCGCGTGCACGGCCGGTGCGGGCTCGAGCTGTGGCGGGAGCCTCGTGTGACGGAGTCGGGAATCGGCATCATCGGCGGCAGCGGATTCTACGACCTGCCGGGGCTCGAGCAACTCGAGACGGTCGAGCTCGACACGCCGTTCGGGATCCCGTCGGATGTGCTGTCGATCGGCCGCCTCGCTGGCAGGCGCATCGTGTTTCTGCCGCGGCATGGGCGCGGTCATAGGCTGCTCCCAGGCGAGCTCAACATGCGCGCAAACGTCTACGCGCTGAAGCTGCTCGGCGCGACCCATGTCGTGTCGATCTCTGCCGTGGGGTCGCTGCGCGAGCAGATCGGGCCGGGCGATGTCGTCATCCCGAGGCAGTTCGTCGACCGTACGGTCGCGCGACCATCGACGTTCTTTGGCGACGGGATCGTCGCGCATGTCGGGCTCGCCGATCCGGTGTGCACCCACATCGCGGACGCGCTCGTCGACGCCGCCGCGACCTCGCGCGTGCACGCGTCCGGAACGTACGTCTGCATCGAGGGCCCTCAGTTCGGGACTCGCGCCGAGTCCGAACTGATGCGCATGTGGGGCGCCGACGTCGTCGGTATGACGAACTTGCCCGAAGCCCGCCTCGCGCGCGAAGCCGAGCTCTGCTACGGGACCCTCGCGCTCGTCACGGATTACGACTGCTGGCGGGCGCGCGATCCGGTCAATGCGACCGACGCGCTCGCCGTGCTGCACGCGAACGTCGACACCGCCCGCAAGATTCTGGCTCGCGCGCTTGCCGCACTCGATCCTGCGCGGTCGTGTGCGTGCCAGCGGAGCCTCGACTTCGCGCTGGTGACGCCCCCGGAAGCGATCGGTGTTCCGGCGCGAACCCGGCTCGCGGCGATCCTCGCGCGCCGGCTTGGAGCGGGCTCGCATGGATCGTGACGCCTCCCTTCGCGGCGCTGCGATGGAGGCGGTGATGGAACGTACGCCGGTCTGCATCTTCGCGAAGCCGCCGGTCGCGGGTGCCGTCAAGACACGCCTCGCGGAGCCGCCGCGCGCGGCCGAGCTCGCTCGCGCATTCCTCGTCGATACCTGTGCAGCAGTTCGCACGTTGCCGTGGGCAGACGCGATCCTCGCGACCACGGGCTCGCTCGATCCGGCGCTCGCCGCGGAGCTCGCCGTACCGGTCTGGCTGCAAGGCGATGGCGATCTCGGCGCGCGGCTCGAGCGGGTCCTGCGTCGCGCGCTCGCGTCGAGTGGCACGGCGGTCGCGATCGGCGCCGATTCGCCGGGGATGCCTCGCGAGCTCCTCGATCGCGCACGCCTCGCGCTGCGGACCACCGATGCCGTGCTCGGGCCGAGCGAGGATGGCGGCTTCTACTTGCTCGGGCTGCGCCGCTGTCCCGAGGGGCTGCTCGCCGACCTGCCGTGGAGCCGCAGCGACACGTTCGCCGCGACACTCGCGCGCCTGCACAGTCGCGGACTGTCACCGAACGTGCTCGACCCATGGTTCGATGTCGATCGACCGGCGGATCTCGCGCGGCTGAACCGCCTGCTCACCACGGGCGCAGTGCTGGCGCCGGCGACCGCGCGCGTGCTCAACATCCGCGCAGGTCTGCGACGACCGTGACCGCGGCTGTGAGGGCCGGGCTCACGCGCCGAGGACCCGGCCCGCGAGCGCGGCGCGGCCCTTGACGCCTAGCTTCTCGAACAGCCGCGTGACGTGGAGCTCGACCGCCCGCGTGCTCACACCGAGGTCGGCCGCGATCTCCTTGTTGCTATCGCCGCGCAGGACGCGCTCGAGCACCTCCATCTGTCTGCGGGTCAAGCTCCACCGTGTCCGCGCTACCTCGAGCTGTGCGGTGGTGTTGGCACGGCATCGCCGCATCAGCGCGAGGTAGGTCACCGGCAGTCCCGGCGCAGCGATCACGGTCAGCTCGACATCGCTGCGGCGGCCACGCAGGGCATCGGCCAGGGCCTCGCGCGTCTCCGTCCCTTCGCTTGCGAGCAGCGCTGCGCCGGCGGGATTCGCGTGTTGCACGGCAGCGTTCGCACCGATCAGGAACGCGGCTGCAGGAATCGCCTCCAGCAGTGAAGGCATCGCGGCGATCGCCCGCGGGCCGTCCCCGAGCACGCGTTCGGTTCGTAGCCGTCGCTGCAGCGCCGGGACGAGTCGCCCGAGCAACGCACGTTCACGCGAGCCGAACGCAGCGGGCTGCGAGACGCCCACCCACGCGAGCACCCGTGGGCCGTCGCACACCAGCGCGCGGCACACGTGGTGACCGTCCATGCCGACCCGGCGAAGGAACTGCTGTTCGAGCCGCGACATCCGCGCCGCGTAGCGGTCGCGCTGGCGCGCGGACAGTCCGAGGCGCGCGAAGTACGCCGCCGCCGCCGGCGCGCGCATCGCATCAGCCCTGGGAACCGCGACCACACGGTTGCGCTGTGGTCCCTCGGGGAGACTCGGGTTGTAGAGCGCCCACGGTCCGTGTGCGCGCGCGAGCGACGCGGTCATCATCCGGTTGAGGTCGCCCGATGGCAGCGTGAAGCCCGACCAGTGCCCGAACTGCAGCTCGTAGGCACCGGCAGACGGCGTCACCGCGTAGGCCAGCGCACGATCGGTATCGAGCAGCGCGCGCAGCTCGCGGACGAACGCGCCGAGTGCTGGCGCCGCGCCGTCCTGCAGCTGGCCGAGCCAGCTCGCGAGCTCGCGCACCTGGGCTTGGTCTCGTGTGCTCAGTCGGGCCATGGGCTTCGGTTCACCGCAGGGTGTCGCTGCAATTTACGGCCGCTAGGGTAACGGCATTGTCGACCTTCAAATTTCAGGGAACGAGGAGAACCACCATGGTACGGAACAGCTGGCTCGGCGTGCTCGCGTTGATGTCTGTCACGGCGTGCGTCGCCACCGACGACGAACAGCCCGAGGTCTCGGAGACAGCGCAGGCAAATTACGGGACCATCGATGGCCAGTGCATCGGTCGGTGCAGCAGGATCAACGTCAACGGCTATGACGACGCTGAATGCGTGGCGGATCCGTGCTGGGAGAACGGCGAGTGCGAGCTCGACAGTTGCGAGGAGGTCGGGCTGTATGCGGCAAATCGCAACAAGAAGATCCAGACCTATCGCTGCCAGCTCGGATCGGTCTGGTACGACAACGGTAGCGGCGGCACGGTCGCGAACTGCGATCCCGACAACGACGGCAAGATCAACATGGACAAGCTCGACGTGTGCTGCACGAAGATCGAGCTGCGCCCGGAGGTCCACGGCATCGGCAAGGCGTTCGACGTCAACACGCATAGCGGACCCGATTCGTTCATGGTCCCGGATTCCTTGCCGCCGACGGCACCGTACACGTTGAACGACTTCTGCCCGCGCACGGAGATCAACCAGACCGAGACCACGCCGATTCACGGTGACGCCACACGCGTGAGCAACGCCGACGCGTGTGGCGGCAAGCCGACGGTGCAGTGGATGCGCACCGAGGTCGAGTGGCCAAAGGAGCCGAGCTACGCGGGTCTGTGGTCGAACGCGATGAAGTGCGGCTCGGACGTGCTGTCGTGGGGCGTCGCGATCTTCGAGCTCTACACGCGCAAATCTGGCGAGTCGCTGTTTCCCAAGATCGCCAGCGTGCTGACCGACGGGTCGAGCGCGCTCGGCTCGTGCGTCGAGCTGGCGGGCGCGATCCCACCGGGTGACACGAGCACGAAGTACGTGACGTGGGAAGCGGTCAACGATCAGGGGACGCGTGGACAATTTGACAATCCGATGTTCTACACGACGCCTGACTGGCCTCATTACGGCACCAACACGACAGGTTACTGGGTCGCGGGCACGCACTCGCAAACGTTGAAGGCCTGCCGCCGCAACATCGAAGGTCGCTACATGGCCAACCGTCGCGTGCGGCAGTGGAGCTTCTGGCAGGGCGAGTGGGTGCGGTCGGACAGCCAGTATGCCGTTGGCTTCAAGTACTTCGAGATCCCGGGCGCGACGTTCAAGATCGAAGCCTCCGAGCCGTGCACCTGCCGGCCAGATGCCGACTCGTTCGGCATCGACTGCACCGGTAAGAAGACCACGCATGCCGGGCATGGCTCGTACATCATCACGGCCGACGGGGATGGCCGCAGCTGCGTGAAGCACTGCTTCAAGGAGAGCAACTGCATGACGTACGACTGCACCCAGCCTGCGCCCGCGTGTCCCTTGAGTGATTACTTCGAGGAGGGATCCGGCTCTGGCTCCGGTTCGGGCGGCTATCCCCGAGGCCGCGGTCCCTCAGGTCGGCTCGGCGTGGCAGCGCCGGGCCAAGGTCCCGGCGCCACCTCATTGGCGCGAGCGGTCAACCCATCGCGTAGAAGAACGCCTCGCGAACGATCTTGTCGTCCTTGACCGTGTAGAGCGCCATCTCTTCCATCTTGATGCGCGCGCCCGTCTGCTTCTGCGTGATGTCGTAGACGAACTTGACGATGAACTGATCACCGTTGGGGTACGGACCATCAGCCGACGCCGAGTGGACCTCGTGGTTGTCGGCCCACCACTTGGCTTTCCCGACCACGCCCGCGAGACCGCGCGTCTCCGGATCCTGTCCCGGCGGTCCACCTGCCTCGATGCTCACCACATCCGTCGCGTACAGCGTATCCAGCGCCACGTCATTCTTGCCCTGCTTGCAGAGCTCCACCAGCTTGCGGCCCAGTTCGAGAGTCGTCATGTCGTTCGTCCTCCTGTCGCCAACATTCACCACCCCACGAGCGCGGTCAACGCAGGCACCGTGACAAACCTGACAGCGTCGTGACGACATACGCCGCCGAGCGCGATCTACAGGATGGCTTCCAGCTTCGCGACGAAGTCGGACCATGCGGCCACGAGCGGAACGCCGTGGCGCGCGCACACGACCTCGATGTTGCCGCGGCGCCAGAAGCCGGCCGGGCAACCGACGACCAGCTTGCCGTCTCGCGCATGGAGCCCGAGCTCGAGCAACGTGATGGGCGCGCGCGTCTCGGGTGCGAACCACATCGCGATCACATCCGCGCGCTCGAGTCCCGCGAGCTCCCACTCGACTTGCTCGCGAAACTTCGGCTCTTCGATCGACTGCCGCCAGCTGGCGTCCCACTCGTCGCGGCGCGGGTTCAGCACGACGAGGTCGCGGTCGCCGAGCGCAGCGGTGAGCCGGGCTTGCCAGTCCTCGGCCGCACCCATCTCGATCGAGCCGGCCAGAAACACGACGCGGTCACGCGCGGTCAGCGCCGGCGGATGCGGCGGTTTGATCACCCGCATGCAGCGCCCTCAGGGCAGGTTGGTGAGCGAGTACCGCAGCACGCGCGAGCCGCCGGTGGCGAGGTTGCTATCGGACAGCCACAGCTTGTCCCCGAGCACCACGAGGCCGCGCGGCGTGAGCGTCTGCGAGTCCGTGACCTTCGTGCCAACGAAGTCGCTGTCACCGAGCACGGCATCGGCCGGCTCACCCGACGTGGTGGGACGCGGCGTGTGGACGACCGCGCGGAAGTTCACCGTGTCGATGATGTAGAGGCTGCCGTGCGCCACGGTGATCTGTGTGGGCAAGTGGAGCCCGATCGCGTTCGGCTCCTGGCTCCCCGCGCTGGCGTTGGGGCCACCGGTGGAGCCCCCGTTCTGCCCGACGAAGAACTCCGCGGGCTGGTTGTTCTGGGTCGGCATGCCGTTCCAGCCCATCACGCGGTTGTTGTCCGAGTCCGACACGTAGAGCCGCTCCCCATCGAAGAACACGTCGACGGGATTGTTCATCGAGCTCGGCGTCGGTGGCTGCGGCGCGGCCGCCACGTTGAAGCTGGCCTGGCCCAGCACGACGTCGGCCGGTGCGCCGTTCGTGGTCGGCAGGCTCGACCAGATCAACACGCGGTGGTTGCCGCTGTCCGCCACGATCAGGCGCGTGCCATCGGTCCACACACCACGCGGACTACTGAGCATGCTCGCGCTGGTCCCGGCCGCACCACCGGTGGTGGTCGTCTGTCCGAGTACGACGTTGAACGGAGCGCCGCTGGCCGAGGGCACCGCGTTCCAGATCAACACGCGGTTGGCCGCGGTGTCCGCCACGACCACGCGCGTGCCGTCGCAGCCCACGTCGCCGCTGTTGTCGTAGAACACCTCGGGCGGCGTGAGCAGGATGTCAGTCGGGCCGGGCGCCTCGGCGGTCAGCGTCTTCTGCCCGATCGCGAGGTCGGCGTCAGCGGAGAACACCAGCGGCGGCGCGTTGAGCTGCAGCACGCGGGCGTTTGACAGGTCGCTGATCCAGAGATGCGAGGCGGCGGTACACAGCCCGCCGGCAGACTGCGAGGTGTCCGCGGTGGTGCCGGAGGTGCGGGTGACCAGGTCGGGAACGCCGATCGCGAGGTCGGCGAACTGGCCGTTCGTGACTGGCGGTGCAGTGGGCAGCGCCGCTGCGTCGCCCGCGCTTGCATCGATGTCGGTACCCGAATCTGGAATTTTCTGGACGTCGCCACAGCCGGCAGCCAGGCACACCACGACCCCGATGACGGTTCGCATTCGTCGACGATAACACGGGGCACGCACCGTCCGTCCGCTGCTAACGGCTCGCGAATTCCGCCAGCCAGCCGTCGATTTCGCTGTGGAGTGCGTCACAGACGCGCTCCATCCCGATCACGATCGCGGCTTCCCAGATGAACCCCGCACCGTGGTCGCCCGCGCCGGGCTGGCCGCACCCGCCGAGCTCGTCGATGGCGAGGCAGCCGTCACCAGGACCGAAGGGGTACGAGTCGGTCGCCGCCTGTTCGAAGGTGCTCCACCGGTCTTCCGACGGCGACGCGAGGTACGCGCGCGCGGCGACGGCCGTCGCTGCGATTCCGACGTCCATCGGTTCGCTCGCGGTCGTGAACAGCGGCGCGATGGTCACGGCCGCGCGTGCGAGGACCTGCTGCACCAGGGGTTCGATGTCGGCATTTCCTGTCCGGAGGCTGTCGTGCGCGAGATCGACGGCGCGGATCAGGGCGAGCAGCCGCTGCCGCGCCGGCACTGGATCGGCAAGGCATTGCCGGAGCTCCCAGCGCAGATCGTCAGGCCCCCGGTCGATCATCCCGGCCGCGTCTCGCGAGGGTTTCGTCGGGCCCGCCGCGTGCGTCGTTCACCCGCGCGCGCGCGATGCGCACGCACGGCAACTCCGGGACCGCGAACCGCACGAGCCGGAGCGCCAGGTGATCGGACGGCCGCAGCACGTACCGGTTGACCGCCGACGTTTGCGTGGTGCCCAGCAGGCGCTGCGCCCACGCTGGCATCAGCGACATCGAGGCGTGCAGCGACAGCCAGCGCTGGAGCTTCTCGCCACGCGACACGACGAGCTCGCCGGTGCCCGAGATGAACTGCATGAACTCGCGCGTCTGTTCCGTGACTGCCAGCGCGGGCCGCATCCGTTCGACGTAGGCCTCGAGCTCGGCGACCGACTCGGGCACCCACGTCGCGCCGCCCATGCGACCGATCACGGCCTGCTCGCGCAGGTAGCGATCCTTGTCCTCGGTCGACAGCCGGCGCGTGTACCGATCGTACGCTGTCATCACCGCCCACGGGATGCAGGTGTGGACCCACGCGAGCAGCTCGGGATCCCCCGCGTGATACGGCACGCCATCGGGGCGCGTGCCGTGGATCCGCTCGTGGATCGCTTTGACACTCTCGATCACGCGGGTCGCGGCGCGCGTGGTGCCGAACGTCGTGCGGAGGATGTAGCCAAGCGTGTTGCGCGCGCGGCGCTCGGGCTGCGTGCGATACGACGATTGCGCGAACACGCCCGCCATCACCGACGGATGCGCGACCTCCATCAGGATCGCAGCGGTCCCAGCGACGAACAGCGTCGCGAGGTCGGCGTGGAGCTCCCAGGACATGCTGCCGGGTCCACCGGCGAGCCCCGGATCGCCCGGGTCACCGGCATAGATCGCGGGCTCGTCATGGCGACCGACTGCGGCCTCGATCTGCGCGACAAGGCGGCGGCGCATCGGATTCATCGGCCGAGCATACTCGTGTCGGCGACCGGTGCCTCTCGAATGCCGCGAATGCGTGTGCGCGCAGCGTCCGCCGCAGCAGCACCTCAGCTTTCGGGAGACCTCGACCGAGCGAGCGGCCCGAACCCCGACGTGTCGAGGAGCGCGACGATCGCGGCTGCCGCATCTGGTCCGGCCAGCTCGGGGTGGCAACGGAACAGCTGGATCGCGGCGTCGTCCGCCCAGGCGTCGAACGTGTGCGACCGAGCCGCTGCCGCGCGACGGGCGATCCGCACGGTCGGTCCCGCGAACCGCATCGACTGGACGTCGACCAGCCCTTGCCGCACCAGGGCCGCGGCCTTGCGTGGACAGCGACAGGCGTTTCGCGGATCGACCAGCCCGCAGTTCTCGTTCATGAAGCTCGCGAGATCAGCGCGGGCCCGCTCGAGCCGCTTCCGGAACTGTGCCGGGGTCCAGTCGAGCAGGGGAGCCGCCGCCGGCGCGGGCACGCCGAGGATCGCCCCGAGGATCAGCACGAGCCGCTGCTCCCGATCGAGGCACAGCAGCATGCCGAGCATGCACTGGACCTGGACCTCCCGCCCGAGGAGCTCCCACTCCTGCGGTGACGTGCGGGGATCCGGATCTTCGAGGCCTGTGCGCTCGAGGAACGCCTCGTAGTCCTGGAACGAGCCGACCGCTTCCTCCTGATGGCCGCGCTTACCGTTGAGGAAGCAGCGCAGCACGATTCGCCATGCCCACGTCCGGAACCCGGACGCACCGCTGAACTGCGAGATCCGGGTGATCACGCGCACCAGGGCATCCTGCGTCAGATCCGCAGCCGCATCCGGGTTGCGCGTGAATCGTAGCGCCACGGCGAATACCCATTGCTGGTGGCGGCGCACCAGCTCGTCGAGAGCCGTGCGATCACCGTCCGCGGCGCGCCGCGCGAGGGCCGCGTCATCCGCATCCGCGCGCGCATCCTCGAAGTCGATCATGTCAGTTCCGGCCGGCCATCACACCGCCGTCGACCGGCAGGATAACCCCGGTGATCCACGCCGCGCGAGGTCCGGCGAGAAACACGATCGCCTCGACGATATCGCGCGGTTCGCCGATGCGCCCGAGCGGGTGAAATGGCGCGAACGAGGCCAGTGTCGCGTCGATCGCGTCCGCAGGTAGGAAGCTCTCGTACACCGGCGTCCGCACGATCGCGGGCGCCACCGTGTTCACCCGGATCTGGCGGGGCGCCAGCTCGATCGCGAGGTTGTGGGTCAGCGCGTGCACGCCGGCCTTCGCCGCAGAGTACGCCGCTGATGGCGTCGCACCGATCGCCTGGATCGCCCACATCGAGCCGACGTTCACGATCGATCCGCCGCCGCGTCCCTCGAACAGCGGCAGCACCGCCTGGGTCGCGAGGAACGTCCCCTTCACGATCGTATGCAGATAGCCATCGAGGTCCCCCTCTGTCGTCGCGGCGAACGGCTGCGGACGAAAGATTCCCGCCGCGTTCACCAGCACGTCGAGCCCGCCGAACCGCTCGCGCGCCACGCTGGCCAGCCGCGCGCCCACCACGGCGGTCCCGATGTCACCGGCCACGACCGCCACCCGGGTGCCGCCGGGGTCGAGCTCGGATGCGGCGCGCACCAGCACATCCTCGCGCCTGCCGTTGAGCACGAGCTGCGCGCCCGCGTCGAAAAATGCCTGCGCTGCCGCGCGCCCGATCCCAGTCCCGGCCCCCGTGATCGCTACCACTCGCTGATCAAATTCCATGGTGTCGTCTCCGTTCGACCCTTGGACACGCCTCGCGGGCGACTGTGACGGAGGAGTTGCGTGACGCGCCCACCGGCCTGAACGCGGGCTGGCACGAGGTCACTTCGGCTGCGGTTCGACCGTCACGTCACCGACATCGATCGAGTTGCCGGCCGTAACCGAGAGGCCACGTTTCGCGGTCGTCGTGTTGCCGAGAATGGCGAGGGTCCTCGTCCCCGGCGGGCCTTCGACCTGAAATCGTCCATCGGGACCGCTGCTCGGAGGTGGCGCGTGGATCTCGATCTGGAGCTGACCGGGCGGTTGATCGGGAATGAGCACGACGCCCAGACCGGAGAGTGGCTTGCCGGCCCGGTCCACGAGGCGGCCGGTCACCGTGCCGTTCGCCACCAGACGAATGTCGACGGATGCGGCCTCATCAGACGCGACGCGCACGTTCGCCTTGCCCGTCCCGTCGGTCGATTCGACTTCGATCGAGTAGTCGCCCGCCTCGAGACGCGGGAACGCGAACGCCCCGTCCGTGAAGGAGCGAGTCACGACCGTCGGTCCTGTCGGCCGAGGGAACACGAACGCGCCGCCGGGGGAGGCACGAGCGTCGATCGGTCCCTTGAGAACGACCGAGAACAGGTCGGTCGGTCCCCGCGCCCCGTGCACGGTGCCGTGAAGCGAGCTGACGCTCGCGAGGCGAATCGAGATCTGGGCGTCCGTGGTGATATCGACAGCACCTCCGCGCAGCTTGCCGGACTGCGCTTCGGCGACGACCTGATATCTGCCGCGCAGCAAGTTCGTCAGCTCGAAATGACCGCGCGCATCTGTCATGATGGGAGGAGGATCGCGGCCTGCGGTGCCACCGTCTTTCATCCAGACGCGACGGGGTTCCGGATCGTCGGTAGCGCTCAGCGCCACGACCTCGTCCATGGCTGTCTGGTGAAGCGCAACCCAGGCATCGGCGATCGGCGCACCATCGGATCCTGTGACCGTTCCTTGGATCGTCCCGGTCGGCCGTTCGACGACGACCTCGACCCCGGTCGCGTGCTGGCCAGCCGAGAGGGCGACCTTGACCGTCTTCGTCGCCTTGATCGGTCGGCCGGTATCGAGCACGGACAGTCGATAGGTGGCGGCGCCGAGAGCCCGGATCTCGAAGCTGCCGGTCGTCGACGTCATCGCCCGGAATCCGCTGATCACGGCCCCGTTCTCGATTCTCGTCTCATCGTTGCCGGATTCGGCGTTGACCATGACCCCCGCGACCGGCTTGCCGGAGTTGTCGACGATTCGACCTGCGATCGATCCGCCCGGCGCGAGGGGAACGATGCTCTCGCCACCGCCGGCTGCAACCGTGACGGCGACCGTGCCCAGGTCGCCGTTCGGGCACCGCGCGCTCAGCGTCGCATGGCCCGATCCCAGCGGAGCAAAATGAAACTCGCCGTCGGCGTTCGTCGTTGTCGAGTCACGATGCGGCACCGCGTCGCCGCGTTCATCCTTCGAGATCTCGACATCACAGACGCCACGCGGCTCGACATGCCCTGTGACCTCGAAGCCACGTCGTACGCGCACCACGATGTCATCGACGTCGGTCTTCTTGAGCTGCACGATCGCTCGTCCGTCAGAGATGTAGCCGTCGCTCGTGCCGCTGAGCGCCCACCGGCCGGGTGGCAGGCCTTCGAGGACGAACGCACCATCATCGCCCGAGACCGCCTTGCCAGCTTCAGGGCCACCGGCCGCACTCACGGTGACCTTGCGGGCCGGTGCGCCGCCGTCATCGACAACTGTTCCGCGGATCGTCGCCGTGCCGCCGACCAGGACGACGATGTTCGTCTGCTGCTCGGCGACACCGACTCCAACTCCGACGGGCGCGCGCGAGCTGCGCGCACCTTCACGCGCTGAAAGCTCGTATCCACCCGGCCGTAGACCCGCGAACCGGAACTTGCCGCCGCCATCGGCCTTGACGACGCGTTGGTTCGCTTCCGCGAGCTCGAGCGCGGACGAGTCGCTGCTCGCGCGGACCACGGCTCCAGCAACGGGTTGATTCGTTTGACGGTCGCGCACGACACCCTCGATCACACCTCCAGGCACGAGCGCGAAGTTCGCGGTCGCGCCACTCGAACCGAGGTCGACGTGACGCGTTTGCGGGGCGTACTCGGGATGGCTCGCCGCGACGAAGATCGCGCCAGCCCCGACGCCGAGCTTGTAGCGGCCCGCCCGGTCGCTGAAGGCAACGGCGATCGCGCCGTCCGCATTTGCATTCAGGTGCAGTCGAGCAGCGTCGATGCGCGCCCCCGCGATCACGCCGCCGGTCAGATCCGTGACGATGCCTGTCAGCGTTTGCCCACCGGACGCGAGTACCAGCCGTACGAGGTCGTCGCGACCCGCAGCGACGGCGAGGGTCGTCGCGGCAGGTTCGTGTCCTTCCGCAGATGCTGCGATCGACCACTGCCCAGCCTCGAGATCGATCGATGCGGTCCCATCGCTCGCGGTCTTGACGACCACGACTTCACCATCCGTCGGAGCGCACCGCACCAACGCGTCAGCGAGTGGACCAGCGCGGTCAGTGACGGCAACGACGATGTGCGCCGGCGAATCACCCGGCACGGCGAGCGATCGGGCCATGCCGGAACCGAGCTTGCCGTCGGTCGCGGCGGCCGGCTCGCTCGTTCGCTCGTGATGCTTGTAGAGCTGGGAGCCGAGGAGAAGCAGACCGACGACCACGACGACGATTGCGATAGCTTTGTTCACGATAACGACTCCCAGCGCTGCGGGTCCGGCGGCTGCGGCGCCTGGTTTGACGGTGAGTGGTGCGAGAACGGCGACGACGGCCTGGCCCGTCTTGCGCTCTTCCGCATGAAGACGGCCGCGCAGTTCATCGAGCGCGACCTTTAGCCTTCGGCGTACGGTGCCTTCGGGAATCCCGGAGCGACGAGCGATCTCGGCGCTCGAGAGGTCTTCGAAGTAGTGCAGGAGCACCGTGTTTCGATATGGCTCGGCGAGCCTCAAGATCTCGTCTGCGACGATTCGCTGAGCCCGGAGACGGCCAACCAGCTCGTCAGGTGTCGGCGACCTGTCCTGGGCTGGCTCGACTGTGGCTTCTCGAGCGCGGCGTCGCGTCGACGCGCGACTGCGCATCCTGACCAGGTTCAGCGCGACTCGGCTCAACCACGGCTTGAGCGGACGACCGTCGGTCGGCGCGTGCGCGGCCGCGACCAACCAGGTGTCCTGAACGAGATCATCGGCATCGCTTTCGTCGCGAACCAACGCGCTGGCGAGGCGCTTCAGCCACGACAGCTCCGACATCAGCTTCTCTAGCTCATCAGCCCGGCGTACGTCCTCCATTGGGTTTGCCGTAGAATGCCGCCGAACCGAAAAGCGTTCGCAGGGAATACGTCACGACCACGACCCTTCGATCTGCGCGATCGCGCGGCGGATCCGTCGCGACGGCTCGCAGCATGCCTGCGGCTCTCGCGGTACATTCGCCGCACGATGCACGGACGGCTCGTCTCCTGGACGTTCGACCGCGCAGTCGCGACTGGTCTCGATAACCTTGCGCATGGCACGCTGGTCGACGTGGGCGGCGCAGCCGCGCTCGTGACCGGACTGCTCCGTGACTCGGTCGAGCTGATGCCCCTGTCGCCGCGACCACCAGCGATCGGTGCGCTCGTGCGAGCGCGCGGTCCGCTGGTCGTGCCCGCCGGGGACGATGTCGAGGGCCGCACGATCGACTGTCTGGGTGACCCACTCGATGCGAGCCCGCCGCTCGCACGCGACGTCGTGGAGCCCGTGTTCGGTCGTGATCCGACGATCCTCGGACCCGGGGTTCGGCGCTGGACGCTTGGCTCGCTGGTCTACGACCTTCAGCAGGTCAGGCCGCTGGGCGCGAGCGTGATCGCCACGGGACCGCGCGAGGTGCTCCACCACCTGTTGCGACACCAGGAGGACGACGGCCGCAGGCTGCAGACGACGTTCTACGCGTGCAGCGCCGGCTCGGCCGGGACCGGCGCGGTGGTCACGGTGTTCGTCGTGCTCGGGCTGGCGCTCGTGCGCCGCCGTCGCGTCACAGCGACTTGAGGCGCGTGACCTTCAGCAGCAACGGGATGACCTTGCGGTTGGTCACGATCGGCATGTGCGAGTACTGCGAGTGGATGTAGAGCAGCTTCGCGCGCCGCTCCTCCTTCGTGAACCCGCTCATGTACTCCGGCACCTTCTCGCGTGCCTTTGCAAACTTGTACCTGTTGATGAACGCGCTCGACTCCTGCGCGACCGAGGCGCCAACGACGATCATCTTGTGCGAGTCGGCGCGCTTGCCGCTCTTGATGAAGTCATCGAACGCATGCTCGCCGCCGTACATCGCGTCGAGCAAGATGATCTGATCCACCATGCGGTGATCGACCCACTGCATCACGGTGCGAAACGCGCCCGAGTGGCCCATCACGACGACCGGGCCGTCGGGCATCTTGATGTTGCCACGCGTGATCGCGCGACGGAGATCGCTCAGCGCGGGCCAGTGCACCGACTCGTCCATGTTGGCGGGCGCGTCGGGCACGATGAAGA